>JADGBW010000049.1 GCA_015231305.1 Magnetococcales bacterium | reverse complement strand
AACTACTTGGGAGAATCCATTGACCAATAGCATTCGATTTTACTACATTGCTCTTATTTTTATGGTCGGCTTTACTATTCAACCAGCTGCGGCAGAGCAGACCTACCCTGGACAAAAACATATAAACTTACAATCTGGAGCAACTCCCATGGTCATTATGACTACTTCACTTGGCGAAATTACTATTGAACTTGACGCTGAGAAATCCCCAATTACTGTCGAAAACTTTTTAAAATATGTTGATGATAGTTTTTACGATGGCACTATTTTTCACCGGGTTATACCAAATTTTATGGTTCAATGTGGTGGTATGCTGCCTGACATGAGCGAAAAAGATAACAGCGCCCCAATTAAAAATGAGGCTGACAACGGTTTAAAAAATAATCGTGGTACTCTCGCCATGGCCCGTACACAAGTAGTGGACAGTGCCACATCACAATTTTTTATCAACGTAAATGACAACAACTTTCTAGACCACGGCGGCCGTGACTTTGGTTATGCTGTATTTGGCAAAGTGGTTGATGGAATGGATGTGGTTGATAAAATTGCTGCTGTTGAAACAGGCATGAGCAGTGGACATAGTGATGTTCCTGTAGAAGCAGTTATTATTGAATCCATTAAGCGCAAGTAATAGCTTAAAAAATGGAAAATAATCCAGTCGAAAAAACATTTTTGCAGATCAGGATTTTTAATTCTGACCAAGCTAAAAAGAGCATGTCTGACTTCGATTGGGCGATTTTTTTTAATGATTTTTTTGAAGCATCTAGCAAAATAATCCACACCTATTCTGGTCAGGTTGTCAGATTATCCAGCGAAGGTATCCTCGTAATTTTTGAGGATACCTTTAATGGGGTGCAAGCTGCTGTTGATCTACAAGAGAGCATAAAAACAATTGATGGCCACTCAAGTTGCGCTATTGGTGTTGCAACTGGACAAGCTTATAAAGTTAACTTAACAGACAACCGTATTGACTATATCGGTGCTTGTGTTGACATTGCCATCTACTTGGCAATCCGCGCCAGAGGTAATGCCATTTTGCTTCATGCCCCTTTAGTTAAGCCAGGAGAAAATATAACTATCCACTCCAAGGCTGGGGAAGTAATTAACAGACCACAGCAAGACTATTTTATTGAACAACCACCCGTAAAACTGCCAGCTTTTACCCATCCTATATCCTGTTTTTCCATTAACTGGCAGGTACAACCAAGCCATTTTCTTTCTACTCACCCCATTGAAGATGAAATAACAAGCTCAATACTATCTGACACATCCCCTGATGAGCAGGTACATTTTGGCAGGATCTCAGCTTTTAAAAAAGAGAGAGGTTTTGGCTTTATACAATTTTATACTGAAGATCAGGAATATAACGAAATTTACTTTCACATGACCTACGTGATCAATCAAACACCTGTGCAAGAACATGATCACGTACAGTTCGTCATAAAACCTGGCAAAGAGGGTCGTCCTCAAGCCTGCTCGGTACTGGTTATGGGAAGCCGAATGCAAGGCCAGATAGAATCTATAGAAGCCGATGGCTCAGCTCATATCACCATACATAACCAAGATTTTGGCTTAATTCGATTTTTTGCCCTTCCTCAAGAACTAAACTCAAAAGATATTCAAATTAATGATGTTGTAGAGTTTACCGTTGGATCAGGTTCTGATACTGAAGGCTTGATTGCCATAGATATTAAAAATGATAATGGGGAAGAGGAGTACTCAGAAATTGTAGGCTCTGGAGATAACCTACAGATTGGTAGTATTGAAAGAGCTATTATTACAGTATATTTTGAGGATAAAGGCTATGGTTTCGCCAAATGCAGAAGAAACAATGTCTATGTCCATGTTTCAGAGTTAATAAGCCCTGAAAATATACCTGTTCCCGGTGATGTTATAGAATTTGAAGTTTTCCCAGGTAGAGACAGTACTTACAGAGCTAACAGCATCCGCTTAGTAATTAAAAAAGGCCTATCTTTATAAATATAAGTTTTTAAAATTTGTGCAAACTTAAAAGCCCACTACTAAACAATTTTTTAACAACTGTTATCCTAGCAAGTTGTTGATGATAGATAAAAATGTTAACAATACTGGCTTAGCTTAGTACTTGAAATAAGTCCTGCAACGGTCTATAGTTAAGTATGATAATTGGGTCAATTTAACCTGAGACGAAGTCTTTGCAATGAAACAAAAAATTTTAGTAGTAGATGGTGATCCAGAAGATCTTAAGCTTCTCACTTCGATACTTCAAAATGATTATGACCTGATTTTTGCCGAAAACGGTAAAGAGGCCCTCGAGAAGATTAAGCAGAAGCCTGATGTAATATTGTTGGATTTAGATTTACCAGACATGGATGGTCATGAGGTATGTAAACGTCTAAAATCCAACAAAAAAAACCAAGATACGCCCATTGTATTTATCACATCACAAGAAGAAGAACAAGAAGCAGCTAAAAGCCTTGCAATGGGATCAATTGATTATATATCTAAACCTTTTGACCCTGCTATACTGCAACGTAGAATAAAAAACCAGATAGAGTTTAAAAATCAGCATGATCAATTAGAAAAACTTGTTCAGCAACGAACCGCCCAGCTCTCAGAAAAAGTTGAAGCTTTAGGCAAGACCGAAAATGCTCTGCGTGAAGCGATGCAAAATCTCTTAACGATTCGTGTTGCTCCAGGAGTATTTTGGCTGCAAGTTCCAGAGGCCGGACTATACATACTATGTGGTTGTCCTGGTGAGGTGGTAAAACATCTTCGTCGCCAAGGTTTTATCAAAACAGTTGATAAAAACGGTGTAACTTGTGAAACCGGGCCAAATGTAATCCTTCTATCTGACTTTTTAGTGCAAAATGGTGGTTTTGCCAACCTTGCTGAATTTCCAGTTTTACAAATGCTATATTTACAGGGTATGGGTATCCCAAATCATCCTAATAATACTGGTGCTAAACCCATGTTAATTGGCACATCTGCACAGGTACAAGCGCAGATGAATTATATCTACCGGGGTCAATACGGTTTAGTCTCAAAAGAAGAGATTATGGCCTGCGGTGTTGATGAAGCTACTGCAGATATTTGGATGCGGATTAAACTAAAATTTGCCTTTGGTAAAATTGGTACTCCAGACGCATCCCTCGATACCCTAGAGATAGGGGATAAAACTGTTGAAATACGCAACGGCGTAACTGTCTGTCGTGTCGGCTCCAATAAATACCAATTTTCCTTTAGGGGAGAGTCAACAACCATTGACTTAAACCTACCGCCAAATATCATTTACGAACCACCATATGAACTAGGCAACTATCGTTTCAAACGGCAGTATTTTGCAATTTTACACCGTGGTGAAGGTGATGGCTGGGATCAAAACCGTCCTAGTATGGGCAGTATAGTAATGTTCCAAGGGCAAATATATTTAGTGGATGCAGGGCCAGGTATTTTACAAACCATGGTTGCCTTGGGTATTGATATTAGTGAAGTTACCGGAATTTTCCACACTCATGGACATGATGACCATTTTGCTGGTCTTCCAGCTTTGATCCACTCTGACCACAGACTAAAATATTTTGCAACACCGCCTGTTCGCGCTGCTGTAACTAAAAAATTTGCTGAATTAATATCTATAGAAGAAGATAAATTTGGTCAGTTTTTTGAGATATGCGATTTAAAATTTAATGTTTGGAATGATTGCGATGGTCTAGAGGTGATGCCTATGTATTCACCCCACCCAACAGAAACCAACATACTTACATTCCGCGCTTTAGACAAAGACGGTTATAAGAGCTACTCACATTGGTCAGACTTATCATCATTTAAGGTTATGGATGGAATGGTAGGTGATGGACCAAATGATGTTCCAGCCGAGTTTATAGAACAGATAAAAAAAGATTACAAAATACCTGCTGATCTAAAAAAACTGGACATCGGCGGTGGTATGATTCACGGTGTAGCATCTGATTATCGTGACGACCCATCTAAACGTCTGGTTTTAGCTCATATTGACCGAAAACTTACCACAGAAGAGATGGAGATAGGTTCTGACACATCTTTTGGAGCGATTGATGTTCTTATAGCAGGTGACCACAACTATCTTTTCCAAAGGGCATTTAACTGTTTAAGCAGCTTTTTTCCTGGGGTAGAAGATGGCCAAATACGTATACTCCTAAACTGTCCGGTTGTTGAATATAATGCAGGTACTATTATCTACAAATATGGCTGTCAAACTGACCATGTAGATATGATTCTTGCTGGCACAGTAGTTTACCTAGACTCAGAATCCGGTGTTAGCAACCATCTAGCTTTAGGATCTTTAATTGGCGAAAGTAACCTTTTTAACAAAGAAGAAACCCTAAACGGAACCTACCGGGCATACTCCCACTGTAGTGTCATTAGTTTTTCTATACCACTGTTAAAGAATTTTCTAGAAAAAAACAACCTTATCACAGACATGCGAGCAACCTTGGACAAAATATGGTTCTTGCGTAAAACATGGTTATTTGGTGAAAAGACCACATTTTTGTCATTAGGAAACATTGCTAAGGCTATGAAACAGATCACCATGCCTGCAAATAGTGAAATTACTGTTAGTAATGAGATGGGGCTTTGGTTGGTTGAAACTGGTGAGGTTAACATATACAACAAACAAGGTCGTGTTTTAGAAGTAGTAAAGAGTGGTGGATTTTTTGGTGAACACAGCTACCTCTCAAGCAGCAATATTTCGTGGAGCTTTAAAACAGCACAAGCCACCAAGCTGTACGTACTACACCTAGATGATCTAACCGAAATTCCCATTGTCCATTGGAAAATGTTAGAGATTTTTGCAAAACGTAAAAAAATATCACCTCACGTTTCAACCTAGAAAAATAATGGTACAAATTGTAACCATTAAAACCATTAAAACCATAACCACCAAGTTACCCTCTAACTTGGTGGTTATGGTTTTAAATTTTGAAATCCAAGCTACTGCCCCACGTTACTCTTATATCAAAGCCACTGTTAAATCAGACCACAAACCATTGCAACAAAAACAGAATATATTCTTAGCAGCACTATATCTACAAATAGTAAGCACTGCTATACTAATGGCCTTAGCGTTTTATACCCTATGGATATTAAAAACAACATATCTAGAACCATTTAGATTTTAATTAAAGAAACTTGATAATGAAAAAAACAACGCAACTTAAGAGTCTCCTACACAGTAATAATATAGAATTTATCATGGAAGCCCATAATGGTATTTCAGCTAAAATTGTTGAAGAAGCAGGCTTTAAAGGTATATGGGGTAGTGGTCTAGCCATTTCTGCCTCCATGGGAGTGCGGGACAACAACGAGATGAGCTGGACCCAAGTACTGGACATTTTAGAGTTTATGTCTGATGCATCATCCTTACCTATATTATTGGATGGAGATACAGGATATGGCAATTTTAATAGTGTGCGTCGACTTGTAAAAAAATTGGAATCTATAGATATAGCTGGTGTCTGCCTTGAGGACAAAATTTTTCCTAAAACCAACTCTTTTATTGGTGGAGAGAGACAACCATTAGCTGATATTGACGAATTTTGCGGGAAAATTAAAGCAGGAAAAGATACACAAAAAGATGAAGACTTTATCATTGTTGCCAGAGTTGAAGCCTTCATAGCTGGTTGGGGTTTAACAGAAGCCCTTAAAAGGGCTAATGCCTATGCCGACGCAGGAGCAGACGCTATTTTGATCCACAGTAAATTAGCTGAACCTACCGATATTTTTCAATTTATGAAAAACTGGGATAATCGCAAACCAATTGTTATTGTGCCAACAAAATATTATAAAACCCCAACCGCAGATTTAGCAAAAGCAGGTGCCAGCTTGGCTATATGGGCCAACCACACAATGCGTAGTTCAATAAGTGCTATGCAAAACAGTATTAAGCAAATTTATAAAGAACAGAGCTTGGTTGGAATTGAGCCAAAAATCATTCCAGTTAGCGAGATTTTTCGCTTACAAAATGCTGATGAATATAAAACCGCAGAAGAGAGCTACCTACCCCAAGATCGAAATATTTCAGCATATATTTTGGCTGCAACTAAAGGAGATAATTTCGGATCTCTAACCGATAATAAACCAAAATGTATGTTAGAAGCTTTTGGCAAAAGCATTTTAGAAAATCAAATTGAAACCATGAATGAGTGTAAAATACGCCAAATATCAGTGGTTGTCGGTTATAAAAAAGAAGTAATAGATCTACCTAACATAACTAAAATTGATAATGACCAGCACGATACCAGTGGCATTCTCTACTCCTATTATCTTGCTAGCAAACATTTCCAAGGGCCATGTATAATGTCTTTTGGTGATATTCTTTTTAAACAGCATATTTTGCGCACACTACTAGAGGCTGAAGGTGATATTGTTTTAGTTATCGACACCTCATGGTGGCAAGGACGTAAGGCAGAGAGAAAAATTGATTCTGTTATCTGCACTACTCCACCATCAGACAGTTTTGAATCTAGGAGTCATACACCAATACTACAGGTGGACAGCTCTATTGCGCATAATGATGCACATGGAGAGTGGGTAGGTATGATGAAGTTTAGCTCATTAGGAGCAGAGATATTTCGCAAAGAGCTTGAGATTATGCGCAGTGAAGATGAAGAGGCATTTCTTATCTGTGATATAAACTCTTTTATGAATCGTTTGATAAAAAAAGGTCTTCCTGTTACAGCTCGATATGTCCACGGGCACTGGCTCAATATTAATAGCCTGGAAGATATCTATCAAATAAGCAATATGCCGCAACAATAAGGGCTTTACTCGTGAAACCAGAAAAATTTCTCTTAGATCTAGAGCAAGCAGGGTTTGGCCCCTATATGGGCGTTCCTTGTTCTCTTTTTAAGCATCTAATTAATTACATAGAAGATAGTAATAGCTATCAATATTTTGCAGCCTCTAGCGAAGGTGAAGCCATGGGGCTTGCAGGTGGCTTTGCTTTAAGCACAAAAATGCCAGTGGTTTTGATGCAAAATGATGGTTATGGTAACGCGGTTAACCCACTTTCATCTTTGCAAATGCTCTATGGGTTACCATGTCTGTTGTTAGTTTCATGGCGAGGAGAACCAGGTAAAAAAGATGCCCCTCAACATGAATTAATGGGAGAAACTCTATTAGATTTTTTTAAAATTTTTAAAATACCTTACAAAATATTAGACCCGGATATGGATGATTTTTTCAATATAATACAAGAGGCAAAAAATCATCTTAAAACTACAAAAACTCCATATGGTTTAGTGATAAAAAAAGGCTATTTTACTGAATACCTGCAAAAAGAAAAACAGGTAATAAATAACAGCTTTGAAATTAGAGGACCATATCTACAGGCTCTCAATAAATTAAAAACAGATAATGATCTTTTCATCGGAACTACTGGGTTTTCTGGTAGAGAGATGCATGTTTTATTAGACCATAACGGCAAGTTTTATATGATGGGCTCCATGGGTTGCGCTCCATCAATTGGTCTTGGGGTTGCTTTGGATAACCCTGATAAAAAGGTGTTTGTAATTGATGGTGATGGTGCGCTACTTATGAAAATGGGGAGCTTGGCAACTGTTGGCAATTATGGCCCAAAAAACCTAATACATATCTGTTTTGATAACTCGCAATATGAGTCCACAGGAGGGCAAAAAACATCTGCACATGTTGTTGATTTTAGCATAGTTGCTGCTGCTTGTGGTTATTTATCAACAAGTAATATAGATAATATAGCAGATTTTATCATGCAGATAGAAAAATGTTTAACAGCTAACGGGCCACATTTTATCCATATAAAAATTGGAGCAGGAACCCTACCCAACCTACCTCGCCCCCAAGAGTCTGCCCAAGAGATGAGGGATAATTTTATTAATTTCTTAACCCGGAATATTTCATGATTTCACAAAATGAATTTATAGATAAGCTTAAAACCACAACTCTATATAGTTACAAGCCAAGCCACATATCTTATGAATCATGGCGTAAAAGTGTAACCGTTGCATATATTGGTATGTGTGCTGACCTTCTACATGTGGGACATTTAAATATTTTACGTATTGCCAAACTAAACGCTCAAATTGTTGTAGTTGGTATTCTAACCGATGAGGCCATTAGCACGTATAAAAGAGAAAATACCATCATCCCTTATGCTAATAGAGTTGAAATGGTCGAAAGTATCCGTTATGTGGATCTGGTAATAGAACAAAGCAGCCTAGATTATGTGCCTAACTTGGAGATAGTTAAACCAGACTATCTTATTCATGGCAGTGATTGGAAAAACGGTATACAACAAAAAACCCGTCAAGATGCAATTGCTGCTTTGGCCAAATTTTCAGGGGAACTAATAGAGCCAGAATATTTTAAAGGTATTTCAACCACTGAAATAATAAGGAAAATTAAATCACTTTGAAAAATATACCTGCATTTCAACACCACAACCCGGTTAAAATTCATTTTGATTCTGATAATTTGTTAGATCTTAGCCAGTTTCAGCTTGATAACGATAAGAATTTTTCCACACTTCTTGTGATATCAAAAAGTGTTACCCAAATATTTAAACAGCTATTCTCAACCCTACCTGTTAATTTTATAGTTTATAACGAAGTTAAGAAAAACCCCGATATACAGGATATTGCAGATATGCCTATTCCTGCTAATTGTAATAGAATTATAGGTATAGGTGGTGGCAGCGTAATGGATAGTGCAAAAGCCTGTTTTGCCAGACTAATTACCAGAGATAATTATCCATTAGCAGATTTAATCAATAAACCAGAGTTAATTGCATCAGCAAAAAACACAAGGCACAATTTTCACCTTGCTCTTGTACCAACTACCTTTGGAACTTCATCTGAGATAACCTGCTGGGGTACAGTATGGGATTGGCAGCAAAGCAAAAAACTTTCTATTGGACACCCATTACTCTACGCCGATCAAGCCCTTATTCATCCCCGTTTGAGCGACACCCTACCAGAACAGATAACAGCCTACACTGGCCTGGATACTCTATCCCATGCCTTTGAGTCTTACTGGAACCGAGCCTCGACCCCAATAAGTAGAAACCATTGCCTTGAGTCGATAAAATATTGTGTAGACACCCTACCACAGCTCATAAAAGATTTAAAAAACCAAAAATATCGCGATAAAATAGCCATAGCAAGCATTTTGGCAGGTATGGCTTTTTCTCAAACCAAAACATCAACAGCACATTCTCTCTCTTACCCCTTAACCTTACAACACAACATACCCCACGGTTTTGCATGTAGCATTACCCTGGGTGAAATTTTTAAATACAACAATAAAACAGCACCAGAATTAATGGCCCCTATATTAAAAATTTTTCAAGAGAGAATAAATAGCACAAGCACAGATTTATCTGAAATTTTCAGAGAGTTTTTAGTAACTTGTAAAGTAAATGCAAGTTTACGTGATTATGGGATAACTGAAGAAAACATACCTAAACTAGCTAAAGCAGCCTATATACCAAAACAAACAGGCAGCATGTTATATCAGGTCAATGAACATGAGGTTGCAGAAATTTTTACAGCTGTTTTGTAGTTAAACCAAATAAGGCAATTTTAATAACTCTGTGTCGTACTAAAATAAAAAATTTAGCATTTAAAAACTAGTTTGTCCCCAATGTTTTAACTGATATTCACGGGCTAGTTTTGCAAAATGTTTATCGCCTTCTGGGGTTAGCTGCTCTGCTGCTCTTATCTCTTGCCAACGCTCTTTTGGGAGGGTTACATAAAGGTTAAAAACCCTTTGAATGCCTTTTAGCTCATCTGCACTTAGTAAGCCAGTGCCTAAGGCATCAAAACGATAATCACCGCATATATGGTCAGCATCAATTATACCTAGCTTAACGCACTCATCTCTTAATGGAGTGCCTCGGTAAGGTTGGTAGAGATGGATCATTGTTGAGGTTGGTTTTGCCTCTCTTACAAGCTCTATTGTCTCAATAATTTGCGAACGGGTTTCACCAGGAAAACCTATTATAACATTGGCTCCAACACGGGTTCCGGCCGTTACCGCAGCTTGAATTCCTTCAATAACTTTTTCGTTGCTAACCGGCCTGTTTAGTATGTTTTTTCTAAACTCAGGGTTGCCACTCTCTATACCTACGTTTATAGCACGAAGACCAACTTCCATTAGCCCTCTTACTTTTTCATATTTTATTACTTCTGGTACTGTCTGACACCAAAAAGGGATACTTAATGGAGCGTATTTTTCTAGAAATTCTTTAAACCGTCTATTAGATGTGGTCATGATAGTTTCATCACCAACGTATATAAAACGAATATCGTAGAGCTTTTTTAAATGTTCAACCTCTTCAATAAATTTATCGATAGTTTTTTCCCGATAATTACCCTTAAATGTATCGTTTAAATACTGGTTTGCACAATATGAGCATTTGTAGGGGCAACCACGTGTTAACTCCACCAACGCGGTTTTGCTAACCTGACCCGCCATTATTTTTGAAGCCCGTGGGGGAACAGGCCAAGGTGACCAATTTTGTAGAGGGACATTATCAATGTTTATAAGGGGGCGAAGCTGGTTTTTAATTATGTCGTTACCATTTTTAAACCAAAAATTAGGTATGTCTAAACTTTCCTTACCGCTTACCATATTATCGCAAAGAGTTACCAGTGACTCTTCACCCTCACCAATACAGATAATATCTACCGCTTCTTCTGCAATAACCTCATCGGGACACAGGGTAGGATAGGTTCCGCCCACAATTACAACTGTATTTAAGTTACGGGTTTTTAAGGCATTAAGAAGCTTCATGCCATCTAACCAAGTTGCTTCTGTAGTAGATAAACCAACTATTTGCGGGCGATATTGCTCAACTAAAAGCAAAAAATCATATACCATATCAGTAAGTTTAGGTTTGTAGACCATGTCATCGGGATTACAAGGCGGTACTTGCAGAGTTTGCTCTCTTATCATATCTCCAGTGATAGGGCTAACTTGATAATCGTTTGTTGAGAAGACTTTTACTTCATGACCAGCTGTAATTATAGCAGAAACCAAAACAGCAACATTAGGAGGTATACCAGCTTCAAGCTCGGACCCTGCTTCTATTAACAGTACTTTACATCCACCATCTATATTTTTATTAGATTGGGCCATTAATATTCTACTCCAGCAGTTTAACCTTTAATTGTTGCTAAAACTCACTACTTACATCCTACACACCTTGAACAACTGCTCCTAGTTGTTCTTAATATATATTGCATATCATATTGTTAACTGTAGGGGTGAACTTACTTGTCAACCAGTAATTGAAGGCTAGCAAGCAAGCTTAAACATACAGGTTTATGTAGTTTTTTATGAATAAATTATGTAAAAACTACCAGCAATAACTAATAAGCTACTAACAAACAATAGATGAGATGTTCGTAGGTAAGCATTGCTTAACTAACATCAACAAACGTAAATACTGTACACTAAGTAATCTAGAAAATATGCAATGAAATGGTCTTTTTTTCTAGGAAATACCAACCTATTTTAACTGTTTAACGCAGATTTTTCAACCAAACCTGCAAGCTTTTCATAGTCTGATATTTAAAGATAAATGTGGCCAGATAAGCTATAAAGAATTTTGGCTTTAAAATGTAACTTTTAAATATTTTACGAGCTGCTACAGGCTTACCATCACGATAATAATATACCCCTACTGTATAAGCTGTAGTTTTTAATATTTGTTGGATCTCTTTTTGAAAAATAATATCAAAATCTGGTATAATTTTACCTAGTTTTTCTATAATAATGATAATCTCTGGCTGTATAATACTATATTTTGTGTAGGTCATAGATTCTGAATGAATCCGTAAAACGGTTAATGGTTCATCAACATAGTCTACCAACCAACCATAGGCAATACGCAAAAAAAGGTCGTACTCTTCAGAATAATTTAAAGCTGGATCAAATAGAGAGTCTAACTGGGTAAAAGCTTGTTTTTTTACCATCGCGGTAGATAAAACAATGGGATAATCTGTTAGAAGATAAGAGAAAACTTCACCTTTTGGGTGGGGTTTTTTTTCGCTGTTCCATTGAGAAGTTTGGCTACCATCATATTGGAAAAGACGTTGGGAGTTGCTAAATACCAACCCCACATTATCACAAGTAAATAGTGCAATCTGCTTTTCTAGCTTTTGCGGCAGCCAATAATCATCACAATCTAAAAAAGCTAGGTATTTACCAGAACTTTGTTCTATTGCTAAGTTTCTTGCCTCACCAAGTGACACTGTAGGACCACTTGCACGAAAATATTTAAGGCGTTCATCATAACTTTTTGCTATTTTTGCACTGTCATCGTTAGAGCCATTATCCCAAAAGATAATCTCCCAGTCAGAAAAACTCTGGCTGTATACTGAATCTATTGCTTGATTTAGATATTTAGCGCAGTTTAAACAGTTCATAATTACGCTAACCATAGGAGAAGCAGGCACTTTAATTTGTCCCACCACCAATGCCTAAATAATCTTTAAACTTACTTGGCTCCAACTGTCGCCTACCATCTATTACTAATGGTTGGGATGCTTGGCTACTAAGAATTTTATCAAGTTTATCAAACTGGGGCCAATGGGTGAGCACCATTACAACATCTACATCTTTAACGGTAGCTTCAAGGCTTTGACAATATGTAATTTCACTACCAAATATCTGCTGTGCCTCTTGTTGTGCCACAGGATCAAAAACTTTAACCTCTGCCCCAAGGCCAACAATAGCGTTAACTACTGGTATACTAGGAGACTCTCGCATATCGTTGGTTCCGGCTTTAAAAGCCAGACCCAAAACAGCAATTTTCACACCTTTAATATTGGGGAACTTCTGCTGCAACAGTTTTATAAGTTCCATAGGTTGCAAGGCATTGGTAGCAATAACAGAACGCAAAACAGGCATCTGCTGCCCTACATTGTCTGCATAAGCTACAATTGCTTGTAGATCTTTAGGAAAACAGCTACCCCCAAAGCCACAACCTGCCTCAAGGTACGTCAACATTCCAGGATAAATACGCTCCCCATTTTCTAAAATAGGAGAGAACCGCTTATCCAACTTAACCCCATCCATAACATCTTTTACATCCACATCACCTATAACAGCAGATAGATTGGCTATTTCGTTGCTAAAGGATATCATGGTTGCCAAAAGAGTGTTGGAGCTATATTTAATCATCTCCGCAGTTTTGTTATTGGTTCTTACTTTGTCTACCTCAGGAAAAATATCGTAAAGCTTTTGTTGTACATCGATGCTCTTTTCATCTAACCCACCCATGACAATACGGTCTGGGTTTAGAAAGTCGGCAACAGCACAACCCTCGCGTAGAAATTCTGGGTTCATGCCTAAGCCGAAATCCAACCCAGCATTTTTACCTGACCCTTGCTGCAATTTTTCCAACACGATACTATCAGTGGTTCCCGGCACAACGGTACTTTTTACCACTATCACATGATAAGATTTTTTATTTTTTAAAGCCTCGCCAATTTGTTGAGCACAATCTTTTATCTGTGTTAAATCAATAGTATTGGTATCATTAGCAAAGGGTGTTCCTACAGCAATAAGGGTAATATCAGACCCCTGCACCGCTTTAATAAGGTCAGTAGTAGCACGAAACTTATCAGGGAGTGTCTGTTGCAAAAGGTCGTCTAGACCCTCTTCATAGATAGGGGATTGACCACGATTGATTTGATCGACTTTTTGTTGGTCCATATCGACACAAACTACATCATGGCCTTTATGGGCTAGGCAGACACCGCTGACCAACCCAACATACCCAGCTCCTATAACAGAAACCTGCATTTACTCTTCCTCAACATTCCGGTTTTCTAAATACCAAATCAAGGTACGTTGCAGTCCATCCGCCAGAGATATACCCGGTTGATATTGCAAATCTTTTTGGGCTTTTGATATATCAGGGCAGCGACGGTTTGGGCTATCGGTTAAATACATTGCATCTTGGTTTATCTTACGAACAATTTCGCCACTATAACTGTATGAATCTCTGCCTATTTTAGCAACCATCTGCGCCAGCTCATAAACAGATATCTCTGGGCTGCCAGCCCCAATATTATATGCCTCACCTGGGGTTCCATGCACCAATACCTTAAAATATCCTACTACAGCATCAGCAATATAACAAAAAGTCCGTGTTGCAGAGCCGTCTGAATACATGACCATATCATGATTATCAAACATATTTCTGGCAAAATCAGGTAGCACCCTTTTATCTGTAATTTTTAAACCCGGACCATAGTTGTTAAATGGTCTAACAATTTTAATTGGTAACTTGTACTGTTGCGCAAAATTTATGCAAAGTGTTTCACCATATCTTTTAGACTCATCGTAGCAAGCGCGGGGACCAGTACAAGACACATTACCCCAGTAGGTCTCAGGTGTTGGTATATGTTCAGCTAGAGGGTCTCCATAAATTTCACTGGAAGAGAAAAACAGAAACCCCTCAACAGGATGCCCCTCTTCTTTTTGCACTCGGCATTTCTCTAATAATGATCGCACCCCACGCACATTGGCATCCATAGTTTCAATGGGAAATTTACGATAGTACAAAGGAGAAGCGATAGTTGCCCCATGGAGGATAAAATCAAATGCTTCCATATCTTCTGGCAGCGGGTTAGAAATATCATGTTTTACAAGCTGTAATCCACCTTGGGCATCGAGTTGGGCTAACCAATCGGGAACTCCTCGCATTAAATTGTCATAAATAGTCAGTTTTATAGTTTTAGCAGGGTTAATTTGGTTCCAGTGCAGTATTGACTGCACCAAATAATAACCTATAAAACCAGCTCCCCCAGTAACAAGCAGGCTTTTATTTGCCATTTTTTCGAACGAATCTATACCTTGATCAACAATATATTGCAGGTCATTTATAATTACATCTTTAGCAGTTGCCATTATTATTATTTCAAACTCTTATGAGGGTTAGCAAAAAGTCATGTGCGATAAATTTAAGGAGCCTCCTAAGCCCAAAGAGGCTTTCCAGATTGCCACATTTCTTCTAGGTTTTTGCGGTCTCTAACAGTATCCATACAGTGCCAAAAACCGGGATGTTTAAAAGCCATCAACTCGCCATCATTAACCAACTTTTCCATAGGCGCGCCTTCAAGCACGTCACTATCACTATTTATATAATCAAATATTTCGGGTTCAAAGACAAAAAAACCACCGTTTATCCAACCCTCGCCTGTTTGGGGTTTTTCTTTAAAATCTGCAACTTGAATTCCATCTAAAACCATACCACCAAACCTTGCAGTAGGTCTAACAGCAGTAACTGTAGCTATTTTACCGTGACTTTTATGAAATTCGAGCAGTTTATCTATAGCAATTGAAGACAAACCATCACCATAAGTTAGCATAAATGTGCCTTCACTACGTAAATATGGTTCTAAACGATGGAGACGGCCGCCAGTCATAGAATTAAGCCCAGTATCAACCATAGAAATATGCCAATCTTCTGCTGTAGAGTTGGCATAATCAACAGTACCACTAGCAAGGTGCACAGTTACTTCGCTGGTACGGGAGTGATAATTAATGAAAAAATCTTTTATTACTTCCCCTTTATACCCCAATGCCAGGGTAAAATCGTTAAAACCAAATTTTTCATACATTTTTAATATATGCCATAGCATTGGCCTATCGCCAATTTCAACCATGGGTTTTGGTTTTAAATGGGTCTCTTCACTTAACCGAGTACCAAGCCCACCACATAAAATAACAGTCTTCATAAAACGTTCTCTTTCCTTACCTGACATAACCCAGAAATAGCTTCTGAATTAGGAGGCTAAAAACTTAATAATCAAGTTGCAGATTGCTTGGACTTCATCTGTGCGCATTTCGGGATGAAGAGGCAGGCTGAGAAGTTCCTTATACAGCCTTTCACTTACTATAAATGACTCTTTACCACTCCCATAGTAGCTCAATAGATGATTTGGTTTATAATGAATTCCAGTTTGAATTGAATTTTTTTCCAAATAATCCTTAAGAGCATCTCTTCTACCAGCCGTCACACAAATAGGTTGGATATGAGGAATTATAGCCCCCAGATCACTCTCCAGCAAGTTGACTTGGGGATGATTGCCAAGAAGAGTGCGATATTGCTGTGCCAAGGCCACTCTTTTTGGGGCGAACTCTTTGGCAAAACGGGAGAGCTGCACCCGGCCTATTGCTGCAAATAGGTTGCTCATGTGATAGCGATAACCCTGCTGGCTAACATCAAACTCCCAGCTGCGTTCTCCACTAAATCGCTTAGCTGTATCTTTTTCTACCCCCAATAACCGAGCATCACGAACCTGTTGTGCCACGTCAGCATCAGCTGTAACAACAGCTCCACCTTCACCACTAGTGATATTTTTTATACCATCAAAACTAAAACAGACAATATCACCAAAAGAGCCAATAAGTTTTCCGTCATAACTGCAACCAAATGCGTGGGCAGCATCTTCAATTACCCTAATATCATTTTTTTTGGCAAATTCATATATTGCGCTAAGATCACCGGGATTACTAGCATAGTGGACCGGCATAATAGCCCTAGTAGCAGGGGTAATACGAGACTTGGCATCATCAAGGTTTATAGTAATATTTTTTTCTAAAACTTCACATGAAACAGGTATAGCCGCAGCACTTATAGCCTGATATGAAGCTACATATGTTAATGACTGCACCAATATTTCATCGTCTGCTTTGCAAATTGCTGCCACCGCTAAATGCAAGGCAGCAGTACCAGAACTTACACAAACAACATGGGATGATGGAACACCTAAAAAAGCAGCTATCTCCGCCTCAAAACTCTCAACCTCACGCCCCATACCCAGATATCCATCTTCTAAGATAACCCGTGAAACCGCTTTGGCCTCATCAGGACCAAGAATTGATTTTGCCAGACGAACAGGGGAAAGATTCAAAGAAGTACCTCTCAATATATTATCCTATAAAAAACAGTAGTAAGCACCACTCTCAACTGTTTTTTTATATTATGATTAAACCTAGATTATGCTTTGCTGCCTATAGTTTTTTTAACATAAGAAAAAATAAATTTAGAACGCGTAAGCAACCTGCCAATTAATGAAAAAACCTGCCATGGCTTTTTTAACAGAGGTGCTAATGTAAGATATATTTTTCCATAAAGCATGGTTCTTCTTAAGCTCTTTTCGTCCCAGTGAGGGGTTTTGAGCATGAAACTGCTAGTAAAGAGGTCGTCTAGCGCAAACTCCCTGGAAAAATAGCCTTTTTCTATACATTCGTCAAACAATTTGGTTCCCGGATAAGGGGTCGCAATTGATACTAGAGGATTATAACAACCAACACTTGCACAATATTTAAAAGAGGTCCAGATATCCTTAATAGTCTCCCCTGGCATACCAACAACCAGAAAAACTCCATAGTCGAGATCAATTTTTTTGCAGTGACTAATTAACCTGGCAACATGATCTAAATCCAATGGTTTTTGTATAACATCATTTAAAACACGCTGGTCACCACTCTCTATAGGAAAGTTTAACTTGATACAGCCTGAAGCCTTCATCAAGTCTATGACCTCTTCGTTTATGGTCCAGATACCAACTCCGTTTGGTGTGTCCCATATAAAGTCAAACTTTTCTTCAATCATACGGCTAAAAAGTCCGGCAGCAAATTTTCTATTTGCCGTTACATTATCATCCTCAAACATTATCTCCTTAATGCCATACTTATCCTTTAACATCCGCAACTCAACAATTACATTTTCTATTGAGCGCGCGCGATATTTCCAGCCCCACACCTTATTGGCACTACAAAATGTACAACGAGCAGGACAACCTCTAGAAGTTATAACAGGGGTATACTCTGCCTCGTGGCGCATACCATGTGATGACTCCAAACCAAAATATCGTCGCAACCCCATGGCATCATAATCGGGAAATGGCAGGCTATCGAGATCAGTAATCCAGTGGTTTTTCTGGTTGATATTATATTTACCGTCACTATCTACCCAACCCAAACCATCAACTTCTGCCAAAGGGGTGCTGTTGTTTAATGCATGTAAAAATGCCACAAAGGACTCTTCAGCCTCTCCTTGCATAATATAGTCACAGTTAGGGTCTTCTAACATATCTTGTGGCAAGACAGTAACATGCGCACCACCTGCTAAGGTTATGATGTTTTGCCCTATACTTTTTATTAAAGCAAAAATTTGCGGGTATATTTTATACTGGCGGCTAAACTGACAACTAACACCAATAAGGTCTGGTTTATATTCACGAATTACTGCGGCTATTTCTGCATCTGATGAACCAATTTTAACTACATTATCTTTTTCAGTCTCTTCTTCATTATTCCACCCCTCCAAAAGAGAGTCGAATATGGAGACATCAAAGCCATGTTTTTTGGCATTAGATGCCAAATAACCCAAGCCCATAGGTGGCAGAGGGTTAATGTCACGTGCTAACTTAAAACTATATGCAGGGGGAAATAGCAGTAATATTTTTTGTATCATTTAAGCTAAAGCACTCCACTGTAGAGCCCAGTCCTTTTAAAACCTGACAAACTATCCACCCAACTGCCAAATTTAGGTTTAAAGCAGCAAGGCATGTGATAAGAACGGACCTTTTAAACATCAATATATATAGTAGGAAACACTGAAATATAGTTGGTATTTTAATGTGTTATCCCATCATTATTTTTTAGAACTATTCTATTTTGTTGGCAAAAGGCTAAGTTCTCTCAAATTAAGCAGAGCTTTTTGCCATGCATCTACTGCAACCTCCAGTCTGCTATCTGTAACAAAAGCATTATGGGTAAGCTTTGCTTGAGCTGACATAGTATGGGCTAAGTTTGTATCTCCAATTATAATGTTACACGCCTCAAACAGAGCATCACAATTGCCATTTTCTGCTAAAAAACCGTTTTTACCATCTATTATAATATCGCTAATATCACCCACATCTGTTGCAACCACTGGCACTCCCCAACCCATAGCCTCGGGTATAACCATAGGAAAACCCTCGGATCGACTAGGCAGCAACAAAAGCTTTGCCCTTTGGTAATAAGCACCTAGAGATGCTTGTGGCAAATGGTCTATAATTTTAACATCGTTTTGCAGACCAAGTTTATTTAACTCCTTGCGTAAATAATTCTCTTTAGGCCCTTTGCCTATGATACACCCTTTTAGGCTTCCTTGCTTATCTTTTATTCTTTCTAAAACTTGTACCAAAATAGGTATATTTTTTTCGTAGGTGAAAGAACCAACAAAAAGAATGTCAATATCCCGATTTCCTGTTAAATCTGACTCAGCTAGAACTGTTGGAGAAAAAAGGTTAGGCGGTATAAAAGTTATTGCAGAAGTATTAACAAGCGCATTAATAGATTTACCCTTAGCTTTTTGTCCTCTAACACCTACCAGCACAGCTTGACGAATCGCCCAGCGATAGGCAGGATGCCCCCACATGACATCAAACTCTGTAATAACCAATTGCGCTGAAGGAATATTTACAACTTTACCTGCTATTGCAGCTAATACCCCGTGGAATCGCTGATGGCAACCCACAAGCAAATCGCACTTGCTACCATGATAAAGCAGTTGAACCATACGCCACAGATCACCTATCCATGAGTTGCGAGAAGCAAAACCTGGCATGGGCTGCCAAACAACCTTTTTGCCGATAAACGGCTGCCTGCGAAAAAGGGTTATCTTGCTCACCTCTTCCATGGCTTGCAGGGGTGCTAGCTTTTGCGAAAGCTTGTGGTCAGATAGTCCCGAGACAAAACCGATATGCATAGATAATAAGTCTGAATTAATGGGGTATGAAGTTAACCTGGATATTTTATTAGCAGCTGTATTTTTTAACTATGTTTGTAATTAACAGTAGCTAATATACTATCAGTTTTATGTTTTTATTCAATGGAAAAGAGATATGTGCGGTATTGCCGGAATATATAGTTTAGTAGATGCTGCCTTAGGTTCTACCGTAGCTGCAATGACCAAAACCATGGAACACCGCGGTCCCGATGGTCACGGTTATATATGCCTTAAAGCTGGGAAAAGCACAACTGGCCCAGCTACACATGAGGCTGATAGCGGTATGGGTAAAACATTTTTTGGTCATCGCCGTCTCTCCATAATAGATATTGCAGGTTCTATGCAACCGTTAGCCAATGAAGATGGTAGCGTATGGGTTGTGTTTAACGGTGAGATATATAACTACCCTGAACTACGCCAAGAATTAACCGCAAAAGGCCACAAATTAAGAGAGGCTGGCGATAGTGAAGTTCTAGTTCATTTATGGGAAGAACACCAAGAAAATATGGTGGAAAAACTAGTGGGAATGTTTAGCCTTGCCATTTATGATACAAAACGCGATACACTGTTTCTTGCTCGTGATCGTTATGGTCAAAAGCCTCTCTACTATTTTCAATCTGGCCCCATAACTGCCTTTGCTTCAGAGCTACAAGCACTAAGGCAATCTGCTGATTTTCCCATTGATAAAATAGATTTTACAGCTGCTGCTCAATATTTCCGTTATGGCTATATACCTAGTCCCAAAACCATCTATAAAGATGTATTCTCTCTACCTCCAGGCCACTACTTTATCCAATCTAAGGGTATGTGCCAACTGAGACAATATTGGCAACCACATGTAACAGGAGATAGCAGTATTTTAAACCTTGAAGAGTTAGAGGAGAGGTTTGACGAAGCAGTACGCTTACGCCTAAGAGCCGATGTACCGTTAGGGGCGTTTCTCTCTGGCGGCATAGATTCTACACTTATTGTAGCTAGCATGGCAAAACAGTTAAACCAACAGGTATCTACATTTACAATTAACACTGGTGACTCTTGGGGTGATGAGAGCATAGCAGCCAAAGAAGCAAGCATTCATCTAGGTTGTGACCATTATGAAGAGACAGTTAACCCCGATCTCGTAGGTATATCAAACAAACTTGCCCGCCATTATGGACAACCATTTGCGGACAATTCATCTGTACCCACCTACTATGTTAGTGCTACTGCAAGAAAAAAAGTAAAAGTAGCATTGAGTGGAGATGGGGGTGATGAGTTATTTGGGGGGTACGAACGTTATGCAAACTATCGTGTAACTAATCTTCTGGCTCAACTACCTGCAAGTATTAGGCACGCAGGTGCAGCGATTTCACCGAGACTACCGGGGCTTCCTGCTAGGTTTGGTGGTAGAGTTGCTGATTATTTAAACTCTGTAGGTTTAGTTGATTACAAGGGCGAGAACCACTCTATGCATTTTCATGAAAAGTGGCGAAAATCTGTCTTTACCCCTGAATTATACCTTGAGACTTCAACAAACCAAGATGTAGCAAAATTTACATCACTATTTCATGAAGGAAAATCAAACAACGATATAGAGCGTTGGTTAGAAGCAGATCAGCGTATGTACCTATGTGATGCCATATTGGTTAAAGTTGATATTGCCTCAATGGCAGTAGGTCTAGAGTGTCGATCACCAATGTTAGACCACCGTTTTGCTGAGTTAGCAAACCACCTTCCTATGTCGGCAAAGTTAAAACCTGGGCGAACAAAAATTGCACTAAGAGAGCTAAACGCTAAATATTTACCCACATCTATATCTAACGCACCCAAAAAAGGTTTTGGTATACCGTTAAATAACTGGATACAAGGTGAATTAAAAGATTGGAGCCATGCTATGATATTTGACTCCCCTTCTTGGGAGCCATATTTACAAGCAAGTGCGGTGCAGAAATTATGGGACGAACACCAAAGCTTAAAATGGGACCACTCCCAACGTTTATGGAGTATTATAACTTGGAATTTATGGGATCAAGCCTGGAGATAATAATTAGTTAATCTTGTTCAATATTATATAGCTTTATCTTATTATGCAGCGACTGTCGGGTAATTTCTAAAAGCTTGGAGGCTTGTATTTTATTGCCCTTGGTTTTGTTCAAGGCTTTTGTAATAAGCCTTATCTCAGTTTGCTTTTTGTGCAGAGGTAGCGAGAATGAGTCTAACTCTATACCAACCTGATTATCACCACTTTTTATATCAGAAACCAGAGAGCAACTATCAATAGATATAGTATCTCCATCAGATGTTAAAGCTACCAAACGTTCTACTTCATGTTGTAATTGTCGCACATTGCCCGGCCATGGGTGTTGTTCAAAAAGCGACAATACCTCTTTAGAATAACCAGCCACTTTTTTATTAAAACGGTGGTTAACCTCTTTTAAAAACATAAGAGCCATAGGGGTTATATCTTCACGTCGCTCTCGCAATGGGGGAATTTTAATATCAATAGAGAAGAGACGGAAAAAAAGATCTTCCCTAAAATTACCTTTTTTCACCTCTTCTTTTAAGCTCCGTGACGAAGCGGAAACAATGCGGAATTTATAGTGATGAACTTTATTACCACCAAGGCGAATACCTTCACTTTCTTGAATAGCACGCAGAAATTTTGGCTGAATAGCCATAGGCATGTCGGCTATCTCATCTAAAAACAGTGTTCCCCCCTCTGCCTCTTCAAAACGTCCCATGCGTGAACTAACAGCTCCAGTAAACGCTCCTTTTTCATAACCAAAAAATTCACTCTCCATAAGAGTGTCAGGTATGGATGAACAATTAACAGCAACAAAAGGTCTACTACGACGATCTTCAGAATGCTCATGCACCATACGAGCAACAACCTCTTTGCCGGTTCCGCTCTCGCCAGTTATAAATACGTTTACAGGTAGTGGGCCGACCTTATTTGCCATATCAACTACATTGCGCATTGCAGAGCTGGCAAAGATAAACTGGTGTTTATTATTAAATTTTTTACTATTTCTGGTTATCTCGTCGTGAACACCACGGGAGATTTGGATCATCTCATCTGCAACCCTGTTGTTCTCAATTGATAGAGCAAGAAATTTAACCACTTTTCTTACCAATATGTCATCTTGTTCGGTAAAACCAGTTGGAGATTTTTTATTTAATATTTCAACCGCACCAATATAATATGCTCCAACTAGACTCTGAATAGGTACACAAAGAAGATTTCTGGTTACAAAATCAGTATTTTGGTCAGATTTAGAGTGAAAGCCTTCTTCAAGGTCTAAATCACCACGAAATATTGACTTACCACTGGTAATAGACCGTCCTACCAGACTTCCATCTTTTGGCGCTACTATCTCTTTCTCCTTTAACCCAGTACCAAATTTTAACCATATATCATCTGACTTCTCTTCAGAGAAGAAAATGCTGCAACGCTCTGCATCCAATAATTTAGGGAAAATATCAACAAAAAACAAAATGAGTTGCTCAGCATCTCTTTTGGTCCAAGATCTATTGATCCGGTCTAAAAGGGATTTCAGGCTTACTAGTCTTTGCTGTATATCTGCAGATTTATACATTAGCCTCACTCAAGAGTGTCCAACAATATGACACTCACTTCTAAAGCCTAACTTCCATTAATTTTGTGGAAAAACAACTACATACTAAGATTCATCGTATGTTCAGAAGAAATTGTTTAGACTTTTTTTAAACAGCTAAGAAATAAGAGGCATAATAACAGTTGAATTTATCAAAGA
>JADGBW010000167.1 GCA_015231305.1 Magnetococcales bacterium | reverse complement strand
TAGGCTGCACTGTTCTTGTTAGCTATTTTATAGTTTTGAAAAAGGGTGTATAGGCGGTCTTATAATACTTGAGGTTGTATAATGAAAAAAAATCGGCCCCTTCATATAATTATCATCGATGACTCTAAAATGGATGTACAGTTTCTTGTACGGGCCTTAAAGAATGGAGGTTTTGAACCTGATTTTGTCAGGATTGATTCAGCTCAAGAGCTTGAAGAAGCTCTTGAAGATAAGACATGGGAAATTGCAATATCTGATTACCATATGCCTAATTTTTCAGCAGAAAATGCTTTAAAATTATGGCAGCAAAAAATGGGTGACGCTCCTTTTATAGTGGTTTCAGGAGCTATTGTTGATGAAGACGCTGTCTCTCTCTTACGTTCTGGAGCTCATGATTTTATTAGAAAGGATAAGTTAGCTCGTCTAACTCCTGCAATAGACAGAGAGCTAAGAGAGGTAGAAGGCAGGCGTAAAAGACGGGAAGCAGAGCAAGCTGTTATATTATTGAATGCAACTTTAGAGCAACGCGTTATAGAGAGAACAACTGAGTTACAAGACTCTTTGGCTGCTCTTAAGAGAACACAAAACCAGCTGGTAGAGTCACAAAAAATGGCTGCTTTAGGATGCTTGGTAACTGGAGTTGCTCATGAAATTAACACACCATTAGGTATAGGTATTACTGCTACCAGCCATCTTTATAATGCAACAAAACAGATGAGCAATAATATTGCTGATGACAGCACAATTGATTTGCCTACTTCCAACTATATAAAGCTTGCTGATGAATCATTAGAGATGATTGGCAATAGCCTTAAAAAGGTTGCCGATCTTGTGCGTAGTTTTAAAAATATTGCTGTAGATCAAGCTTCAGGTGATAGACGAAAGTTTTATTTAAAGGAGCAGTTAGAAGAGATACTTTTAATCTATAACCCAAGAATAAAAAACACTCAACATAAAGTGGAAATAACATGCCCACAAGATCTTGTAATAAATAGTTTTCCTGGTGCTATTTCTGAGGTTATTGTTAATTTATTATCCAACTCAATTAAACATGGTTTTGAAGATATCTCAAAAGGTACAATAGAGATAATTGCAATAAAAAATGCAGGAAAATTACAACTAATTTATAGTGATAATGGCAAAGGAATGGATGAAAAAAAAGTAGATAGATTATTCGAACCTTTTTTTACTACAAAACGTGGTCAAGGAAATATTGGCTTAGGTATGAATGTTGTTTATAACTTGGTTAACCACACATTGGGTGGTCAAATAACATGTAAAAGTAAGCTAGGAGAGGGGGTTGATTTTACTATTACTTTCCAAGCATAAAAAGTGTGTTTATTTTTGATGGTTTTAATAGAGTAATTTGCTTAAGAAGATATAAAGTGATTATGTGTTTTTTGGCTCATTTATTTTTTGATAAAGTAAAATAAAATGTAGCACCTTTCCCAACTTCAGCTTCAGCCCAAATATTACCACCGTGTCGATGAATAATTCTTTGTACAGTGGCAAGCCCAATACCGGTTCCATCAAATTCAGAAACTTTGTGCAACCTTTGAAATGGTTGGTAAAGTTTGTTTGCATATTCCATATCAAAGCCAGCACCGTTATCTTTAATAAAATATGTGGTTCCTCTACTGCTTTTTGTTTCACCAAATTTAATATGTGAGTTTACTGTTGTTCTGGTATATTTCCATGCATTACCAATTAGATTTTCTAGCAGTGTCTTTATAAGGTGTGGGTCGCACATAGCAGATATATTTGGCATGACATCATAAATTACATCTCTTTCAGGCTCTAATATTTTATTAGCTTTAATAATTTCAGTTACTAAATTTGAGATATTCACCTTTTGTTTATTAATCTCTCCCCTTGTTGAACGAGATAACATAAGAAGCCCATCAATAAGGGCATTCATTTCATTGCTACCTTCTACTAAATAGCTAAGGTATGTTTTGCCTTCACTATCAATTTTATCAGAATACTCTTCTAGTATAATTTGTGAAAAATTATTGATAGCACGTAATGGAGCGCGTAGGTCGTGGGATACAGTATAGGCAAATGATTCCAACTCTTTATTAGCAGCGGTCAACTCCATTGTGCGTTGTGCTACACGATCTTCTAGCTCTTTATTAAGTTCATTTATTTCTGCGTTTGCTTTGTGTAGGTCTTCTGTTCTTATGTTAACCTGAGTTTCTAGATTTTCTTGATAAGCTCGGTTTTGCAGTAGTAACTTGGCCCGGTCTAATACTTTTTCTACAGAGTGACGCAGAATGCCCATATCTACTACTGGTTTTAGCAGATAGTCCCATGCCCCTAGGTTTATAGCTTGAATGGCATCACCAATAACTCCTGTTCCAGAGACAATAATAACTGGGGTATCGGGAGACTTTTCTTTGAGTATGGTTAAAACCTCCATACCGTCTAACTCAGGCATTCGAAGATCAAGCAGGACAAGATCTGGTTTTACTTCTGAAAAAATTTCTAGACCGTGTCGACCGTTTTCCCCTTCAAACACTTCATAGTCGAGGTCTTCTAAAAAATCACGGAATGTCTCACGAATCCCGGGTTCGTCGTCAATTGTTAGAATTTTTGGTCTTTTTATTTCTGTTGAGGCCATCTCGTTTTTCCTTTCATAATCTGACCTCTTCATTAATATTATTTGTCAATCTAGACATCAACATGTCCATCATATACTTTTTTTCTCATCTATGGGTAGTTTAATGATGAACCTTGTTCCTTGTCCTGAAGTTGACTCTACAGTCATCTTGCCATGGTGATGTTCAGATATAATAAAATAGGAAACAGATAAGCCTAAACCGGTTCCTACCCCTACAGCTTTAGTGGTAAAAAATGGTTCAAAAATTCTCTTGCGGGTTGCTTCATCCATTCCAGGGCCATTATCAGCAATTTCAACTCTTGCCCATCCTTTATCCTCAAAAATGCTAAGTGTGAAACAAGAAGGTTCGCCAGATTTATGAGTTTCTGCCATGGCTTGCGCGCCATTTTTTAGAATATTTAGAAAAACCTGCTGTATTTTGCTACCTTCACATGGAACCAACGGCATATTGGCTTTATACTCTTTATTAATTTTAATCTCTCTGAAATCAAATTTTTTCTTCAGGTCATATTCATTTGCAGCTAATTCTAATGTTTTATCAAGTAGATCAGCCAAGTCTTGGGGGATAACCCTGGATTCGCTTTTACGGCTAAAACTGAGCATATTTTCTACAATTTTAGCTGAGCGAATTCCTGACTCAATAATTAAATTAATTTTAGCTAAAATAGCACGAGATTCCATATAGGAATTAATAGCCTCAATGGTTGTTCCGCACTCTTTAGCAACTGTAATATTTTTTTGTAAATCTAGTGAGACACGGTTTTGTATAACTTGCCCACTTTGTAATATCACCGCTAAAGGGTTGTTGATTTCATGGGCCATTCCAGCTGCTAAACCACCAACTGATAACATTTTTTCAGATTGAATCATTATATCTTCAATATGCACTCGCTCTGTAACATCATCTATCCGAATAACTGCCCCTTTTACCCCATCACTAATAAGCGGGAATATGGCAACGTCACAAAATTGTTTATCATCACCCAAAAGTCCAGCTACCTTCATATCTACCTGTGTTAGTTTTTTCTTTATGGCAAAGTCAATATTTTGCAACTCATTTACCATTTGGGGAAAAGCCTGTGTTAGATGGTTGCCTAATACTAAAGCAGCTGCTTTACCAGTAACTATTTCAGCTTTTCGGTTCCATTGTGTAACCCGCTTTTCTTCATCAACCCCAACAAGAATTGAAGGCATAGAGTCAACAATATTTGCAAGAAGGTCTCGTAAACGATTTAGTTCAATTTCGCTTTTCTGGCGACGTGTAATATCATCACGCAGAGCTCTGTCTTGTGTCTCAATGGTTAAAAGCATGCTGTTAAATGCATCTGCCAATAGCCCCAATTCATCAGGGGCTTTTTTTATAGCTCTGATGCTATAATCTTTATTATTAGCAACCAAACCAGCTGTTTGTACTAGGTTTGAGATAGGCTCTGATATAAACTGTTGTAACAATAATGAAATGGGGAACACAGCTAATGCTGACAGAGGAATAATTATAATAGCTGCAATAAGAAAATTGTTAAGATGGACATCCAATGAGCTTAAGTCTGTCATTATTAAGACCTCACCCAATTGAGTGTCATCAAGTACAATAGGGTAGGTTAGAGAGAGACTTTTTTTAGAAAATTTAAAACCCAATATAGAAACATCCGTTGGACAGTTTATAGAAGGTTGGTCACTTTTATGGTAGTTAGCAAATAGTTCTTTTTGTTGGTTATATATACAAGCGGTATAGATAGATGGCTGAGCAGCTAAGGCAGCTAGGTTTTGCTTTGCTAGTTGGGGGTCGTCAAATATAAGAGTTGCTGCAGAGCGATTAGCAATTACCTGAGCTAAAACCTTGGTATTTTTAACAAGATCATTTTTTTCGCCGTGCTGGTCTAACATAACAAAAGCAACACCAGCAAATAAGAGACCAACCACACTGGTAGCTAGAGTTATTAAAATTAATTTCCATTTAATGGGCCAAGTAACAAACGGACTCATATCAATGTTCCTCTTTATTGATAATTGTCGCAACTTCTAGCAGGTTGGCACTTATTTTTAAACCTTCACGGTTTGCAGCATTCAGGTTAATTTCCAAACGCACTTTTTTTCTTTTTATTACAAACCCAATTATACCCCCTTTTTTAGCAAACTCAGGCATATCACTAACTGTCAATATACCACTTCTTTTAAGTCGATTAAGAGTCGATTCAAGGTTATGTTTTTTTGCTACGCCAATAAAAACAATATGACACTGTTTTGCTTTGTTAACCGAATTAATCTGCTCTACTTGTAGTGGTCTACCCTTTGTTGTCTTTTCTTTTATTATTGTGATGGCAGATAACAAAGAGTCCTCTTCTAACACACAAATTTTAAAAGGTTCATCTTCTGTGTTGGGTTGTTTATCTGGAATATCAATAAACTTTAGGAAATTATAGAGATAAACTGCTTTAATACGATATTCAAGTTGGCGGGTGTTTTTTCTTGCTGCTTGTACAGAAGTTACCCATAAAAATGATAAGCTTACAATGCAAACCATTAGCATAATAAAATAGCCATACTTATTGGCTATTTTATTATGTATTTTGTTTGTGAATAGCTGTGATATAGCAAACTGTTTGGCTAATAAGGGTCGAAAATATTTTTTGTGAATATAGCTTAAAATTAGCAACACATTTCTCGTAAAAGTAGATATCATTATAACGCTTTAGAATGTGTAGTCCAGCGAAACACTCACATTGAATGGTTCTGCTGGATGCCCATTTTCAGTAAACTGAACAGCGGGATATGTGTTGTTACGAGCAAACATGTTTCTTATATTCAATGACCAAACCATCTGTTCTTGAGGTTGGTATTGTATATTTAAGTTTGTTTGCCAAAAAAGTTTTAGATCACTAGAAGTAGTGTCTGGATTTTCTTGTACATTTGAAAATATTTTGTTTGAAAGATAGAAGCTAGTATTATAACTCTCTAAATTATAGCCTAGCCCTAAATTATGAATCCACTCTGGAAAAGCCACATAGTCTGTGTTTGTTGAGTCGTTACGGCTTTTAATGTAAGAGGTACTATAGTCGAAGTCCCAGTTATTATTATTGTAGTGCAGGTTCATCTCAGCTCCATTGGAGCTATTTTTAGTCTGGTTATCAAACTCTTTGAAAAAATTAGGGTCTGTAGTATTTACAGCTTGTATACCGTCGCTCCATTGGGACTGAAACAGAACCAAATCCCATTTTAGCTTTTCAAGGTGATGCATAAAGACCAATTCGTAGGTATTAATCACCTCTGGTAAAATATCAGCCTTTCCCTTGGCACGGCCAGACACACCAAATTGTTCAGCAGCGGTTGGGGCGCGGAAGGCTTGCCCATACAGAAGTTTTACTGCACTGTTTTGGTTTGGTGTATAAATTAAACCAGCTCTTGGTGAGGTGTGCAGGCCAAACGCATCATAGTCATCTAAACGTACACCATAGTCGACATGAAAATTATCTGCAAAAAAACTGGTTTTAGCCTGTAAAGCGAGTGTATAAACTTGCCTATCTTTTCCATCATATAGTTCGTTAGACTGTCCACCAGATGCGGTGGTTTGAGTTGCTGAAATAATTTGTGAAGAATCAGTAGATACAGCAACAGACCATTGGGTATTAAGGGGGTTTTTGGCCTGTTTAATGGTTAATTTACTACCAATACGAAGTTCATGATTATCTTGTTTTTGAAAACCAGGTTGGGATGCATGCCAAGTTTTGTCGGTTTGGCTGTCCCAAATAAAGTTACTCCAAGTTCCGGTTATGGTTTTACCAAAATCATACTCTAGATCTAATTTACCCATCAAAAAAGTAAAATCCTGACTGACTTTGTCTTGGTCAGTAAGGTAGCTTTGGTCATGACCACTATCAAAAAAGCGACCCTCTCCAGGAAATTCACTTGCGTTAGTTTTTATAAGATATATCGACCCCTGATATTTCCATGGGCTACTCCAATTAGAACGAATTTTAGCTAAGCCTGTAAAGTTTTCAACCTGCTCACTTCGTGAACCTTGCCCAGCTATGTTCGTAGTTGGGTCAGTATAATCATATTCTTTGTTTTGATTACCCTGATAGTTAATTTGCAGGGCAAAATCTTTAATATTCTTGTTGTTTAATGATGTGTTTTGATAACCAATGGTTCCATATTTATTGGAGCCAATCTCGCTGTTGACGTGTGAATAATTGCTATCACCGGCTAGTGTTTGTACAGAATAAACACCGTGAAAGGCATCGCTTCCATGATGAACAGAACCAGGGCCGCGTATCACTTCTATCCTATCAATACCCGTCATACCCATCCAATCAAAAACAAAATCACCACGACCAAAGCGGTAACTGTTTAAAGGTACTCCATCAAGTCGGTAAGCGACTCCTCGTGGGGCAACATTGGTATATCCTCGTACCTTTGTTGTCCAACCTGTTGAAACATTAGGATAGGACATCATACCAGGTAAGTTAGTGACAGCCTCAAATGGGTGTCTTGCTCCTAACTTTTGCCAGCCAGTATGTTCAACAATAGAGACAGTTGAAGCAGCATTTAACAGGGTCTCTTTAAAATCAGAAACTGTGACTGTAATATTTCCAAGTTCTGCTAAGCTTAAAGAAAGAAGCTCATCATCTTGAGTTGAGCTTAATTTAGTCGCAAAGCCTTGGGCCATAGCTAGTTGTGAAGTTGCCATGGCTAAAACGAAGGTTACGATCTTTAAAAAATCGATATTTTTTTTCATTATTTCTCCAAATATAATCTATTATATTTTCTTTTAGGAGCGTAATCCATGGTATCACAGTTTAATGATCTGTTTACTTTTTTCTTGCTTTATTAAGTTTTATAGTAACAATTATCTAAAAAAATCTTGCCTTTATATTGGTTTAAGACACTAACAACTCAATTTGAAACTTGAATATATGCTATTAACCACGTCATAGATGAGGAAGTAAAAAACTGATGGTTAAGTATTATCTTTTTTTCATCATTAGTGAAAATAATTAGCCAAAAGTTTGTATATTATTTTAAGTTATAAAGATGCCACAAACTGCAAACTATTATGAATATAATAGTA
>JADGBW010000166.1 GCA_015231305.1 Magnetococcales bacterium | reverse complement strand
AAATAATAAATGGTGGGCGGAACAGGGCTCGAACCTGTGACATTCGCCTTGTAAGGGCGACGCTCTCCCAGCTGAGCTACCCGCCCAATACCCCGAATGAGCTATCAAAAGGGGGATGGACTAATTTTTTTAACTCTGGGAAAAAGAACTAAAAAATTTTAATTTTATTTTTTCTTCTTTTTCTTTTTCTTACCACTTTCTACAGCAACTGCGTCCTTAAGACCTTTACCAGGACGGAACTTAGGAAGTTTAGCTGCTGGAATTTTAATCTCTTCGCCAGTACGTGGGTTACGGCCAATGCGTGCAGCACGATCTGTTACTAAAAATGTACCAAAGCCGACTAAGCTAACTTGATCTCCACCTTTCAAGGCAGTCTGGACAGCAGATATAACTGCATCAACAGCTTCAGCAGATTGCACCTTGGTTAAGCCTGTATCAGAAGCAACAGCATCAACTAATTCAGATTTATTCATTTTGTTCTTCCCTCCCCACTAGTTATTATTTGATAGGTGTCATTACTTAACAACCGATCATCAAAACCCCTATCGAAAGTAAGTGCATTTAAATCTTCTTCTCAGCATCACAAGTTGCAATAATGCGAGACGTAGGAGGTTGTATACGTGCCTTGAGCCTTGGTGTCAAGCCACTTTATTGATTTTCTTTTAACCTAGAAACTATGGGTATAGTAGTAGGTATGGTGTAATTTATTGATTTCTTTGGTCTAAAGTGAGAAAAATGGCTGTCTGGCTTGTAATAAGAGTTTTAACCATATTTTCCAATGTGGACTGTTGAGGATGTAAAGGCTGGTATCAACACTAGCCACAATATAAAGCTATAAGTAAGATAATTTTTTGTGTATATGAAATTGTAAAGCGGTGTAGTAGATCTTTTGATTGGTTTGCTTAGAGCGACAACGTTGAACTTTCTGAATTCCCACCTACGCTGAAACGACACCAAGTTGGTTTTAGAGTGTCTGTTTATGGATTGAAATTACTATAAATGTGACGGGCCCAGATATATTAAATATAAAAACAGCTTTAAGACCCCAAAAAGCAACCCTAGCTGCCCTTTTATGGTCTAGGGCAGCTTAGGGTATGCTAAAATATCAAAAAGCAAAAAATCAGTGGGTAATAGAGGCTATACTTGTGCTAGAAGAGTCATTTTGCAATACAGATGGGTCTACCTGTTTGTCAGAAGAACCACCATCGCTATTTTTACGATCTGTAATATCTTCACTTAAAGCAATTTTTAAAACGTCGTCCAGATGTTCTACAGGATGAATTTCTAAATCACGCATAATTGTAGCAGGCATCTCTTTAAGATCTTTTACATTTTCCTGAGGAATAATTATGTGCTTAATTCCTGCTCGGTGGGCTGCAAGCATTTTTTCTTTCAAGCCACCAATAATCAATACTCGACCTCTAAGGGTTATTTCACCCGTCATTGCTACATCACGACGTACTGAAATGCCTGTTAGAATACTGGCAATAGTTGTGCAAATGGCTATACCAGCCGAAGGTCCATCTTTAGGTGTGGCTCCTTCTGGTACATGGATATGTAAATCATGATTTTGAAAAAATTCTTTGTCAGTTATTCCCCAATCGTTAGCACGAGAACGGGCATAGGTCATGGCTGCCTGAGCAGACTCTTGCATTACATCACCAAGTTTACCAGTAATGGTTAACTTACCTTTGCCACCTAACAATACAGCCTCTATAGATAATAACTCTCCACCAACTTCTGTCCAAGCCATGCCTGTGGTAACACCAACAAGGTTTTTCTCTTCTGCTAAACCAAAACGGTATTTACGCACACCGAGATATTTACCAATACTGTTTGAACTTACCACAACTTTTTTGCGTTTTTCTTCAATTAACAGTGTTTTAGCTGCTTTACGGCATAAGCTGGCAATCTCACGCTCTAAGTTGCGAACTCCAGCTTCACGGGTGTAATAGCGTATTATAGATTTAATAGTGCCAGAAGAGAGAGTTACCTCATCTTTTGATAATCCGTGGGCTGTCATCTGCTTAGGGATAAGATATTTATCAGCAATACGTAGTTTCTCCTGCTCTGTATATCCAGCTAGACGGATAACCTCCATTCTGTCTAAAAGAGGGCGAGGAACATTTAAGCTATTGGCAGTGGTGATAAACATTACCTGGGACAGGTCATAATCGAGTTCCAGGTAGTGGTCATTAAATGTGGTGTTCTGTTCTGGGTCTAATACTTCCAATAAAGCAGAGGAGGGGTCGCCACGGTAGTCAGAGCCAACTTTGTCTATCTCATCAAGCAAAAATAGAGGGTTGTTGGTCCCAGCTTTTTTCATTGATTGGATTATCTTACCCGGTAGTGAGCCAATATAAGTACGCCTATGGCCTCGTATTTCTGCCTCATCACGAACTCCACCCAAGGAGATCCTTACATATTCACGGCCCGATGCTCTAGCAATTGATTTAGCCAAAGAGGTTTTACCTACACCAGGAGGGCCAACCAAGCATAAAATTGGTCCTTTAATTTTTTCAACTTTTTGTTGTACTGCTAGTTGTTCAATAATACGCTCTTTAACTTTCTCCATACCCCAATGGTCTTCATCTAAAATCAACTGGGCAGCGGGGAGGTCTTTTTTAAGCTCGGACAGTTTGCCCCAAGGTAGTTTTACCAACCAATCTAAATAGTTGCGAACAACAGTCGCCTCAGCAGACATAGGAGCCATCTGTTTTAATTTTTTCAGCTCTGAGGTGGCCTTAGTCTGGGCCTCTTCACTCATTCCTATGGTCTTGATTTTTTCACCAAGCTCTTTTAACTCATCTTTATCGTCATCAGGGTCACCCAACTCTTTTTGAATAGCCTTCATCTGCTCATTCAAATAATAGTCGCGATGGCTCTTCTCCATCTGCCGTTTAACCCGGCCTCGTACCCGTTTTTCAACATGCAGAACTTCAATCTCTTTCTCAAGAGCTATCAGAAGACCATCAAGGCGATCTGTAACAGAGACCATCTCTAGCAGTTTCTGCTTTTCGGGTACTTTTAAATTAATATGGGTTGCTGCGATATCTGCCAAACGGTTTGGATTTTCAATGGCTTGGAAGCTCATCAAAACTTCAGGGGCAAGTTTTTTATTAAGCTTGGCATAAGACTCAAAACGGCTAACTAATGAGCGCATCATGGCCTTTGCTTCGGTAGGATTATGAATATCCTCTTCTATATACTCTCCCTCAACTACAAAATATGGTTCTGTCTTTACATAGTTGAGAATTTTAACTCGGCGACCACCCTCTACAAGCACCTTAACCGTACCATCAGGTAATTTTAATACTTGTAGAATAGAACCAATAACTCCAATAGTATAGATGTCTGCCTCTACTGGGGTATCGGTTACGGGATTTTTTTGTGCTACCAGAAGAATATTGCGATTCTCCTGCTGTTCTGTAACAGCATCGAGAGCTTGAATTGATTTATCTCGCCCAACAAACAGTGGGACTACCATCTGAGGGAAAACAACGATATCACGAAGTGGTAGTATTGGAATAATTAGCATATAGTTGGTCCTGAATTAGCTATGTTCGGCAATTGGTAATAGACAACCAGCGAGAAAATCAATAAATTACATTATTATAACTGCCAATATATAATAAACTATTGCGGCATCAAACCAGAATATAGTTCTAATAAACTGGCTAAATTAATCATTTTCTCAATAAAAAAAACTATGCTTCAAGAGGTGGTTTTTCATAAATTAGTAGTGGATCTGCACTGTTTTCTATAGCCTCTTTATTGATAACTATCTCACTAACATCTGGTTGGGTAGGGATATCAAACATTACATCCAATAGTGTTGATTCTAAAATAGAACGTAAGCCCCTGGCTCCAGTTTTGCGCTTGATAGACTTAGCAGCTATTGCTTCAATTGCTTCAGCAGTAAAAGTAAGCTGTACATCTTCCATCTCAAATAGTTTGCTATACTGTTTGATTAGAGCATTTTTTGGCTCCTGAAGTATTCTTACCAACGCATCTTGGTCAAGTTCTTCAAGGGTGGTCACAATAGGAAGGCGACCGACAAATTCAGGAATAAGGCCAAACTGTAGCAGATCTTCTGGTTCTAACTCCGGAAGAAGATCGTTAACCTTTAGTTCAACTGAATGGTCTTTAACCTCCGCACCAAAACCTATGCTGTGGCTTTTGTTGGAACGCTTCTCGATAACCTTCTCCAAACCGTTGAATGCACCACCGCAGATAACCAAAATATTGGTAGTATCAACTTGCAGGTACTCCTGCTGTGGATGTTTGCGACCACCTTGGGGCGGTACGCTAGCAACTGTGCCTTCAATAATTTTTAAAAGTGCTTGTTGTACTCCCTCGCCTGATACATCACGGGTGATAGAGGGGTTGTCAGATTTACGAGAAATTTTATCTATTTCGTCAATAAATACGATACCACGTTGCGCTTTTTCCACATCGTTATCTGCTGCCTGTAGTAACCTGAGAATAATGTTTTCAACATCTTCTCCTACGTATCCTGCCTCAGTTAATGTGGTGGCATCGGTTATGGTAAAAGGTACATCAAGTATACGTGCTAGAGTTTGTGCTAGCAGGGTTTTACCAGAACCTGTTGGGCCAATTAACAAAATATTGCTCTTAGCAAGCTCTACATCATTAGACGCATCTTCAGGTGCGCTTATGCGTTTATAATGGTTATAAACAGCAACAGCGAGTATCTTTTTTGCCTGTTCTTGACCAATAACATGTTGGTCTAGAACCTCTTTAATTTCATGGGGGGGAGGGGTGCTGTTAGAGCTTTTTTCACTAGCACCTTTTGCATCATTTTTCTCTTCTTTTATAATGTCACGACATAAATCGACGCACTCATTACATATGAATACTGATGGACCCGCAATTAATTTACGCACCTCATGTTGGGTTTTTGCGCAAAATGAACAGTGGAGAACACTGCCAGATTCTGAACCTTTTTTAGCCATGATTCCCTCTAATGCTTAATTTTCTTTAGGAGCTGCACGTTTACTTATAATTTCATCAGCAAGGCCATAATCACAAGCTTCTTTGCTGGTCATAAAATAATCTCTTTCAGTATCTTTAGAAATTTTACGAATTGACTGCCCGGTATGTTTAGATAAAATTTTATTCAAAGCCTCACGCACCCGTAACATCTCTTTGGCATGAATTTGAATATCAGTAGATTGACCCTGGAATCCACCTAGAGGCTGGTGAATCATCACCCTTGAGTTGGGCAGTAACAATCTTTTACCTTCGGCCCCTGATGCCAATAATACCGCAGCCATACTTGCCGCTTGTCCAGTGCATAAGGTGCTGATATTGGGACGGATAAATTGCATGGTATCATAAATAGCCATACCAGCCGTTACGTGTCCACCAGGTGAGTTAATGTAGAGGTGGATATCTTTTTCTGGGTTTTCCGACTCCAAAAAAAGCATTTGAGCAATAACTAGGTTGGCAACATCATCGTTTATTGAACCAACTAAAAAAATTAGACGTTCTTTAAGAAGTCTAGAGAAAATATCGTAGGACCGCTCTCCGCGGCTTGTGGTCTCAACAACCATTGGAACCAAGTTCATCGGCGCTCTCTTATAAAAATTTGCCAGGAAAAAACAATAACTCTCTTGTCTGGCTTTCAAAGTTTGATATTAGCCCGGATATTTCATGAATTGTGATGTTATTGCTTAAAGGTTTGATTAACAAAGGGACTTATCTTAGGTGTGTCGTGATTGTTGCTACGGCAAACCGCGAAAAATTTCTTTGTTAATCAAATGTTAAGCGAGAACATATACCGATTTATGAAATATACGGGTTAGTTCTTTTCTGCTTAATGGTGCTGCCCTTTTTTAGGTTAGTTAGGGTCACATTGCTGCATAATCCACACCAAACCGTAATACTTTTAAAATATGCTTCTGGGAGAAATATTTAATATATTGTTTTAATTAAATATTTCTCCCAGTCTATAAAAAATATTTGGGACAAGATCAACTTTTTCTTAGTTTTTAATCTCGGCATATTTTGCCGATTTTTCTATTTTTAATCACTTATCGTCAGTCTTTGCAGACATTAACTCTTCAAGAGCACAGGTTTTTTCTTCAACTGTACCATTATTGACAATCCAGTCAATAATCGAGGCTTCTAAAACAGTGCTCTTAATGCCTTCAATACGATCTGGGTCTTCACGCATCCATTTTTTCATTTGTGATGCTTGGTCGCCATATGAAGCGGCCATGTTATCTAAGAAAGCCTCAACAGCCTCGTCAGAAGCTGTGATGGACTCTTCTCTAGCAATAGAGCCTAACAACATGCCTATTTTAACTCTTTTTGTTGCTTCAACCGCAAAACCCTGGCCCATTGCATCGGTGTCCATGCCCAGCTGTGCAGGGTCCACGCCTTGACGTTTATACTCCTGCTTTAGTTGCTCAACCATGGCATCTTGCTCACGTTTAACCAAAGACTTTGGAACCTCTATTGGGTTTGCCTCAAGTATTTTATCTAAAATTTCCTGTTTTACATTTCCAGAGGTTTTATTTTCAGCTTCGGTAGTCAATTTAGCTGAAATTTCCTCACGAAGTTTAGCAATACCACCTTCTGCTATACCAGCTTTAACAGCCAATTCATCGTTGACTTCTGGTTTTTGTGGTGCTCTTACTTCATGAACTTTACACTTAAAAACAGCTTCTTTACCTGCTAGATGACTGGCTTGGTAGTCCTCAGGAAAGTTGAGTGTAACTTCAACATCATCACCAGCTTTGTTACCAACTAGCTGATCTTCAAAACCTGGGATAAATTGGTTGCTGCCTAATACTAGCTCATGGCCTTCGGCTTTGCCGCCATCAAAACGCTCGTTGTCGATATAGCCGTCAAAATCAAATTTTAACTGATCTCCAGACTCTGAAACTCGGCTATCATCTTTTACAAATTCAGTGTTAGATTCTTGAATCTGCTCTATCACCTTATCAATATCAGACTCTTCAATTGTTGCAGTAGTTCGACTTAGAGAAAAACCTTTATAGTCTTTGGCTTTAACCTCGGGAATTTGCTCAAAGGTTGCTGTATAGGTAAAATTTTGGTTGCGGTCAATTTTGCCAATATCAACCTTTGGTTGGTCAGCTGGGTTAATTTTATTGTCGGTCATAGCTTTGCCATAGCTCTCTTGAATTAGCTGCTCAGCAACTGCGCCGTCTATATGCTCTTTATAGCGGGATTCCAACAATTTTTTTGGCGTTTTGCCGGGACGGAACCCTGGCATATTGACCTGGCTTGAGAGTTTATTTAGCTCTTGGCTAATTAACTCATCCACACGCGTAGCCTCAATGGTTACGGTCATTGCGCGTTCAAATTCACCTTTATTTTCAATAGTAACTTCCATGGGTTCCTAACTTTACAGTTGTTGGTTATAGATAATGAGAATACTCTCACCAAAAAGATATTAAAGCCTACGTTTAACCTACTATGGCAATATTAATAATAGCATGAATTTTAACTCTTACCATGTATTATTGTGAGTTTGATTGGAAATTTCATGATTTTTTGGAGTTTTTAATCAAAATATTGTCGTTATGGAATAATCTCCATAAGTCGCTTTGCTAGTTGTTCTATAGATATACCATAAATAAATTTACTTATAAAACGACCATCTTGCCCCATTAAAAAAAGACTTGCTGTGTGGCTTATAGCATATTGACCCTTATCCCAATTAGGGTTGTATAC
>JADGBW010000165.1 GCA_015231305.1 Magnetococcales bacterium | reverse complement strand
AATTTATGCTGTTTTGCTTGGTTTGTTATCCAAGCTTTTTGTGGGCCATAGCCAACAAATTCAAAAATAATATCCGGTTGGTTTTTTAGAAGTTTGGCAGCATTAATGATGGTGTTAAAATCATGAACACGGCCCATATTGCCAGAATAACCAACTATAAATGAGTCAGCTTTTTTATAAGTTGGTAACAGTGAGTTGGCATTGTTAGCAACAGGTTTAAGTTGCTTGCTGTCAGCCCAGTTATGTTGCACATGTATGGTATGTAAAGGTATGTCATGGTTTTGAAGTGTTTTTGCCATCTCTTCTGAAATAACAACATTAGCCTTAGCATGTTTTAAAGAGCTGTTTCTTAGTTTAATAAGAACTTTTGCCAAAAAACCACCAAGATAAGGAACTTTCAGAGCGGTTGCTATTTCTGGAAAGATATCTTGTAGCCAATTTATCAAAAATGCTTTTTTTATTTTAACAATGGGTAGTGCAATAATTGAAATAAGTGGTGGATCAGTTTTGCATACTACTGTATCACCAGCTTTTACAAAAATTAGTAGTTTAAAAAATAAGGATATATAGAATGTTATATAGTCAATAAGGCGGCCAATAAGGCTGGATGTGCCAAATTGTGTAGTACGTAAGCGGTGGATATTTATCTGATCAATTTTTTCAAAATGGGGTAGGTAAATGTTTGGGGTACTGTGACAAATTTGAGAGGTGATAATATTAACTTCTATCTCTTGTGTGTTATCACCTATCCAAAATGCTAAATCACTAAGCAACTGACTGCTTGCCGATTGATCTGGATAAAAAAAACGGTTGATAAAAATTATCTTTTTTTTTGAGTTCACGAAAATAAAGCCCGCTCTATTATTTTATTGGTGTACTTTTTATATCGTTATTTATAGGAAATTTGCGGATCATCCAGACTAATAATAACATACCTGGTAAAGCAGCCGCTGTTGTGAGAAGAAAAAATGGCCCCCAACTCATATGGTCTGCAAACCAACCCCCAGAGGAAGATAACAGTGTGCGACCAAATGCCATTAAAGATGATAACAGAGCATATTGGGTTGCAGTGTAAGCCACATTACATAAAATTGATAAATATGAGACAAAAGCAGCCATGCCCATACCACTGCTCAAATTTTCAATAGCAATAGTCATGGTTAAAACTGTCATGTTGTATCCGGTGTGTGCTAACCAAACAAACATTAGGTTAGAGAACATCTGTAAAAGCCCACACCACAACAGCGCTTTCATAATACCTATTCTGTTAACCAAAGCACCGCCAATAAAGCTTCCGACTATCAGAGCTGCCAAACCAAATAGTTTGCTTACATTAGCAATTTCTATTTTAGAAAATCCTAACTCCACATAAAAAGGGTTGCTCATTACCCCTGCCAAGGCATCGCCAAACTTATAGAGTAGGATAAAAAGGAGGGTTAATAACCAACCTCTACGGGTCATAAACTCTGAAAAAGGTGCTATAACAGCACCCCAAAACCTAGCTACAACATTTTTTTTCCAACCTTGCAACCATGGGCTGGCTTCAAGATATTTATTGATTTTGGCTTCTTGTTTTAATGACTCCGCACTATCTTTTTGTGTTGGTTCTGGGTTTAATAATATAGTCACAATACCAACTGACATTGCGGTTGCCATTATAACGTAGGTATAAAACCAGCCAAGAAATGTTGCTAAATATAGTGCTCCTGCACCTGAAATCAACATTCCCAACCGATAGCCCAACACTACCATGGCAGCTCCTGCGCCATATTGTCTCTCTTCTAAAATTTCTACCCGATAAGCGTCTATAACAATATCTTGACTTGCTGAAAAGAACGCTGTTAAAAGAGCAAACAGACCCATTTGTAATGGGTTAACAGTAGGGTTCGAGAAACCTAAAGCTAGAATAGAGAGAGCCAAGGCAAATTGGGTTAACAATATCCAACTGCGCCTACGCCCAAAAAGGGCTGTAAGCCATGGAATTGATGCGCGGTCTAGTATAGGAGCCCAGAGAAACTTAAAAGTGTATGGTATGCCAGCAAGGGCAAAAAGCCCTATTGAGGTTTTGTCTATTCCTGATTCTGCCAGCCATAATGTCAGAGTGCCAAAGGTAAGGGCTAGAGGTAAACCGCTAGAAAAACCAAGAAATAAAATAGCTATAACACGAGGTTCGCGGTAGACAGCAAGAGAGGATAACCAGCGTAAAAAACCCGATTGTGACATGGGGAACCTGCTTATAAAAAAAGATTTTTTATAACTACTAAATCTAGAATATTTACAAGCAAAATAACTGAGAAAACTTGAAATGTCTTGGGAGGAGAGTAGATTTTGTTAAATTGAGGTACTAAGTACTACAGCATCACAATTAATTAACTATCATCCTAGATTCGGCTTTTGTTTCTGTGAAGAGGAAACAACTACCGAATCTAGGATTATGATGCCGTTGAAAACTTATTACTTAACTACAGCACACCATTACCATTAAGTGATGTAGCATGACCTAGGGATATACCCTGATCTGCTGCACTTGAAATAAGGCCAGCACGTAAACTAAAACCGCTGTAGTGGGCAGGGTCTAAACCTATTGATTGCACGCGCTCTTTAACTATAAGTGCGACACCATGACCAGTTAAAGGTTTCCCTGAACGTTTACCATGGCGGTTAATGCCTTGAAAAACTGCTCCTTCACTTATCTCGGAGACTTCAAGCCACTCTTTAAGGGCTTTTGCTGCGCATACTGGACCGCTGGCTGTGGGAATAGCTACTTGACTTTTAGATAGCATAATTTCCCAACCTTCCTCTTTTTCTAAAAGATCTTCGCGTTCCAATGAAATAAGATCTGAACGACGGAGTCCACCTGCAAATCCTACAAGAATCAAAGCTTTATCACGCTTATCTTTTAAACGGTCACCCATGTTGGAGACCATAGCGATAATTTTTTCTTTTGTTAAAGGAGCAACTTGGCGTTGATCTTGACCATGCTTTTGTTTAATGCCTTTTAATACAGCATGTACTAGCTCAGTCTTGGTAGGATCAGGAAACCCTTGTGATGTATGAGACTTACCTATAGAGACTTTCCAGCGGGCTAAGGTAGCATACTTGTGTGAATTAGCATGAGAAACCAAGTATGAAGCTACTGTTTTTGATGAAGCAGGAACAGCTCCTCCCCAATCAATAAAACGCTGTAGGTCACCTAAATATGCTGCACGCGTATTATCTGCTAACGCAGCAGCCTGAGCATAGGCTTGTACTTGAGGTGGCAAGTCATTAATCTCGGAAGGGGGGGAAGGGAAAGCACCCATTTAAAACTCCATTCTTACTCATATTAATAATCAACGTAATAGAATATTAGTATACTCTTATTACATCCGGGTCAGAGCCTAATGAGCACTCTTTATAATTCAGTTTGTTTTCTATATTCTCTACTCGAAACATTGTAAGTTACGAGTTGAATTTCTTCTGCATCATTTTGTTGGCAATGGCTCTTTTAAAAAATAACTCTTTGTTAAAGATTTTCTCTTATATTTAGTCTATGCTACTAGCTGTTCATGCCAACGATATGAGATGTTTGCAATGTTGAGGCCAAGAATTTTAAAAGTTAAAGTTCTCTAAATAAAAACCACCTAAAAACGGTTTAAAAAGATGGTTGTTTCTAACAGGGGTATTAAATGGAAAAGGGCATTTCTACTAAAGAAATTCTGGGTTTACAGGATGAAGAGTGTGAAGAGTGTAACGGTACAGGAACACGTCTATCTCTAGACTTAGATGCGGAACTTTTACCATGTGAATGGTGTCATGGTTCTGGTAAAGCAACACCTTTAGTGCCAGAGAATAATAGTGGCTAGGCTTTAATTTATTGGTTGAAAATTCTCAGTTTTTGCATCTATATATGGGCTTAGAGCATTTTAATTACTCAGCACATATAGTAATATACAGAGTATAAATATATACATTGATGTGTTATATATTTATAGAGAGAGAATTGATGATCGTAAATATGAACGCAAAGAAGGTTATATGCAGATCTTGGTAGAAAAACAAAAGCCCCAGCAGAAACAGAATAGAAAATTTGGTAAGGCTACTTTTTTGTTTGTAGTTTCTCTTAGTTTTGTTGTCTTACTATTTGTAATATCACATAATTTTAGTTCAACTATCGAAGTTGAAATTAAAGATGAAGTGGCAACAGAAAAGTTGGAAAATGATTCTTTTGAGAAGAACGTCAGGTTTTTGTCAAAGAAACAAAGAAGTGAAAATAAATTATCCACTTCTGTCGACCATTCAGATCTATCTCCAACTCTTGACGCTATAACAGATATTTTCAGCACAAATAATGTCAAGATTCCAACGCATATACCACTTGATAATAATATAAAAAATATTATAGACACTCTGCTAATTAACTATATGGTCTCTTTAGAGATTGAAAGCGACTATATGAGAGAGCAATTATTACATGAGATACCTAACGGTTATCCGGTATCATTTAAGGGAGAGACAAGCCCATTTGGTATGCGTATACACCCTATACATGGGTTAAAACAGAAACATAATGGGTTAGATCTACGTGCAAAAATTGGAACCCCGGTTATTAGTACAGCTGACGGAATTGTTGAATTTGCTGGAGTTGATAAAATATATAGTGCTTTAGGACGTTCAGTTGTTGTTAGTCATAATCACGGTTTTAAAACTATTTATGGTCACCTACAAAAAAATATAGTTGAACATGGCGACTTTATAAAAAAAGGTGATGTAATTGCTTTGTCAGGTAACAGTGGTGTAACCAACGGCCCACACCTCCACTATGAAGTAAAATTTTTAAATGCTGTGTTAGACCCTTCAAATTTTGTAAAATGGAGCCAAGAAAACTTTGACTCACTATTTCAATTAGAGGAGGGGGTGCAGTGGTCGTCTTTGTTAGACAGAGTTAATAAAAAGGTACTACGAGAAGAGGTGCAGTCTGAGAGGTTAGTAAACTCTAACTAGTATAAAGTGTTATATTAATTAGAATCATGTAGTTTTCACCCTATAACAGATAATTAGTTGTGCTAAAAAGCTGTATAGGGCAAAAGAATATTTAAGGGCTGGATCGAAAAATTATTTTTACAACGTTTATGGCAGCTTGTATCAGGATAATTTTCAAATATTCTAATTTATTAATGCATAGTATTTCGGTTATTCATCTCAATCAAAGATAACACTCTGGATTGTACAAAATTTGGTTCATAGTTTGCCATGTCGCATACCATCTGGAAATGTTGCCCACCATCTTTAAACCACTTGATGGCTCTTTTTCTTTCTTCAGGATCTTTGTGAGTTAAAGCATCGTTTAAGGCGGTTTCTAATACAGCTGACCATAACATCTGTTCTGCTGTATATTTGTTATTTGACCATGCGGTTCCAGTGGATTGCATAATTTTTTTCCCCCTATTTTGACTACCCAGAATGTATGTTATAGTGGTTAGGCACTGTAAATATAAGCAAATTTGGGGCCATATACTTTTAAATACAATTCAATGATCCTTGTTAAAACACACTTTTAGCTGTTTTGTAGTTAATGTTCTAAACCCTTTTTTAACTTAAAATAGTGAAATTTTGTTTATGCTCAGAACATATAAAGCGATGATTGTTATAAAAACCTAAAAGTTAATAGATATAATAAAAAATTTGAAATTATTGTATTTTGAATGGGGAGTGTAATGAGCTTAAAGCAGAAGTTTGTAAACTCATTTATAAGGTTCAGGTTTCGCTTAAATAGCGTTGATGAAAAATACTTAACTGCAAATAAAGAAGGGTGTTTTGTAATTTGCAACCATCAGGCTAAAATTGATTTATCAATTTTAGCTAGCATATTGCCAGCAAATAGCTGCTTTATAATTGCAAAAGATATATATCCCTCTGCGCTTTTTAGATGGTTTTTTTCTTGGGTAGATTTTATTTTAGTTGACGATATGGTTGCCCATAATTGGGTTCCTCTTAAAGAGCACCTAAATAAAGGTAGAGTAGTTGCCTTTTTTCCAGAGTTGAACTCTTCTAAAGATGGTTCTTTTGCTGAAATTTTAGATACCCCTTTTAAAACGGTTAAGCAGACTTCGGCAAGTGTAGTTGCATGTTATTTAAGTGGCAGCCAATATCACCATAGCTCTAATCGTGAGAAATCTTTACCACGATTTAGTTTCCCCAAAATTAGCTTGACCATACTACCTCCCCAAAAACCTGGCGTACTGTTTTATGATCTATTAGGCCATGCATTGGTTGCTCACTTTCAAGGGCAAGGTAATTTGTGGGGGGCGTTATGTAGAGTTGGTAGAATTTATGGCCATTCACAGTTAGTTGTAAGTGACTCCACTGGTGTAGAATTATCATATAGGCAAATCTATATGCGTAGCCTTATTTTAGGTGGAATAGTTGCAAAACATACTAAACCAGGAGAGTTGGTAGGTGTGATGATGCCAACTTCAGCTGGTGGTCTTCTAACATTTTTTGCACTACAAGCTTATGGTCGTATTCCGGCACTATTAAATTTTACCAGCGGGGCTAAACTTCTGCTTTCTGCTTGTAAAACAGGTGAAATTAAAACAATTTTAACCTCACGCTTGTTTGTTGAAAAGGCAGATTTATCAAGTATGGTAGATCAACTAAATAGTGGGGTGAATATCATTTATTTAGAAGATCTCCGACCACAAATTGGACTGAAAGATAAGCTGCAAGGTCTTGCTGCTGCTATTTGGCCAGAAAAAAGGCTGCCTAAAATTGCAGTTAAACCAGATGATACTGCTGTTGTTTTATTTACATCAGGATCAGAAGGAGACCCTAAAGGGGTAGTTTTGTCTCATAATAATCTACTTAGCAACTTACAACAAATTAGAGCGAGAATTGCTTTAAACAGTGACGATATATTTTTAAACGTTTTACCAATTTTTCATGCTTTTGGTCTAACTGTAGGTACACTGGCTCCTTTATTAGCTGGTGTGCGTTGTCACTATCACCCATCTCCACTTGATTATAAAAAAATACCTGAGATAGCAAGCCAGAAAAACGCTACAATTTTAGCAGGAACCAATACTTTTTTGGCTGGCTATGGACGTAGTGCCAAGCCAAATGATTTTCAATCATTAAGAGTAGTAGTAGCAGGTGCTGAAGCTCTTAGAGAAGAGACAAGAAAGCAGTGGTTAGAAAAATTTGGTATCAGTATTTTTGAAGGTTATGGCACAACAGAGGCAAGCCCTGTTTTGGCGGTTAACTCTGAAGTATTTAACAGAGCCACTACTGTAGGTCGTTTTTTGCCAGGTATAGATTATAAATTATTACCAGTTGTAGGTATTAAAGAAGGTGGTCTGCTTTTAGTTAAAGGGCCAAATATAATGCAAGGTTACTTAAAGCTTGGAGGCGGGGGCAAGCCTTCCATGCCAATAAATGAGTTAGGGCCAGGCTGGTATGATAGTGGAGATGTGGTTGAAATTGATGAATTGGGGTTTATAAAAATTGTTGGGCGTGTAAAACGGTTTGCTAAAATAGGTGGAGAGATGATCTCTTTGGCTGGTTTAGAGTCTATAGCAGCAAGCGTTTGGCCAGACTACCAACATGCTGTAGTAACAATAGCAGACGCAAAAAAAGGTGAGAGCCTCTGTTTAGCAACTACCAAACAAGATATCATAAAAAATGATCTTATTGCCCATATAAATGAGGTTGGCCTAAGCAAATTGTATCTACCAAGTAAGATTGTATCACTTGAAGAGATACCACTAAACGGTGTAGGA
>JADGBW010000164.1 GCA_015231305.1 Magnetococcales bacterium | reverse complement strand
CTTATTGGGTCTTCCTTAGGACAACTTTCTCATGGAGACCCCGCAGACAGGGTTCCTTTCTTTGGGGGAAGAAATGAAGTAGATGCCATGGCAGGAGCAGTAAATACACTAGCTGATCACCAGGAACGAACAACCGCTTGGCATGCTGCATCATTCAGATATGACTGTGCTGTCTTAAATAGAGATGTCGCTGCTGAATCTGACCCAAAAACCATTGAAAGTGCCCAGAGTGAGCTACAGAAAAGCCGAGAATCTCGTCATATGCTGTTAGCCAGCATCCGTGACGAAATAAACACCCTTATGGACGGCATACTACATTCAGTAGATGAAACAAGCAAAAGTGATACTGGCACGCAAAAGCGTAGGCATATTGATAACATTCATAAAAATGCTCAGGATCTATTGGATATTGTGGAGATTATAAGTGGTTTTCCAGATTCACATAAAGAGCCACCCGCAGTGGAGTCCAAACCGTTTGATATTTCGGTTTTAATTAATACCTTAGCTAACTTTTTTAGAGAGTATGCAAGAAAAAAAGATATCCACTTCAGTATAGATATTACAACAAAGTTGCCACCATATATAACTGGAGATGCCGGACAGTTACGTCTGATATTAGTTAATCTTCTTTCCAATGCCGTAAAATATACCCAAAAAGGGGAAGTATGTCTTGAGATAGAGACAATTAGCACCCACGAAAAACATATGGAACTACTTATAATGGTGAGAGATACAGGAATTGGTATGTCAACTGAAATAATAGATACCATGTTCAAACCTGTTTCTCAGTATGATACAAAAGAAACAGGGAAATATCGCAGGTCTGGATATGGGTTGGTAATAACTGGTCAAGCTATCAAGCTTTTGCAAGGAAGTATCACCGTTGAGAGCGAACTTGGAAAAGGCAGCACCTTTAGTGTTGTACTACCTATGGAAATTCCAATACTATAGTTATTTAAAACAAAAAAACAGACACTCACAGAATCTAGATGTATCATGATATTTATCAGCACTTTTAAGGATTATCAATGCCTCACCCCCTCAACTGCTCTACCTTAAGCCCCATTGCACCTGCCAACTTTGCAAGAGTGTTTCTCCTAAGTTTAGCCCCTATCTTTTCTTTTTGCGAAAGAACAGCTTGTGTTATACCCATTTTTGTTGCAAGTTCCTCTTGTGTCATTCCCAAATGTCCGCATCCCCTTATAACTTGGTATTCCAAGTGACACCAATCATTCTCGCTACACTTAGTTTATGCTGTTTTCAGTTATATGTTTGCGCAGAAGGTCTGAGGCAGTTTCAAAATCATATTTCTTAACCTGTAGTTCAACTTTTTCAACTAAGTTTAATAATTCTTTTGACATTGGCACTTCTAGTAGTTCTGAAATAGTATCCTCTGACGATGAATCAAAAAGTTCTAGTTGTTCCAAAGCTTTTTTCAAAAGGCTATTTTGTTTGTCCAGATCTTGCGCAGATGTTTGCCCAGTATTAATAACTCGTGGATTTTCATCACAGACTTGTGGTGTGGCCTCTATAGCTGAGAGTATTGTCTGCAATTCTCTACTAGTTTGACGAAGAAGATTTTGTATTTCGGTTTGGTTTGAACGTTGTTTAATTGCTAACTCAAGTGGAATAGTTTTTTTGTATAGTTCATTAGCACCAATTGTAGCTGATACTCCTTTTAATGTGTGTGCAAACCTTTCTGCAGTTTCAAAGTCTGAACCTTCCAAGGCTTTTTTAATATTTTCGGTAAATGTAACCTGGTTATCCTTAAAACGTTTCAAAAGATTTATATACCCTTTTACATTTCCAGCCATTCTTTTTAGGCCAGCACCTGTGTCGATCCCACAAATATCTGGAACAGTTGGTGTTTTAGAAATATTCAAATCTGTTTGGGTGGCAATATCAGGTTGGGTTTCTGCTTCCACCTTTTTTAATGGTAAAGGGTGTGATGGCGAAACCCACTTTGCTAGTGTTTCGTATAGTTTAATGGGATCAACAGGTTTTGAAATATGGTCTTGCATACCTGCCTTTTGACAAGCCACTATATCTTCTGGCATAGCATTGGCAGTCATTGCTAAAATAGGAAGCTTTGAAAATTCAGTAAATTCACGAATATGCTTTGTAGCTGTAACGCCATCCATAACAGGCATTTGCATATCCATTAACACACCATCCAGCTTTTCTTTTTTAACAATATCTATTGCTTCTTTACCATTTTCTGCTATTAAAACTGAAACATTGGCTTGTTCAAGCAACTCTTGGGCAACTTGTTGGTTTATTTCATTATCTTCTACTAAAAGTATTTTTGATCCTGAAATTGCAACTTGAAAATGTTCGCCATCGTCTACTGAAATGGCAAGGTGTTTTGTATCTGGTTTTGTCTGGTCAAAAACTTCAATGATTGCTTCAAATAAAACACTCTGTTTTATAGGTTTAACAAGAAAACCATCAACATGGGCCTCTTGTGCTGCACGTTTAACTATTGCGTCATCGCTATAAGCTGATGCCATGACAATCATGGGGATTATTTTTAAATCGAGCTTGTTTTTTATTGTAGCCGAAGCGGTTATTCCGTCCATTATCGGCATCATAAAATCCATTACAATAAGCTTAAAAGGCAAGCCAATAGCGTCTGCCTCTTTTACTGCAATTATTGCATCAGTACCTCTTGAAACAGATGTTACTTCGAATGAAAATGATTTAAGATAATTAGTTAATACTTGTAAAGAGCTGTCATTGTCATCAACAACCAGCACTTTAATACCTTTAAGGTCAGGTGCTTGGAAAATAATTTTATCTGATGACCCTTCTGACACACCTAATAAAACATTAAAAATAAATTGTGACCCTTCATCTGGCACAGATACAACATCAACCTGGCCATCCATCATTTCGATCAGTTGTTTAGATATGGTTAACCCTAGGCCCGTTCCACCATATTTACGTGTTACACTAGAATCAGCCTGGCTAAATGCTTTAAACAGCCTGTCTTTTTGTTCTGGTGTCATGCCAATTCCACTATCCTTTACTGCAAATTGGATGCGCACCCAGTTTTCACCTTTTTCTAGCACAGATACAGAAACTACAACCTCTCCTTTTTCTGTAAACTTAATTGCATTATTGCAAAAGTTGATCAAAATTTGCCCTAATCGCAAAGAGTCCCCAACAAGTGAATGCGGGATATCTACTGATGAATTTAAAACAAACTCTAGCCCTTTTTCCTCAGCCTTTAACGTGACAACATTAGAAAGATTTCCCAAGACTTCTTCCATGGAGAAGTCTATTGATTCCATTTCTAAATGTCCGGCCTCAATTTTAGAAAAGTCAAGAATATCGTTTATTATTCTGAGAAGAGATGCAGCAGACCCATGAACCTTGCGGATATAGTCAGCTTGTTTTGCTGTTAAAGATGTTTTTAAACATAAGTGACTCAACCCTATTACAGCGTTCATTGGAGTACGAATTTCATGGCTCATATTGGCCAAAAACTCACTCTTGGCCTTGTTAGCCGCTTCGGCTTTGTTGGCAAGATCTTCAATTTTTTTCAACAGCAGATTTTTTTCATTTAGAAGACGCTTAAGCTGTTTATTTTTACGAGCCAGTTCTCGCTGAGAACCATTTAGTTCATTATGCAGGCGCGTCATCTCATTAAACTGAGCTGATGTTTTATCATCCTCAGATTTATCAGAAACGTTAAGTATTTGAGGTTCTGGTAGTGAAAATTCAGGTTGAGAATTAGAGTTTTTATTAGACTTTAATGAACGGTTTTTACGGTGAAGTTCTCTAATCTCTCTTACGTGATTATTGCTTATAGCTGTCATTTCTGAGCAAAGCTTTTCCATACCATGAGGATCAATTGATCCTATGATGTAAAGCTCGTCATGCTGAAGCAAACCATTAACATATATGTTTATAGGGTGTGTTTCCCACTCGATGACTAGCTCCCAACCTAAAGCAAACCCATCGCGAAGGATACATAGTTGTAAATCTAAACCTTTACCGACTGAATCGTCAGATAACATTGAGGTCCATAATGAACCTATTTGACACTTATTCGAAATGAACTCGTTACGGACAACAATTTTTTTAATAGTCCCTTCAAGGTCGCATACAACTGCGATTCCCTTATCAGCACTAGGTTTGTTTAATTCCATTCTTTATATATTTACTCAAAAAAAACCAACACAAGCCTGCAATCAATATTTGATGTTAATTAAGGGTTTAGATTACTGAAAAAACACGGTTCACCTAGGATGATGTATATATCTAGGATACTAAAAACAAGATCTTAAATAAACTCAAATCGCCCACCAGCTGTTATCTTAAGTCTTTTAAAAAATATTATATCCCAATAATCTTATTAGCTTCTTTAACTGCGCTTTCAGCATTTGAGGCGTAGGCCTGAACGCCAAAACTTCTCCATAGTTCTTTATCTTGGTTAAATGGCTGACCACCTACCAAAATCGGAAGACGCTGAGCAGGATATTTTTCTCTTACCTTTGCTATCATATCTGTTAATAATGAAAGATGAAATGGAATGGTAACAGATAAGGCCAACACATGAGGCTCAAACTCTTCTATGGCTGACAGAAGCCCTTCGGGAGGAACGCTTGCTCCCAGAAACATAGAGTCCCACCCAGAAACTTCAAAAAGGTCAGCAACCATACGTATTCCTATCTCATGAAGCTCCCCTCCTACACTAGCAGCAATAACTCGGTTTTCAGGTTCAGTTTCACTGAATATCATGGGGTACAACTGAGACATAACCCACTGCGTTGTTGCTGTAGCGTAGTGTTCTGTTGCTACACTTATTTTGTTAGTTTGCCAAAGCAAGCCTATTTCATGCTGGACTGGCTCAAATACCCCAAGGTATATGTCACGTATGGAGGTTCCATTGTTTACGGAGTTCAAAATTATTTCGCAGCTCTCTCGACGTTTTATCGCGAGCATAAAATCTAAATAGTTGCGGGCTAAAGTTGCCAGGGGTTCTTTTTTAGGAAGAAAACTAAACTCGTCGTTATAAGGCACACTCATTAAGTGGTTGCGACCATTCTCTAATTGTGACCGTACATGTACAACTGTTGCCTCTTCCCCTTTTAAAGGGAGGCTTTCAGTTATAGAGATAAGAAATTCGTTTAGATCATTTTCATCAATACGCAACCCTTTTAGCAGGGTTCTACTCCACTCTAAATATTTATAATATAGTAGTGGGCTACTAGCACGTACGGATTCTGTTAAGTGTCTAAGGTGATACAAGGCATCTTCACGGCACTTTTTTTTGCCTATCTCACCAAAACGTTCATTCCATTCTGGGTTTTTACTCCAATGGATTTGAGTAGCTTCGTCAGCAATAAAATCTTTGTACTTAATTAAGTACTCGGCTGCTTTTTGGTTAATTGATATATCCTCTACCATGGAAAACTCCTTTGGCACAGTTTTCAAAACTGCTTATGAGCATAAATAGTTAAACTTTTTAATATCCGTGTACTCACTAAGCAGCTTCAACCCTTTTGGCATGCCTGTGTGAGACTCCTGATACTTATGGCTTGTATGCCAAGCTTCATAGCTTTTCTCATCTTCCCATTGGGTGTATAGCCAAAATTGATCTGGGTCTTCTTGTTTTTGCAATACATCCATTCTAATGAATCCTGATGCTTGCTCTACAAGGTGAGGACGGTTTTTAAAGGCAACCTCCACTTTTTCTCTCCACCCAGGTTTGACCTTAAAATGACTAATTACAACATGCATGTATATTTCTTTTTAATTATTAATACGTTAATATGAGTTAAAAAATTATATCAAATATGTAAATAACGTGACAATGAAATACAATTATATTTTGAGCAGCTTGAGGTGGCTTGTTTAAACTATTTGGTTTAAACTAAAATTATTTTTTATTATCAGAAAAAAATATTTTTTATTCACCCCAAGAAAACAAGCTGCTATCTACCCTATTATAAAAACTTGTTTTTATTAAAACGATTGGTACAATTACATCCATTCTGGTTTCTGGTTGTAAACCAAAGGAGAGTTGATGATGCCTTGGGTAAAGTCATTTGATGAAGAAGTTGCAATCGAAAATGCTATGAAGGTATTTTGGGCAAAGGGTTTTGAGCCAGCTTCAATAGCAGATTTACTTAAGGGAACCGGATTAAATAGAGGCAGTTTTTACAATGCCTTTGGTGATAAGCAGCAGTTATTTGTAAGAACTCTACAACAATACGACCTCAAACGACATATCTTGTTGGCAAGGCTAGAAGCCCTAGACAACCCAAAAGAGGCAATAAGCCAATTTATAGATTCCACAGTAGCCTCTACCGTGGCTGATAAAGATAATAAAGGATGCTTTTTGTTTAATACTGCATTAAATATCTCTTCATACGATGAAAAAGTGAATGAAATTGTATCTAACGGTGTCAGAGAGATAGAAGCTTTCTTGCGTCGTTGTATTGAAGTTGGGCAGGCACGTGATGAGATATCAAATGCAATTAATCCAGAAGCTACAGCAAAAACACTGTTAGCACTAATTGTTTCAATACGGGTGCTTGGTAGAGGTGTGTTTGTTGAAGAAGCCCTTATAACCATAGCCAACCAAGGTAAGCAACTTATCGGAATTAGCCTTACTGAGCCAACCTAGTTATTTATTTTTATCTGCTGGAGTTTTAATATGAACGCACCATCAAACCTTTTTCGCCACGAAGCCATGTTGCGGGCTCTTGCCGGCTTGCTTCTTGCCACTATTGGCACTGCTATGGCCCAACAAAATCCGTTGTGGTGGTTTTTGCTTATTCCGGCTACTACCCTATCCATTACTGGTGTTCACAATCGCTGTTTTCTTTACAAGGTCTTGGGTATCAACACTTCACAAGAGAGGCGTAACCGCTATCTTTCCTACCTTCCCCAGCACAACCCAGAACCTGTCTATATTTTTAATACTCAGGGTAAATTGGTGTTTTGTAACGATGTAGCTCAGAATCTTTTTCCTGATCTGTCGGATATAACAGAGTTAGGCCTGCCAAAACAAAAATTGGCTAATGAAAATATAATAAAAGATGAAACATTTTATGAAACTGTAGAGATTGCTGACCAGACCTACCTAGTGCATTTTAAAGCGGTATCTGAAATTGAGTCTATCCTCGCTTATGCCTTTAATGTTACTGATGTGGTGAGAATGAACAAAGAGATCATTCAAACACAAAAGGAGTTGGTATATAGAATGGGAGAGATAGGCGAGACCCGTAGTAAAGAAACGGGAAACCATGTTAAACGAGTAGCGGAATTCTCCTACCTGTTGGCTACTCTAGCTGGTCTGTCAGAAATGGAAGCTGAAACATTGAAGATGGCTTCTCCTATGCACGACATTGGAAAAGTTGCTATTCCTGATGCAATATTAAATAAACCAGCTAAGCTAGACCCTCCTGAATGGTCAGTAATGAAAGGTCACTCCAGTATTGGCCATGAACTTCTCAGACATTCGGACCGTCCTATACTTAAAGCAGCAGCAATTGTTGCAGGACAACATCACGAACGCTGGGAAGGTAACGGTTATCCATACGGGCTAAAGGGAGAAGACATTCATATTTATGGTCGTATTACCGCCATTGCAGATGTGTTTGATGCCTTAGCAAGCGAACGTGTCTATAAAAAAGCGTGGCCTTTAGAAAAAATTCTATCCCTATTTAAAACTGAAAGTGGAAAGCAATTTGACCCGCAACTAATGAAACTTTTTCTTGATAACCTAAACCAGTTTTTAACTATCCGTGATCGTCACAAAGATTTTGCAAACACTTGATAAGG
>JADGBW010000048.1:15743-23872 GCA_015231305.1 Magnetococcales bacterium | reverse complement strand
AACCTTGGGCTTTGCCCAAACCCACCAGGGAAATGATTCCCCTGGACCCCCATTAAAATATCTTTTTTTTGTGCTATATGCGCATCTCTATACCTTCGTATTTTAGGTACTCTTTAACTTCTGGAATTGTATATTTTTGAAAATGAAAAATAGAAGCAGCCAGAACAGCATCCGCACCACCCTGCCTTAACCCCTCTAATAGATGCTCTTTAGTGCCAACACCACCCGAAGCTATAACCGGAATAGTTGTGACCTCTGCAATAGCGCGGGTTAAAACAAGATCATAACCAATTTTAGTTCCGTCCCTATCCATAGAAGTAAGCAAGATCTCCCCTGCCCCATACTCCTCCATTTTTTTTGCCCAATCTAGAGCATCCAACCCGGTTGGTTTTCTGCCGCCATGGGTGTAAATCTCCCAGCGTACAGGAACACCAGCACCATCTTTTTCTACACATTTAGCATCAATTGCTACAACAATACACTGTGCACCAAATTGGGTTGAAGCCTCTTTTACAAATTCTGGTCTATCAACCGCAGCGGTGTTTATACCGATTTTGTCTGCACCAGCATTTAACAAACGACGAATATCTTGGTTAACCCTAATACCACCACCAACCGTAAGAGGTATAAACACCTGCTCGGCTGTTCTTCTTACTACATCTAAAATAGTATCGCGGTTTTCATGGGAGGCGGTAATGTCTAAGAAGGTTAGCTCGTCGGCCCCCTCAAGATCATACCGCTTGGCAACCTCTACCGGATCACCAGCGTCTATTAGGTTTTCGAACTGCACCCCTTTAACAACCCGACCTTCTCTAACATCCAGGCAGGGAATAATGCGTTTTGCCAGCATAATAGTTCCACTATTTATATTTAATTTTCATGATTAAAATAAATGAAGACATTACCAATATTGCCCCATTGGTTGCCATCAACGGCCATGCACCAATAAAATAACCGTATAAAATCCATAACAAAGTGCTAAATACATATACTACAAACATGCCCAAGGAGATATCTTTGGTGGATTTTGTCTGCCATGTCTTTAAAACCTGTGGCAAAAAAGAGCCAGCAGTTAAAAAACCAGCACAATATCCCAATAACTCTATTGGCTCCACCTAACGGCCTTTTTTAGATAACTGTACAGCCTTGGCAAAATCAACCCTGCCATCATATATAGCCTTGCCAGTAATAGCCCCTGAAATAGAACCACCGTTGGCAAATGGCCCTGCATTAGCTAAAGCCTCTTCAATATCTGCCATGGAAGAAATACCACCAGATAGTATAATGGGAATAGAGACACTTTGGGCAAGCTGCTTGGTTGCTGGGGTGTTAGGGCCAGTTAAAGCACCATCTCTAGAAATATCTGTGAATATAATTTCAGCAACGCCGGCATCCTCAAACTGCTTTGCTAAATCTATTGCTAAAATATCTGTAACTTCTGCCCAACCCTCAACCGCTACTTTGCCATCTCTGGCATCAATTCCTACTGAAATACGCCCCGGAAAAGCCTTGCAAGCCTCTTTTACCAAACCCGGATCACGACACGCTATTGTACCCAAAATACATATTTGAATACCCAGATCAAAACATTTCTCCATTGTAGCCAAAGAGCGAATACCACCACCTAACTGCATAGGAATATCCAACGCTTTAACAATTGCCTCAATAGCTGGTGCATTTACGGGCTTACCAGCAAAAGCACCATTTAAATCTACCACATGCAAGCGTTCGGCCCCTAACTCCTGCCATTTAGCGGCTGTTGCTCCAGGGTCATTAGAATAGAGAGTATCTTGGTCCATATCTCCTTGGAAAAGCCGAACACAGTTACCATCTTTAAGATCTATAGCCGGAATAATGATCATTATTTCTCTGGGCTCCAGGTAATAAAATTTTTCAATAAAGTTAAACCGTTTTTCTGGCTTTTCTCAGGGTGAAACTGGGTTGCAAATATGTTGTCTTGGGCAATAGCTGCTGTAAACTCTAAACCATAGTTGCTGCTGCCAGCTATTAGTTTGCCGTTTTTTGGCTGAGCATAAAAAGAGTGGACAAAATAAAAGTGAGAGCTGTCTGGTATACCTGCCCAAAGTGGGTGAGCTTGCTGTTGCACCACCCGGTTCCAACCCATATGGGGTACTTTCAAACTCATGCCTGGCTGTTCAGGGTCTGCCATGTCTGTTTTAAAGCCACCTACATGCCCGCTAATAAGGTCAAGACCTTTATGAACACCAAACTCATGACCCTCTGAAAAAAGCAGCTGCATACCCACACAGATACCAAAAAACGGCTTGCCTGCTTTAATGTGAGCTAATGTGGGTTCCAACAAACCAGACTCTTGCAAGTTGCGGTAACAATCTGCAAAAGCACCTACCCCAGGCAATACAACCCGGTCGGCCTGTAAAATTGCCTCTGGCTTCTGGCTGACAGTCACCTGACCACCGACAGACTCTAAAGCTTTTGCTACAGAACGTAAATTGCCGGAACCGTAATCTATGACGGTTATTTGCGACATAAAAAAAACCTCGTTTTTACATTTTTTAAAAAATTTATGCGGAGAGAGTACCCTTAGTGCTAGGTACACTACCTGCCCTGCGAATATCTATAGAACAAGCTTCACGTAGTGCCAAAGCTAAAGCTTTATAACAGGACTCAATAATATGATGCCCATTAGTACCGTAAAGGTTCTCGGTATGAAGAGTCATTGCACCGTTCATAGAAAAAGCATCAAACCACTCCCTAAACAGCTCTGTATCAAAAGCCCCTAGTTTTTGGGTATTAAAATCTACCTTCCACACCAATGAAGGACGGTTGGATAAGTCCACCACAACACGAGAGAGAGATTCATCTAGAGGAACCATTGCCATTCCAAAACGAGTGATTCCACTCCTGTCACCCAACGCCTCTTTAAACGCCTTACCCATGGTGATGCCAACATCTTCAACGGTATGATGATCATCTATATGAGTATCGCCACTGGCTTTAATATTTAAATCAAACAGTCCATGGCGGGCTATTTGCTCTAGCATATGGTCTAAAAATCCTATACCAGTATTGATATTACATTTACCACTGCCATCAAGGTTGAGAGTCACCGCAACTTGAGTCTCCTTAGTGTCTCTTTTTACTGTAGCGGTTCTCGATTTAGTTTTTTTAGTCACGACAAAGACTCCAAACGTAAATCAACACTTAATTTATGAGCCGTTAAACCTTCTGACTCTGCCAAACACGAAGCAGCCGGGGCTATTTTGGCAAATGATGTTGGGGTGCAACTAATAAGGCTGGTGCGATTTATAAAATCAAACACTCCCAATGGGCTGGAAAAACGGGCTGTACCCTCAGTAGGTAAAACATGGTTTGGCCCAGCGACATAATCACCGATTGGTTCAGGTGTATAACGACCTAGAAATATTGCACCAGCATTTTTAATTTGTGGTAACAGTGCTTCAGGATCAGCAACTGCTAGCTCTAAATGCTCTGATGCAGCTTGAGATGCCAAAGCACATGCCTCGGCTATGTCTTTAGTCACAATAATAGCCCCACGGTCTGCAAGAGCTTTTTTACATATATCACGCCGTGACAAAACCTTTAACTTGGCTGCTAAAGCTGCCTCTACATCATCAGCAAGTTTTTGTGAATCTGTTACCAATATTGATTGTGCTATTTCATCATGCTCAGCCTGTGAAAGAAGATCTGCAGCTAGCCAGTTGGGATCATTATCAGCATCTGCCACAATAAAAATTTCCGAAGGTCCAGCAATCATATCTATGCCAACCCTACCAAAAACTTGTCGTTTCGCAGTGGCAACGTAGATATTACCCGGACCTACAATTTTATCTACACCGGGTATTGTGTCTGTGCCAAACGTCAAAGCAGCTATAGCTTGTGCTCCACCTACTTTAAAAATAGCGTCCACACCTACTGCTCTGGCTGCTGCTAAAATAAGAGGGTTAACAACACTATTAGGGGTAGGAACCACCATTATAAGCTCTTTTACCCCAGCAACCTTAGCCGGTATGGCATTCATCAATACCGATGATGGATAACTTGCTAAACCTCCGGGAACATAAAGACCGGCCCTTTGCAGGGGTGATACCCGTTGCCCAAGGGTGGTTCCGCTTGAGTCAACATAAGTATCGACCCCCATCTTTGGCATTTGCCATTCGTGGTAATCTCTAATACGCTGGGCGGCTAAATCAAGGGCTGCTAGCTCATCCTTACTGCAACTCGCAATTGCAGCAGTTATTTCACTTTCGCTAAAAGCCATTGTTTCAGGGGTTAAGTTTACCTTATCAAAACGCGATGTGTAGTCAATTACCGCTTTATCGCCACGGTTTTTAACATCGTTAATAATATCGGCAACTGTAATTTCAATTTGCGCTTGATCTCCAGCATCCCAGTGGAGAAGGCGGGTGTAATTTTTGGCAAAATTTTCTTGATCGGTAGAAAGCCGATTTATAATAGACACAGTCAGGATACCCCCAGAATTTTAAACAGAATCTACTCGCTGAGACGCTTAATATCAGCACCTAAGGCTAATAATTTTTCTTCAATACGCTCATAACCACGGTCTAGATGATAAACACGGGATATCAAAGTTTCACCCTCAGCAGCAAGGCCAGCTAAAACCAACGACGCAGAAGCACGAAGATCAGTCGCCATAACAGGAGCACCAATTAGCTTATCAACACCACGTACTCGAACTGAGTTACCTTGAATTTTAATGTCTGCACCCAAACGTTGTAACTCAGACACATGCATAAAGCGGTTTTCAAATATATTCTCAGTAACAGTGCTTATTCCGTCTGACACACTATTTAACACTAACATTTGTGCCTGAATATCAGTTGGAAAACCAGGATAAGGGCTGGTTTGAATATCAATGGCTTTTAGGCCACCGTTACCACGCACACGCATGTTACCCTCACCTTCTAACGATATATCAATTCCAACTTGGCGAAAGTTCTCTATTGGAACGGCAAGATATTCAGCCTGAGTGTTGGTTAAAATAATGTCACCGTCAGTAATTGCAGCAGCAATAATAAATGTTGCTGTTTCAATACGGTCAGGAATTATAGAATGTTTGGTTCCGTGTAACTCTTCAACCCCTTCAATGGTTATAGTGCTACTACCTGCCCCCTGGATTTTAGCCCCCATGCTAATAAGCATATTAGCAAGGTCAACTACTTCAGGTTCACGAGCAGCATTTTCTAAAATAGTCACCCCGTCTGCCAAGGTTGCTGCCATAAGTAAATTTTCAGTGCCTGTAACCGTCACTGGCTCAAGATATATTTTTGCTCCTTGCAGACGTTTGGCTTTAGCACGTATATAACCATCGCCCAAGGAGATATCAGCCCCCATGGCCCTAAGACCTTGAATGTGCAAGTTAACTGGTCTAGACCCAATAGCACAACCTCCAGGCATGGATATCTCTGCCTGCCCATAACGGGCCAACATTGGCCCCATAACCAATATCGAGGCCCGCATGGTGCTAACAAGATCATATGGGGCACAAAAATTGTTTATACCCTTGTTATCAATCTCAACCCCAAGCTTTTCATCAACAGTTAATGCTGCACCATGTTGACCCAATAACTCCAACATAGTTGTAACATCAGCAAGGTGAGGAATGTTCGATAAATGAACCTTCTCACTAGTTAACAGTGTGGCTGCCAAAGCTGGAAGGGTAGCATTTTTTGCCCCACTAATGGGGATAGTGCCTTTAAGAGAAGCACCGCCTCTAATTAATATTGTATCCATGGTATCGATCTTACTACCTTATTTTGTCCTGTGGAGCAAGTCTTGCTGGTAATTACATTAACCCTATTTACATCACTTAGCTACCCAAAGCACATGTAAAATCTTGGATTGCATAAAAACCTTATAAGGTTTTGCTGTAAAAGTAGTATTAAGAACATACAATTTAAGAGGGATCACTCCTTTGCTTTACCAGCAAAGTAGAGCCATGCATATCCACCCAAGCCAGCCAATAAAGAAGCGATTAAGATACCCGTTTTAGCCATTAATAGGAGTTCCGGTTGTTGCGGAAATGCCAAATCAGCTATAAAAATTGACATTGTAAAACCAATACCACTTAACAGCCCCACCCCAGCAATTTGAGAAAAGCTTGTGCCTTTAGGCAGTTGACCAAAACCTAATTTAAGTGCAATCCAGCACGAACCAACAATACCGAAAAATTTACCAGCAACCAAACCAAGTATAATTGCAAACGTAACAGGGCTATCCATCAAATTGACAATGGACGACCACTCTATTGGGACTCCCGCATTTATAAGAGCAAAAAACGGAATAATAAAAAATGTAACAGGAAGATGGAGACCATGTTCAAGACGTTGTAGTGGAGATTCAACTCTGTGCACTCCATTTTCGATTGTTTGAACCACACCCTGAAGCTGGCTGTTAACCATAATATCATCGCCGTTCTTTAAGCTAGTATCAAATCGCTTGGCTAAATCTTTTAAACGTTCACTAAAATGAACTGCATCATATTTTGATTGGGCAGGAATTGTAAGAGCAGTCAAAACCCCTGCCAGAGTTGCATGTACACCTGATTTTAATAACGCAAGCCACAAAAACCAACCCACAATAAAATAAGGTAACGGGGTTCGCACACCAATACGGTTCATAGCAATAAGAACAGCTAAAATTCCACCAGCAGCAAACAAGGCCTCCATGACGACCTCTTCAGTGTATGCTACTGCAATAACTATAACAGCACCCAAATCATCAATAATTGCCAATGCAACTAAAAATGTAATCAAGGTTTTAGGGGCTCTGCTACCCAACAAAGCCAAAGCACCAATTGCAAAAGCAATATCGGTAGCCATTGGAATTCCCCACCCACTGGCCATATCTCCATCAGGTACAGCAGCAAGATAGACAAGTGCAGGCACTACCATGCCACCTATTGCAGCAATAACAGGCAACAGAGCTTGCCTTATATCGGAAAGTTCTCCTACAAGAATTTCCCGCTTTAGTTCAAGGCCAACAAGAAGGAAAAAAAGTGCCATCCACCCATCGTTGACCCAATGATGGAGCGTTTTTTCTAAACCAAAACCAGCAACACTGAAGCCGACTTTTAAGTGGGTAAAATGATGGTATGAATCTGCAAAATCGCTATTAGCCCAAATAAGGGCCAAAAACGCAGAGGCCATAAGCAACAGGCTAGATGTGGATTGTCGGTGAACAAACTCCTCAAAGGGAACTAAAACATTATCAAATGCCTTCTCCCATGGAGCATAACGGATTTTGCTTTTTCTGAATTTTTTAGTCGCCATTGTCTCTTAGCTCTCTTGTTATGAGTTTTATCAACAACCAAGTTTAATAGGACATAAGTTTAAAAGCTATTAAAAAGATGATCTATGTAGCTATTTTTTTGGTTTATATTTGCTTTTGACATACTCAAAAGCTTCATAAATAAATATGTCGTACTTCTCCTCAAACTCTTGAGGTATTAGAACCCACTCTTTAAATTTTTTTTTAGTAAAGTTAAACTCCATACCGATACCTGCATCTATAAGCTCGTTAACCCGTTGGGGAGAGACTTTAATAATTAGGGCATCTTCTTTTTCAAACATCATTGCCATAAAATCGCCTCTGTAACGAAGACATGGTGATTTCATCATTGTTGACTCTTTTACTCCAGGCTCTTTTATAACCTTACTTAAAACTACGTTGTATGGCATTGTAAAATCCTTTTTAAAATTATCATACTAATGTAAATTTTACTTAATAAAACATCGACTTAAAGGTAAAGAAACATTCAATTATAATTTATTAACAACCTCATTCTTTGTTTTTTACATATAATATTTGGACGTTATCTTGAAGGATTAGATATATATCTCTTAATTTTCAACAACATGATATACTTAATAATTTTGATATTATATAGTACCATGTGGATTTTGCGCGTATTTAGTTGTGTGATAGAGTAGTATATACTTCAATATAAAAATACCTACCAAAGTACAAGATTTTTTCAATAGGTATAAAGCCTAGCAAAAGCGGGTTAAAACCGTATTCGTATGAGGGTTCAAAGTGGTAGTGACCGTATTTTAAAATTTTATAAAAGACCTAATAGTAAAGGACTGCTACCCAAAGCTTTAGGAATT
>JADGBW010000048.1:0-15643 GCA_015231305.1 Magnetococcales bacterium | reverse complement strand
TTTGTTAAATGGATATACTAAAGCTAAGCTAAAAAGTTTTAATAAGATCAAGGACAATTTGTTTTTTTGAAAACATTTTTAAATATCAACAAGAACATCTGAGAATTAGGTGTATCTTTCTTTGTCATATTTAGAAAAACAAAAAACCAATGTAGAAGTGTTTTAGCAGGTAACATGTTTATATAAGATTGATGTTTTTCTAACCAAATATGCTTTTTTGCAGACAGTAAAGTGGATAAATCGACCAGTATTTGATACGTCAATAATTTATCTCTTTCTTTTTCTTTAACCACAGATCCCCTGTGATAAGAAATTTCACCCTTACCTTCAAGAATGTCATTATATGCACTCTGGGATATCTGCTCATGTCGCAACGCTTTATTGGTAACAAATGTTTTAGGATAATAAGTTAGCCAATAGGTATAAACAAATTCTACATACGGAGAAATAGTTCTACAAAACTCTAAGTTATAACTGAGGTCTTCATCAGTTTCATATGGTGTACCAATTATTATGTCAGTGGCAAATGTAAATTCGTAGGATTTACACATTTTAAGAACTTCAATAAATTTTTCATTACTAAATTGCTTGGTCCCCATATATTTTCTAACATTTTTCGATGCACTTGTTAGCCCAACACCGACATCTGTACATCCTGCCTGTTTTAATAGTTGCAACCGATCACTAGTTACAAGCTTAAAATCATGACCTGCATCCATTGCAATGCAAAACGGTATACCAATTTCCTGGCTATATTTACTGGAGAACTCTTCAAGCCAAGATATATTATCTGGAAATATTTCATCTATAAATTCAATTACAGAATAATTATATTTTTGTTTTGCAAGTTTTAGTTCCTCAATTATATTATCAACACTTCTTACTCTTCTTCTTTCTTCATGACTGTAAACCTTATTAAGGTAACTATTGCAACAATAACCACATGAATTGGGACAACCCCTTGATGCTGAAATGTGATAACTATTACTCAATGAAGGTACTTTATCGTAAAAAATCTTTTTATCTGGAAATGGCAATGCGTCTAAATTGCCAACCATGGCAGGTGGGTTAGCAATTATTTCTCCGTTTTCTTTAAAATATATACCATTTATTTTTTTATTGATATTTTCTAGTGATTTTCCAGTTTCTAACTCCGAAACTAACTCTGCAAAAGAATCCTCTGCTTCACCAACTGCTACAAAATCAATAGACTCTTGTTTAAGTACAACTTCTGGAACACTAGTAGGATGAATACCACCAAATATAATTGGTATTGGAGCCTGCTTCTTAATTTCATTTGCTATTGATAGAGACCATTGAAAATTATGAGTCATACAAGAAAAGCCAACTATGTCTGGGGACCATTGGATAATTCTATCAATAATTTTATCTTTCAAATTGAAATATTGATTTATGAAGTCAATTTTAACAAATAAACTTCCACCAAATGTCTTAGGATCAAAAAAAAGCCTTACATCATGACCTTTATCTTTCATAATAGCACTGATATATTCGACACCTAACTGCTGATTACCAGATGCCACTAAAGCAATCTTCATGACAAACCTTTAACTACAAAAAATATATTTATAACTACCATCTAAACAAAGCGAAGTATAACTGTTGCGCTAATTAGACAATACAAAGCAATTGCAACTATACCAAAACTGGTGGGTTAAGGAACATAAAAGATTAGTAGATTTTTTGCTTACATTACCAACTTTACAATATGTTGTTACATATCAACATATATTTCACTAGCCTTAAACAGTAAGCAACGAGTAATTTAACCATTGATTAAAAGAGCAATAATTACGTTAAATAGCATTATGGCAACGCTTACACAAGGCATTAATGTATAAATAGCCAGTTTTCAACAAAACAAGGCAAATCCCCGATTTTACTTGGAATTATCTTTTACAAAGTTTATGCTGCTGAAAATTATAAAAATTGCTGGTTTGCATCAAACCTAGGTTCGGCAATTATCGTTTAGCACCACCAATTGCCGAAATAAACTTAAAGGGGGAAATAGTAAACTTGAAGATACAACCAGCCGAAACTAAATACTCAATACCAACAATGGAGTCCTTAGAAACTATATTAAACGGGCTTGATGGTGGAATGTATGATAGTTATAAAGAACTTTTAGGTCGCAAATTTCAACACCCAAACTTTAGCCTTGAAATACTCCACATACAGGGAAACCCAGGAGCCTACCCTGCCTCGGTTTGTTGTATTGTTATTAAAAAAAACTGGCTTGAAATTGCAGATGAAGCAATTAGCACCCCAACCCGAAAGATGGCAACAGCAGACTTTTTAGTTCGTGCTTTGGGAATAATAATTATTGAGCAAACCCAACACCATAGGGGTAGCCAAGGATCAGGTACTTTCCAAAACATCACCCTTCCACAACAAGTTTTGCAGCGAAACATAGTAGAGTTTACTCAAGGTCAAGTCCGCATTAATTTTCGCATTAGTCTGCCAGGTTCTTTTCGCAATAAAATAATGGGGAAAGAAGCAGCAGAAATGTTTATTACTGAACTACCTAAAATTGTGCTGCAACTAAGAGAGGGAATACGAGAAAGAGAGAAACTAAAACTCCATTGGCAAACAGTTGAAGATGCAGAGTACTTGCGGGAAAAATTACCAGAAATGGGGTTGGTAGGTTTTATAGCCGACGGCTCTATATTACCACGTAAATCTGGTATTTCAGACTTACCTATGGATTCAAATTTAGCAGGGGTATTTGTCTCACCTGAAGAGCTAGCAGCAAAAGTTTTTTTACCCAATGCTGGAGAGATAAGAGGCATGGGTATTAAACAAGGCGTTACCTGTGTAATTGGCGGGGCTTATCATGGTAAATCAACCCTACTTTTAGCCATTGCTCGCGGTGTATACCCACACATACCGGGAGACGGACGCGAGGTTGTTGTTACTATTAACACAGCTTTAATGGTGCGTTCAGAACAGGGCCGTGTAGTGCGAGGAACCAACATATCAGCTTTTATAAACAACCTTCCTGATGGACATAAAAGCAGCAGCTTTTTTACTGACAATGCCAGTGGTAGCACCTCCCAAGCTGCTGCAATTGTAGAGGCAGTACAAAGCGGAAGTAAGTTACTTTTAATTGATGATGACAGCTCAGCCAGCAACCTACTAAACCGCGACAGCAACATGCGGCAATTAATACCTAAAGACCCCATAACACCGTTGTTTGATAGGATTGAAGAGCTACATGAAAAACACAAAGTAAGCTTAATGATAATTGCTGGTAGTAGCTCTGATTTTCTAGGGGTTGCTGATAGCGTAATAGGCATGCATAACTATAGACCAGAAGGAATGACAAAATCTGTAAAAAAGTTAACTTTAACCAAACCAGTAAAACCAACAACCCCACTGAATATCACCGATCAACGTATTTTAGCCGACGATAATTTCGATCCATCTTATTTTATAAAACGCCAGAACAAAACCATACCAGCACGTATAAAACCCCTACGCAAACGGCCTTGGGTTTTAGAATATGGCAACAACGATATTAACCTAAGCCAACCAGCAGCATTAGTAGACCCAGATCAAACCTTAGCGATAGGACAAGCCCTATTTACAGCCCACAAAATAGCGTTTGCTGGAAAAATTGAAGATTTAATTGAGTCATTATTATTAATAGACATGGATGGCTGGAATTCAACAGGCTGCCCCCTATTTTTAGCCCAACCCAGACCATTAGAGATTATAGCAGCCATAAATAGGCTACGTAGCTTACGACTATCCAATTAAGTATAAAAACGAAATAGTACAATTAAGCAGCCAACCTGAACGAATTATATTGTTTGGTTCTTATGCTAGTGGAAAGGCAGTAATGGATTCTGATGTAGACCTGCTAGTTATAACAAGCGAAGCATTTGGCCCTCACAATAGCCGAAGAAAAGCATTGGCAAAAATATGGAAATGCTTAGGAAAAACACCTACACCTGTTGATATTATTTTATCCAGTGAAGATGAAGTAACAAAATGGAAAAATACTACCAACCATCTAATCGCCCATGCGATGCGTGAGGGAAAGGTACTATATGAGCGACATAGAGCACGCAAATGACATGCTCAAGCTTGCCCAAGCTGATCTAAAAGCACTTACAGGCATGAGGGTAAAGAAACTTTTACAGGTGCTATATTCGGGTTTCATGCCCAACAAGCTATTGAAAAAAGTCTCAAAGCATGGCTTACATCCCTCAAAGTAGCCTATCCAAATACCCATGACCTACACCTTTTATTGGTTTTATTAGCAGAAAACAAACAAGATCTTGAATCAATGTGGGATATCTTGGAGTTTACACCTTTTGCTGTGCAGCTCCGTTATGATTGGAATCCAGATGAAGAAAATCTTGATAGAGATTTAACCACCAAACGAGTAAATGCAATCCTCAATTTGGTAAAACTCAATTTTTCAATAACATCTTACTAACTAAAAATAAAATATATTATGCAAACTTTTTAAGTTGCGTTAATGTATTAGCAGTGCTAATCTTTTATTAGCACAAACCATTACATTTTAGGAGCAATAACATGGAGAGAGATATTTCTGTTTTGCGGCGGGAGAAGTTGGGGGAGCTTATTAAACAAGAGGGCAGCCAGTCTAGAGTTGCTCGTAAAATTGATACTGACCCATCCTATTTAAGCCAGATTATGAGTGCTAAAGGCAGGCGTAATGTTGGAGAAGCTTTAGCAAGACGTATTGAGGAGAGGTTTAACAAAAAACCGGGCTGGATGGACTCTGATTTAAACTTGGACCCTGCCCCTTACATGGAAGTAAGCCATGATATGACAGAGCCTATAAATGATTTTGTTTTGATACCCCACTACAGTGCTGTTGCTAGTATGGGTCCAGGGGAGACTCAACCAGATGAAGATCAAATCAACGGTCATTTAGCCTTTAAAGATGTTTGGTTAAAAAAACGCCGTTTAAACCCACGCTTTTTAACTGTAATTGATGCTGTTGGCGACTCCATGCACCCTACAATATCAAACGGTGATGTACTACTAGTTGACTTAAGGCAAAAAGAGCCAATTGATAACCGGATTTTTGTTTTGCGAATGGAAGATCAACTCTACGCAAAACGGCTACAAAAACGCCCTAACCATGTAATCAACATTCACTCCGACAATCCTCTATCTCCTCCTTTTGAGGTAAACATAGATAACAGTGAAGGGGTAGATATTATTGGCCGTGTTATATGGGCTGGTAAAGATCTTTAAAATAAATGGATTGAATCTAAACTGCATTTTTTTGTTGAGTATTTGGCAAGTAATTGTTTTTTTAGGGTAATTATTTAAAAAATATTAGAGTAGATTTTAGCTAATAAAACTATGTAAATTGCGGTTTTCCCGGTGATTATAGATAAAATAAATGCTATACATACTGGGCTATGAAAGTTCCCTCACTAAAAGAATTCAAAACTCTCGCTAGACAAGGAAACATTGTCCCTGTCTATAAAGAGATAATGTCCGATCTGGACACCCCGGTTTCGGCTTACCTGAAGGTAGCAGCTAAAAGCCAGTACGCCTTCTTGTTGGAGTCGGTCCAGGGAGGGGAAAAATGGGGTCGATATAGTTTTTTAGGCTTAGACCCCGCAGCCCTATTTACTGTTTATGATAAACGGGTTGAAATTAAACAAAACGGTAAATCTCTTGAGGTAATCACAGGGAGAAATCCCATGGAGGTTCTTGAGGAATACATGGACCGCTTTGTCCCGGTAAATGTTCCTGGCCTTCCACGTTTCCATGGTGGAGCTGTGGGATATTTCGGCTATGATATCGTACGCTGTTTTGAGAATATCCCGGATACAAACCCTGATAATCTCGGCACCCCCGACGCTATATTCATGCTTTCTGATTTAATTTTAATATTTGACAACCTACTAGGAAGACTAAAAGTAGTTGCAAATATTTTTATTGATGAAGGTGCTGACCTTGAGCAACAATATAGTGAAGGCGTTAAACGTATTGATACAATTGTAGCAACACTAAAAGAGACCTTACCCAAACCAGCACCTATTGATTCCAACACATCAGAAATTAGTGAAGATGATTTTATAAACGAAATGCCCAGAGAGGTTTATGAAAGTGCTGTAACAAAAGCAAAAGAGTATATTTTAGCAGGAGATATTTTTCAGGTTGTTCTATCTCAACGGCTCTCTATTCCATTTCCCCACGAGCCTATCTCCCTCTACCGCGCATTACGCAGCACAAACCCATCTCCATATATGTATATGTTGCGTCTGGGAGATTTTTCATTAGTTGGCTCCAGCCCAGAAATTCTCGTCCATCAAGAGTCAGACGTTGTAACAGTGCGCCCTATTGCCGGAACCCGACGACGGGGTAAAAATGAGGCGGAAGATTTGGCTCTAGAAAAAGAGCTTCTTGCTGATCCTAAAGAGTGTTCTGAACATATAATGCTGGTAGATTTAGGCCGTAACGATTTAGGCCGGGTAGCAAAAATTGGCTCAGTTGAAGTAACTGATCAATTTACCATTGAAAGATACTCCCACGTTATGCACATTGTTTCTAATGTTGAAGCTCGTCTACGTAAGGACCTCAGTCTTTTTGATGTTGTTGCAGCCACCTTCCCAGCCGGAACCGTAAGCGGTGCACCTAAAATTCGCGCTATGGAGATAATTGACGAACTTGAAGTCTCTCGCAGGGGGCCATATTCAGGAACAGTTGGCTATATTTCATTTTCAAAAAATATGGATTTAGCCATCACCATTAGAACTGCGGTCATTAAGGGTGGTACTCTTTATGTTCAGGCAGGTGCAGGCATTGTTGCTGACTCCAAACCAGAACGAGAGTATGAAGAAACCAGAGAAAAAGCCCGTGCTATCTTTCGCGCCGTTGATATGGTTCAACGAGGATTGGAGTAAAAAGAACCATGCTATTGATGATCGATAACTATGACTCATTTACCTATAATTTGGTCCAATATTTTGGTCAACTTGGTGCTGAAGTAGAAGTATTTCGTAACGATGCAATTACCATATCCCAAATTGAAAAACTAAAACCAAACCACATAGTTCTCTCCCCTGGTCCTTGCACACCTGATCAAGCTGGAATTACCCTGGCAATTATCAAACATTTTGCCGGTAAAACACCAATTTTAGGGGTCTGTCTTGGGCATCAAGCAATTGGTCAAGCTTTTGGTGGTGAGGTTATTCGCGCTCCATTTGTTATGCACGGCAAAGTTTCAAATGTTCATCACAACCAAGCAGGTGTATTTAACAGCCTACCCAACCCACTTACAGCCACACGTTATCACTCACTTGTTGTAAAAAAAGAGACACTGCCAGACTGTTTAATGGTTACAGGCTGGACAGAAGATGGCCTTATAATGGGGCTAAAACATAAAACTATGCCTGTGGAAGGGGTTCAGTTTCACCCAGAATCCATTTTAACTGATAAAGGCCACGATCTGCTGGCAAATTTTCTTAATCAAACACGATTTAGCTAAATAATTAGGGGTTTTTATGAACATCCAAAAAGCCATAGCCAACCTTGTAGATGGTATTAACCTTACTCAAGATGAAGCACGTGATATTATGGACCTTATCATGTCTGGCAAAGCTACCGATGCCCAAATAGGGGCCTATCTTGTTGCTCTAAGAATTAAAGGCGAAACAGTGGAGGAAATCGCCGGCTCTGCCATGGCTATGCGACAAAAAGCCCTGCATGTTAAAGCCCAAGGTACAGTTATAGACACCTGCGGTACTGGGGGTGACGGATCAGGAACCTTCAACATATCCACAACTGTTGCTTTGGTGGTTGCTTCTGGCGGTATAAATGTCGCTAAGCATGGCAACCGTTCCATCTCTTCAAAAAGTGGCTCGGCAGACCTTCTAACTGCGCTGGGTGTAAACATTAATGCAGAGCTAGAAATTGTAGAACGCTGTATAGAAGAGGCCAACATTGGCTTTATATTTGCCCCCAGACACCATGGAGCAATGCGTCATGTAATGGGACCCAGAACAGAACTTGCCATGCGAACTATTTTTAACCTTCTAGGGCCTCTTACCAACCCTGCTGGGGCTCCTCATCAACTAATTGGTGTTTATGATGGCGACTTAACAACACCAATGGCCCAGGTATTAGGCCGTTTGGGTTCAAAACATGCTCTTGTTGTTCATGGCAGTGATGGGTTAGACGAAATAACCACCACTGGTCCAACCAAGGTTGCAGAACTCGACAGAAGTGGAAACGTGGCTACATATGAAATAGAACCAGAACAGTTCGGCCTACCACGAGCAAAAGCAGAAGACCTTAAAGGTGGTGATGCTGAACAAAACGCAAAAATAACCCGCGCTATTCTTGCTGGTGAAAAAGGGCCACATAGAGACATTGTTACACTAAATGCTGGTGCTGCACTTTGTGTTGCTGGTGTTGCTCCTGATATTGGTGAAGGGCAAAAACAGGCTTGTGAGTTGATTGATTCTAACAAGGCGGCTGATAGACTGGCTAAGTTGGTTGAGGTTTCTAACTTAGGGTCTTAATTTTTTTTGCGGTAGTCTAACGTTAAAACTATTACGATTTGCTATCTTGATGAGGCACAACTCATGGCACTAATAAAAATTGTTCAACCTGAAGACGCTACAGGTGAAGTTGCAGAAATATTTAAGCAGATGGAGGCTTATCTTGGTCATGTTCCTGAGGCGCAAAAGCTTTACGCTGTAAGCCCTGGATTTTTGCAAGCCACAGTAGCCAATATCACCCGCCTTATGGGGCATCCAAAATTTGCAAATAGCTCTATATTAGCATGGACTAGATTATTGATTGCCGGAAACACCAACTGTACCTATTGTATTGATTTTAATAAATGGCTGCTAATTGAACGCTACAAATTTACTATAGAGCAGATACAGCAAGTACAAAAAGAGCCAAAATCAGCACCACTAGAACCCAATGAACTGGCTTTACTAATGGTTATTATCAAGGTAATACGCGATTCCAACAGCCTCACCCAAGAAGATATTCAATCTCTACTACAACTTGGATGGCAAGAAGCAGATATATTTGAGGCCATCGCCCATGGGACACAGATGGTGGGAATGGATTTACTTCTCAACGCTTTTCATGTGAAGGAGATGTGATAGTTTTTTATTAACCCCTTGCTTCTTCGTTTTATTTCTCCCAAGGGTATGCCAGACCTACTAACCTAAAACCAATATCAGCATCACGGTTGTGTGGTGCAAATCTATCTCTGTATGCTGATCTTATGCGCAACGCAGGAGATAACCACGAACCACCTCTTATCACCCGTTCTCCGGTGCTTGAACTTGTACTCCTGGGATTTAAGTCTGGTGAGTTTTGATAATAGTCTGCCTCATACCAATCTTTGCACCACTCATAAACATTGCCATGCATATCCAGCAGGCCATATCTGTTTTCATGTTTTGCAAAATGCTCAACAGCAGTTGTTCCGCCATGAAAATTACCAGAATTACAAAATACTGATTTCTTACGACCATCAAAATTAGCCTGATTAGTGCTAATACTATCACCAACATTAAAAGCAGAATCAGCCCCTCCTCTACAGGCATACTCCCATTGTGCTTCACTAGGTAAACCAAGTAGACGGTTTGAACGTTGCGATAGCCATTCTGCCATTGCAAGGGCATCATAATATGTAACATTTACAACGGGGTGGTTTTTATCAAAACTAAAACCAGACTCTTGCCAATAACCAGCCTCTTTTCTAACCAATTTGCCACTTTCAGGGTTATATATATTGTACCACCCCTCTTCTTGGGCCTCAGTTTTATAACCACTAGCTTTTTGAAAGCTGGCAAAGGCTTCTCTGGTTATTAATGTACGACATAACCAAAAACCCCTTAGCTGTACTTTATGTACTGGCAATTCACGTCCAAAACTATTTCTGTAAAAATCTTCCCCATACTCCTCTATTATATTTCTTCCCTCATCATCACCATGCCCCATTAAAAAACTGCCACCAGGAACCCACTTAAAATCCAGTTTTACCCCAGCAGCGTCAGCCTGCCACTCCTTGCCAACTGCTAGTTTACTTCTCATATCAAGGCTGACTTTCTTTTTTTGCTCGTCAGGTATAACGGCTTGAATAACCCTAGCCATAGACCATCTTTTTTTCGGGTTTTTCTCTAACATACCCTCTAACAAATTTTTAATATTTTTAGGGCAACCTTGTGGTATAACCACAGGGTTTGGGGCTTTTTGTGCTGCACTAATAGTATCTGAACCACCCTCATAAGCTGGCCTGCCAAATAACATAAAATAGAGGGTCATACCTAATGAATAAACTTCAGATACCAAATAACGTTTTTTACGCCAAACCTCAGGGGCTGTGTAGCTGTGGGTTCCAGATACCGCAGGTTCCCTAGCACCACGCCAGCTTGCAGCCAAGCCCCAATCTGCTAAATACCACTGCATTCGGTCTTTACCAATTTTATTGCCAAGAATATTAGACGGTTTAATATCCCTATGTAATATTGGTGGCTTACATGCATGAGAATGAGCTACAGCTTTTAACATCTGCCCCAAAACACCTAATGCTTCAGATTCTGATAGATGACCACGAGATAAAATAGCCTCTTTTAAATTACCCCCATCAAGATATTGGGTAACCATAACCATTGCCCCATCTTCATCAACCTGAGCCTCATGCAGAGGTAGAATATGTGGGCCATCACGTAAAATAGTAAGTTTTGCTACCTCAGATTTATAAACATGGGGCTTACGGGCAACAGTAGCCTTTTTAGCGGCATATATTTTACCTGTCGCAACCTCGCGAACCTTAAATACCAAGGCAAAATTACCCTCGCCTATCTTTTCAATTATCTCATAGCGTCCAGATAAAAGTTTATCTCCTGCATGTAATTTTTGTTTTTTTAAATCAGGAAAATCCGTCATACCTGCCACTTCAGCTATCAAATTGATAATACCATGGGCTTGAGCACCACTACGCCTACCCATTGCAACTTTAAAAAGACCTTTTTGTTGGCCGTTAGGATGAAGTATAGCGTTTGGTTTAATAATCTCAAAACGCGAACCTCGAAAACCAAAACTCATCCCCTCTACAAAACCTAAATTTCGCTTTCGAGAAAGACGTACAATTGTATCAACAACAGCTTTATGGTTTTCTTTACTATCTTTATCTGCCTTGAAGTGAAAAACTACAAATGGTGCTTTTGCCCATGACCAATTAGCAGCATTTGATAAACAAGGATGGGATACATGAGAAAAAACTCCTTCACCCTCATTTATGATAGGAGATAGATGCTCTGCCAACCTCCTGTTATTTTCAAAAACAAAATTGCAATGCTTTTTAAAGTTAACTAAATCCAAAAACCAAGGCACATCTAAAATTGCCATTTCATCCATTAACAGGCCATAGCCAAATAAATTACGATTTTTCCGTAATTTACTAGCTAATTTATCAGCAACTTTACCCTGCTCTTTTTGATTTTCCTTTTGAAAGAGAGTCAACATTCCTACATTTGCAAGCTCCAACCCCTCTTGATCTAACTTAAGCCCAGAACTTAACACCACAACCAATGGAGGCGGATCTCCCGGTAACATTTTTAAAAACAGTTCTAACGGAAAACAGTGACCTACAATAGTGGTGTCTAAAACAATCATACGGGGTGGCTTTTTACGTTTTGCTAACGAGCCTAACAGCAACTCAAAATCTAAAGCCTCTAAATCCCAATCATATGCTACTGGCTCTAAAAAAAGTACATTTGCATTCTCTCTCACCACCCTTTTAAAAAAATCTGTTTGGTTAATAATGCGCCGATATTTAAACAGAGGAGATGCAAAAGCCCGCAAAAGCCTATCAGTTTCAAAATATCCCCCAAACATATCAATTCTTATAGTGGTCTTGTTGTCACCACTAAAAACCTGTCCAAAAACTTGAAACAGTGCTGCAATTGCAGATAGACCACTTCTAAAAAAAATATCTTCAGATTCCCATCCATTAGGTGCAGGACGATAATATGGACCACGTTTTTCTAAATTACGGGGATACACCAACCGCTCATAGTAGTAACGAGCAGATGTTCCCATGGGTAACGTTTTATCTAACCCAGCAGGGGGAGATTTAAGATAGAGATCGCTAAAACTGTGGGCCGTAGCTAACCATAGCCCACGCAACTCCATAGATAGCGACTCTAGCTGCTCCTCTCCAGCTAAAGTTTCTAAAATTTTATTATTTAATAGCTTTTCGGTTTTGTGCAGCCATTCACTGTAGCGGTGTTCTTCTTCGGGAATTGCTGCGACAATCTGCTGGGCCATAGCTAAAAGGTGCAGACACTCATCCTGTCCAGGAGTTTCACTTTTTTGCAGAGCTGTTAGGGAATCTCTCTTAAGCAGAGAAAAATCATTAATCACGTCTGGTGTAGGGTGTTCCTGTTTGCTGGATATTTTTATTGTCATATTATGATTTTGTATTTTTCAATTAATTGTTAGCCACCACAACGCCATATGAAATCATCTAAGGTAAAATCTCTATTTAGTATAATCTGGTTATCAGCTTTTAAACTATAAATAGACGGTATGTTTAGACCATTGTATTGTATCCAAAAAGCTTGTGTGTATGCCCCAACACTTTTAAATAAAATTTTAGAACCAATACTCAAAGGCTTTGTAAAACTATATTCGCCAAACAAATCACCTGCTAAACATGTAGCACCGGCTAACAGATAAGAATATTTACCTTCTCTTGTGGAACCATATACCGAGACTTTAAAGTTATAAATATAAGACTCTAGCTGATGATTTATTGAACTATCTAAAATTGCAACTGTTCTACCATCACTTATAACAATATCTACTACTGTACTTAACAACCAGCAGGCTTTTTTTACCATAGCTGTACCTGGTTCTATATATACCTGCAAACCATATTTATCTTTTAAATTATTGCATGTTTCAAAAAACAGAGGACGGTTTTTACTTGTTCCTAGTCGATAACCTCCACCAATATTTATCCACTGTAAATTATGCAATAAATCCGGTATTTTTTCTTCAATTATTTTAACTGTTGCTTGCAGGTTTTTAAAATCAACATTACCAACAGCGTTATGAACATGCAGACCTTCAATATTTTTAAATCTTTCAGGATTTTCCTGCCATATCTCTTGTATGTGGTTGACAGATATCCCCAGTTTAGAAAAAGTACGGCAAGGGTCATAATGAGGTCTGCTAACCAAGCTTTTATGAGGGTTTACCCGCAAACCACAAGATATACCACTATCTAACAACCCTTGATATCTATTCCACTGTGCAACAGAGTTAAAACTAATGGAGCTACACTCATTGGTAATAGCTGTAGCCTCTTTTACACCAATACCAGGAGCAACAAAATGAAGTTTTCCCTCTTCTCCTGATACCTTGCGTCCAAGTAATATCTCTAACAAAGAGCTACAAGACATTCCATCAACCAATGGGGCAATTGTTTTTAAAACCGGAACAACTGAGTTTGCCTTCATTGAATACAAAAGACGAGCATCTGTTTGCTGTGCTAAATCACGTGCAGTTGCTACATGATCTTGCAACGATATTTCATCAACAATATACGCTGGAGTATTTAAGTCTGGTCCATTTAAAATAACCTCTTCAACTTCACGCTTGTTTATTTGTTGTTGCGTTATTTTCTTTTTTGCTCCACTCAACATTATCTTCACACCAGCACTCTTTGGTTTTTCGGGAAGCTTGGCTAGTAATTTTTCTTGGCTATGAAAAAATTTATTGAAATTTGTTAATAATTCTCTGATCTTCTCTAACAATTCTGGCTTTTGCTCATATTGTCTGTTTTTAATTAAATCTCTAAAATTTGCTTGCTCTGGATCTACGATCCCCATACCAGAAAATACCACTGCTAGCTGTTTTTTTACCAATTCTACCCTTTGCAGTGCTGTTGTTAAGTTAATCTTGTTATCTAATAGAGGTTTTAATGTACGGCAATGATATCTGCTACAATCATCAGGAAGTCTCTTTGTGTAAATTGCGCAACCATCTGGTTTTAACTGAGGACAGCGTTTGGTGAAATAATATCGCTTATCAGATTGTTTACGTAGAGCAAGATCTACATTTGAGAAATAGTGAAGCTCATCAGGGGTAAGAATTACACGGCATAAAACACCTTTACAGCATAATAGGCAATTTAGACATAGTTTTGAGGCGATATCTTCATTAGTCATCTCGATTTGCTCCTTAAACTATACCAACCATGCTAATTAACATTTAGTATTTTTTAAGAATAACAGAAATGACCAATTACGCCAACAATGTGAAAATTTACAAAAAAAAATCGGAGCCACTATTAAATGGCTCCGATTAAAAACCGTACTATCAACTTATTATAATTCCTTGTTGACTACCGGCAAAACTACAACTCCATTATTATTAATTTATATATTTTCTACCAACTGATGTTCTCAATGTTATCAAATTCAAGGGTAGAACCATCTTCTAATGTTATGGTTCCAGAAGCATCTCCATCTGTAAAGTCTATGGAGTTATTCTCAGCATCAATGGTGTATTCAGCATCAGTTTCTATGGTCCAGTCTCCTCCTGGAACACCTTCAACACCTTCAATCTGAACTGAATCTATCCAACCCTGACCTGAACCACCATCAACATCGTTAAGACCACCAGAGTCGGCACCGAAGATAAAGAGGTCATTACCTTCTCCACCATCCATATGGTCATTACCGTCACCAGTGATAAATGTATCATCACCAGCTCCACCAGATAAGTGGTCGTTACCAGCACCACCATCTAGAATATCATTACCCGTACCACCATCTAAATGATCATTACCTTCTCCACCAATTAACTGGTCATCACCAGCACCGCCGTCTATATGATCGTTTTTAAGACCACCATCTATAATATCATTGGCATCAGTACCTTCTAAATGATCACTCTTATCAGTGCCATCAATCTCATTTTCGTACTCAACAACTTCGCTCTCAGGTTCTGGCTCAGGTTCTGGTTCTGGCTCAGGTTCAACTACAACTTCTGGTTCTGCTTCAGGCTCAGGAGTCGGGTCAGGCTCAACTACTGGTTGCTCATCTACAGCATCATCAGGCGAAGAGCTAACATCTGCTACATCAACTAAAATATTGCCCCGCACCACATTGGTATCTTCTCCATCTTGGGTAGTAATCTGGATACCCAAGCTAAAGTCATCTGTTGTACCTTCTGCTGGAGTAACTGTCAGATTAGGAATTTCCCAAGCAATCGGATCTCCTGCTTCATTAGATGCTGTCACAGACAAATCATCTTGTGAAATAACCCAGGTGTTGTTTTCACCAGCCTCACCAACACTTAATACTGCACCTTCAGGAACATCAGTGAGTACAATATTTCCAGCAATTGATTCTGAACCATCAGTATCCTGGAGAGCAAATCCAATCTCAAGATCTACATCACCTTGTTCATTAGATCCACCACCTGATTGGGAGCCTCCTTTGGAACCTCCGCCACTGGAACCTCCTTTAGATCCTCCTCCTGATTGTGACCCTCCTTTGGAGCCTCCTTCTTTGGAGCCTCCCTTAGAACCACCACCTGATTGGGAGCCTCCTTTAGATCCACCACCTGATTGGGATCCTCCTTT
>JADGBW010000047.1 GCA_015231305.1 Magnetococcales bacterium | reverse complement strand
CCCCAATTGTAACCCACGATCTTGAGGGCGGGCAGGTCAATACATAATGTCTATTACACTAAAATATTTATATTCATTGAAAAATCCATAGAAACTATGGCATCTTTTTGTATTATTATTCTTAAACCTAAATTTGCTAGCAACCCTTGCTTTCCTTGCATACCACCAACTGTAACAATTTAGGTTAAACAATAGGTATAAAAGTAAAATGATAACAAAAAAGTTTAACATCGAAGTTAGTGCCGTTACAAAATATATTGAGCCACGCTCTGCACCAGAAGATAACCAGTATGCTTTTAGCTACGCTCTCACTATTAAAAATACAGGCAACGAGCCTGCTCGTCTATTACGCCGTCATTGGTTTGTAAAAAGTGATAATGGTAATATACAAGAAGTCCAAGGTGAAGGGGTAGTCGGCGAGCAACCCAAAATAAAACCAGGAGGTATTTTTAAATATTCAAGCTGGACCATGCTACAAACCACAACAGGTCATATGGAAGGTCGTTTCTTATTTATTTCTGAAGACGGTACAGAGTCCTGGGAAGATGTAACACCATTCTTTTTTGAGGTTCCTGGAACAAGAATACTTAACTAAGTTAATTATACATTTAAAATTTTTAATAACGGCAGTTGCAATCTTATACCTGCAACCGCCGTTTTTTTAGATGTTAATTAACTATCCCCTCTTTGCAGCATTTTAAACCATAATGGTACTGAAAAAACTAGCATTAGAACCATCAAAACTCCAATACCTATCATATCATATTGTACCTTACGTACTGTTTCTTGCAGGGGTTTAAGGTCAGAAATAACCTCAAAAGCTCCACGTTGTTCACCTTCTTTCCAACCCTCCATTTTTATTCCTAACGGGTCATAACCTTTACCTTCAGGATAGTCAGCCACAGTGCCATGACAGACTAGGCACTCTTTTTTCATTATAACAGCTTTCATATAACGTAAAGAGTTAATTTCATTGTCAACAATCCAATATTCATCCAGATCATTTTCAACCATATGCTCTAGCATCTCTCGCTCTTTAGGAATAGCTTCATGTTTTTTGTTTCTTGCTCCAATACGTACAACTCTAAATTTATGCAGTGAATCAGGGGACCTTCCCTGACCAATGGTCCAACTAGAAACTATGGGTATGGTACTATAGAACCTAGTTAATTTAGCAATTTTTATTATCTCTTCTTTGCTCTTGGCATTTTTCCTCTCTATATATTTTTGTGCCTCTTTTAAAAGACCAGGATCAAACACTTTATCGGCAACCATACCTGAAATATAGTGGCGAACATGTTCAATTTGTACCGTCAAAGCACGAGCTTTTTGAATCATATTTTTTTGAGACTCTTGCTCTACTACCTGCTTAACCAATAAAAAAATAGCTGAATAACTAACAAGCAGCATGATGATAGACACAGATATCATCTTTATTATCATAGCTTTATCTAGCTTATTTAACACTTTATTATTCCTCTTTTACTAGAAACGGCAGTTGTAAGCATACACTTTCAACTGCCGCGCCCAGGGTTAAAAAAGATTTGGAATCAAAACTGCGACTATTTTTACTCTTTCGCTAAAGTTAACGTCAACTTCAAACCAACAAACGGTATGGTTAAACTAATTTCTTTAAACAGTTTTTTCTTGTTTTTTTCATTGGAAGATGAAGGTTGATAAATCTGCGAAGGATAATCCCCTGCAAACTCTTGTAAAACAGTAGATCTATTAGGGTCACTGTTCACCCTCTTTTTGGTAGCTTCTTGGATATTTGAGAACTGTAACTGCTGTTCACTATTTTGTGGGTTGTATATCTGGGTCGGATAAAAATCTACAAGATCACTATTTCCTTCTCCTTCTTTGGGACGTAAAGAGTACTTTTTGTGTTTACGGTCAATTCTTGCATCACTTTTTCTAACAGTTAAAATAACTGCTAGTGAGAAGAACATCACTGTAAGTACTATCCATACAAAACTAAACCCTAAAACTGGAGCAGACTCTATAATTTCGTCAGTTGGGTTTTCTGGGTTATAATATACTGCTGTTACTTTTCCGACGGGATAACGTTCTACTATACCTTCGGCAAACCTTTTAAATATGTAATTTTTTCCACCAATACCATATTGAACTCTATTTCCGGGTATTTTCTTACCTTCTACTTCATAAATAAATTTGATATCGGCGTGGTAGATAGTGCCTATACCAAGAAAAATAGCCCCGCCATTTCGTAATTGAGAATGAGTAATTTTAGCAGGCACAGAAGGCCAGTCTGAAGTCTTGTGATATTGTATAAAAGGATACATAGATAAAATAAGAAAAGTTAGCCCTAGTAGAACGGCAAAGTTTCTTAAAAAGTGAAAAAATTTATAACCCATATGTTTCTAAACCTTTCTTTTGCCATAGTAGTGCTTATTTAAAAAATTTTACTGCGTCTAAATGATAATACCCTTACAATATTAAATTTGAAGCTCTGCTTTCTGTAGAAAAGTTGTTACTGTAATAAGGCTCCAGCCTCTTTAAAATTTTTACACAATTCAATTTTGTCGAGTCTACAATAAAAGAACAGCCCTTTTACACTTTTTTATTATATTTAAATCTATACGCTATAAGTTCAAATCTAGCAGATAACTCGAAATTATGTAATGAAGAATTTTCATCATGGATGAAAATTGTAGGAAGATAGACTATAGGATCTAGAGGTTTGTATTCATTGCACTCCTTCCTAACCTCCAATATCAGGGGTCAACTTTCAACCAAAACAAGATTGATCTCTTCAGCAACTACAAAGATAAGAAAGCAATACTAACAAACAAGCCCATTATAATTCCTAATTATTGACAGTATAGCAACATTATTGTTTTCTGAATATACTTTCAATATTTTATTAAACTTAACTCGGCAACTGGCGATATGCCCATGGTACAAGTATTTGGTTTGTTAACTGCTTAAAGAAAAGATAGCTTCTGCATTATTTGTGATTAGAGTTGTCAGTTAAATATCAGACAAATATTTAGCTTGCGTTATTTATGAGTTAAGCAGCTACTTTTTCTAGACTTAATGACTGCATATATTAACTTAACATTTGACAGAGTTATGCAATGAGGTGAGAAAAAAAATGTTTTATTTTTTAAGAATCGTTGCAATATCTTTTTTAACGGCTTCAACTTCTTTTTCTAAATTAAGTAGCAGTTGCTGATTATCTTGAGCTTGGCCAGATTTGTTTTTCATTTCTATTTGATGTGAATAGTTAGCCAGCCTTTGCGCCCCCACTATTAAAGATGTTCCTTTTAGTTTATGTGCAGCCTTAGAAACTTCAAGTAAATTTTCTTCATTAACAGCTTTAAATATTGTGCTTATATGTATAGGAAGATGTTTTAAGAAATTTAGCAATATTGGTTCAATATCTTCACCAAAATCTTTTTGTAACCCCTCCAAAAACAACCTGTTTATAGCATCATCATTTTTTGTATCTTCTGTGGGTGTTTGCTCAAATTTACGACTAATATTGGTAAACTCATTTATCCTTGCGGCAGTTGGCTGTGTATGTTTTACAACAGCCGGGTCCACTTTTATAGCATGGCATTTAGCAGATATAGTTGCAGATTGAAATTTAAACTTTTGCAAAATATCCAACAAAAGAGCTTTTCTTATAGGCTTTGTAAGATGCATATCACATCCCGCTGCTATTATTTTTCTAGACTCCTCCTGCATTGCATGGGCTGTTAAGGCAACAATTGGAACAGGATTAAAACCAGAAGATATTTCAAATGCTCTTATCTCCTTGGTTGCTGTGTAGCCATCCATAATTGGCATTTGAATATCCATCAAAACCAAGTCGAAACGATCTTTTTTGAATTTTTCTAAAGCTATAAAACCATTTTCTGCAATTTCAATATTGCATTCTGTCTGACGTAAATAACCTTTTATAACAAGCTGGTTCTCTTCGGTGTCTTCAACCAACAAAATTTTAAAATCTAATTTATCCGCTGCATTATCTTTTCTAGTTAGTGAGCTAAGTATAGTTTCTTCATCTATCTTTACATCTTTGCTTTCAACTTTTTGCAACGGAACATTAAAAATAAACTTACTACCTTGCCCAACTTCACTTTCTAATATTATCTCCCCATCCATTAAAGCTGCCAAACGCCTACATATAGCTAACCCCAAACCAGTGCCACCATAATGTCTGGTTATTGAACTATCAGCCTGTATAAAAGGTCGAAATATTTCTGCCTGTTTATCTTGTGAAATACCTACGCCTGTATCAGTTACAACAAATGAAACTTGCCCATCTGATAATACTTCAACACTCACATCTACACTGCCCTTCTCAGTAAATTTAATAGCATTACTTATGAGGTTTAATAGTATTTGTCGCAATCGGGCTTGATCGCCAAGAACATAATTTGGAACATCATCTTTTATCTGTTTTGTAAGTCCTATATTCTTATCTTTGGCTGTGAAAGTAAAAAGATCTTTAGTTTGCACAATTGCTTGATGCAGATCAAAACCAGACTCATCTAAAGTTAATTTATTGGCTTCTATCTTTGATAAATCTAATATATCATTAATAAGTGATAGCAGAGCTGCACCAGAAAATTTGAGTGTTTTAACACACCATTGTTGAGTTTGTGTGAGCTTTGTATCTTCTAAAATTTCACTCATACCAAGAATTGCGTTCATAGGGGTGCGTATCTCGTGGCTCATAGTAGCCAAGAAAGTACTTTTAGCTCGGTTTGCTGTTTCTGCTGCTTCTTTAGCTCTTTTTATCTCTGCAACAGCCAAGTTTCTTTCTGTAATATCCCTTACAATAGCAAGCATCTTTTTTTTGTTACGGATCACAATTAATTTTAAATTAACTTCAACCCAAAACGTTTTGCCATCTTTTCTCTTTGCATGCCAATCGTACAATTGTGGCTGACCAGATATTGCCTTCTCTAAGATAGCAGCTACCGTTTGTTTAGTGGATGGTTGCACCCTAGAGCTTAAATCTACAATTTCCTTTCCTCTTAACTCTTCAATATTAGAATATCCATACATCTCTATTGCTTTTTTATTGACGTTTTCTACAGCTCCACCTTCTAATGAATGAATAAAAATCGCATCGTTTGCAGCATCAAAAATAGTTCTATAATTATCTTCAGACTGCTGTAATGATTGTTGTAGTTTTAAGCGGTCTGTAATATCACTAAAAACCACAACTGCACCTATAATTTCACCGCGTTCTAAAATTGGTGTACTAACGTAGTCTACAGGAAAATAAGTACCATCTTTTCGCCAAAAAATTTCGTTTTGGACATGCTGGGTTTTACCATTTTTAAATGATGCAGTTATAGGGCACTTTTCTTTTAAATATGCTGTACCATCCAAATGTGTATGGTGAATTAAATCGTGTTGAGTGTGACCAATAAGTTCATCCTGTCTCCAACCTATCATTGCCATTGCAGAAGGGTTTATAAATATTATATTGCCATCACTATCAAGGCCATAAATACCCTCCCCGGCTGCATTTAAAATGTGTTCGTTTTGTATAGCCAGCCTTGTTATTGTCTCTCTCTCTTCAAGAAACTTTTTTTCAACTACGCCTAGTTTTCTGTAGTAGATAAATATTAACAGTAGAGTTACTACTAGCAGTGCGAACAAGACCACTAAAATATGTATTTGTGTGTTTGTACGCATTTGGGAATCATCATAGGCAACTACAATAATTCCTACATCTTTGTTATTTATATCGCTTAATGGCAACCTAAAATAAATATTATAATTTTCGGTGCCAAAAATATCAAAAAATTCTATAGAATTTTCTTTATTCCCTCTGATAAAACTGTCAATACCATTAGGAAGTTCAATAGTTGTTCCTCCTACAAAAACTAAATCTGAGTACCTCTCCCAATTGGGAGAACGACCCATCATCTTCATTCCCCTTTCCCAATGGTCTTTTTGTAGTGAATTTTTATAGATAAGTGTATAAAAATTCATATGCAAAGCTTTATGGTGCTCGCCTAGTAGGTGACTTACCTCTTTGCCTAGCTCAAGAAAACCAATCTGCTTACCATTTTTATACCATGGCAAAACAACACGAAGTGTTAGAGTTCCTAATGGACCAAGCTCAATACCAGATGCTGATTTACCACTTTTTGCAGCCTTAGCAATTGTAGATCGCTCTATGGTATCACCAAATTTTATCGGCTTGTGCACTCTGAGAAAGTTTTTATGGTCCAAACCATGGAAATAAAAATGCGTTATTTTATTGTTTGTTTTTAGCACTTCAAATAAAGGGTACGCTAACTCAAAAAGAGACTCTCTGTCTCCAGAGATAAATTGTTTTTGGTACTCTTGTAACTCTGCAATAGTATGCAACATGCTATTTAAAATTGCAGAACTACTTTGAATTTGAGTAGGAATAATTTGCTGGACAGTTTTAACCAAATGTTGATGTTCGGCTTGGTCTTGTTTCCAATACATCAATGTTACTGATGTAAAAAAAATCAATAGTATAAGCGCAGAACCTATAATAAGCAGGGTAAGTACCCCAGTCCTAACATTAATACCTGAAATACCTGTAATTCTTTTTGTTGCAGTCATATTTTTTGCCTGAAATTTAAAGCATAGTAAACGAGAATTATACACCAAACAAAATACGCCACAACAAACACTTAACAAGTGTTAATAATTTTAAATTTATCAATTATGTCATACTATTACAAGCTATAAACATACACTTTTTACATTTGTTTATTTTTAAAGATAGACATACTTTAACAAACATTAAAAATACTAAGTTTCGTTAATGTATCTAGATTGTTATAGAAATAACCTTAAAAACTACAAGAACAGCCTGATTGTTGACTATAAAAGTGCAATTGGAATTGCAAATAACAAAGCTAATTTATTATATGTATACACTTTACAAATTATCTTTTTATTCTCTTAATTCTACATGCCCACCAAGACCATCATCATACTTTATAAGGTCAGCAGCTACACTACCAATACTGAGGCGAGTTTCAACTCTATAGGGCATGCGCCTTTTATCTGCGGACAGCCAAATGGTTAATGCCTCCTCTTGGCTAACCATGCCAACACCATTTGGTTCTATTATTTTTACTGGGATGATATTATGGCGACCTAGAGGAACTGATTTTTGTTTTGGTTCGCCAATTTCAATTCTTACCTTGTGCTCTTTTTTACCTACTGACAACCAGTGCAAAGTTGTATTTGGCGTTAACTTTGGCAAGCTACGAATGGCATAAAAAATTGTCATTGGGTCTTTAATATTGTCAGTTGAAGTATTTATTATAATAGGTTTTTTATATGTTGATATTCGTGTAACCACTCTGTTTTTTTGATCAAATGTTACAGTTGTATTACGAAATTTTTTTCCACGTTGTTTATCTCTAATAAACTTTCTAGAAACAAACTCACCATTTGGCAGCCTATCGCCAAATGAATAAATAAAATCGTGTATAGGGTGGAATAAACTAACCACTCCAATAGTTTCCACCATTGCTTTAATCTTGTACTCCCCTTCTTTAGCCATTTCCATAGACATTTCAGCCCTTCCACCTGGGACCCCCATCCAATGAACATTAAAAAAAAGCTTTTCTCCTGGAGATGCCCCATACACTTTTTCTTCTGTAGTCCCTATAGCTGGTTGAAATAATATGCCTTGGATAAGAGAGATAAAAAGCAGGATAATTGCATTTTTCTTTAACGGTAAAACAATTGATTGCATCATAAGTCCAAAAAAAATTGGTTATTAAGGGTTACTAAATGAAACTGTAACTATAATCTATATCCGCTATATAACAAACCCCGCGTTTAACGCAAACTATTACTTCAATATTATCAGTGTATTGTTAAAATTTATTTTTAGACTGTAAACAAAAAAAACATATATAATATCTTTACTTAAAAACTGTTCACAATCAGAAACCTCATTATACCAACCTTTGCGAGAATGATGTAATGTTGGTTGTAGAGTGTCTGTTTTTTAATTCAAAATCACTATAAACTCTCATCCTTCTTTACCTTATAATACCCATTATTTCATAGACTTACACTTATAACACAGTTAACAATGTTTAAAAATTATTAATACTATGTATTTAGCTTATGTATAAAGCTTAAAATACAACAAGCTATTTAAGGTAAATATTTATTAGCTAAATTCCGCAAGAAGCAGTAAGATGCGTCATTTGATTTCGATATAATTTTTTTTATATATAGCAGGGAAAATATTGTGAGTAATTCTCCTAAACCTGAAACTCTTGAAGAGTCTCACCAGCTTATAAAAGAGCTGTACGAAAATTTAATGAATGATATAAAAAGTGTTGATGGTGCAAATATATTAATTAAGCAAAACTCAGAGAACAATAAACGGCTTCAAGACTCGGTAAAAGAGATTGGAGCAATGGTTAACACCATAAAAACAATTGCGAACCGCACCAATATGCTTGCAATAAATGCAGCTATCGAGGCTGCTGGTGCTGGAGATGCAGGAAAGAGGTTTTCTGTTGTTGCAACCGAGGTAAAAGCTTTAGCATTACAAACCGCTAAGTCAACAACATTAATAACAGCAAAAGTAGTTGAAATACAAAAAAATGTGAGCGGTACAACAAGCTCAGCATCAGATATCACAGAATATATTGGGGAAATTGGCAACTCAAACAAAGCTATTCTTGATGAGATGAACGAAAAATATAAAGTTTGAGTTAAAAGTTTTTAATTACTATTTTTAACTAACAAAATGGCTTTACAAAAAAAATTTAACAATAGTACCTACTTAACTTCAACTAACAACCCTGGCAGTCGTCCAGTATAAGGCACGCCAAGCATCTCCACAAGATCATCCTCAGTAATCACAGCTGCGCCAATTGATGCAGCCAGCCTAGGTAGAGATTTATTGGCTTTAGCCCCTTTGACTAATAATGTAGTTTGAGAGTTCATGTTGCGGGAAAAAACACCACCGGCCTCTACAATAAGCCTAGCTGCTTGGCTTCTTGTTAGGTTCTCAAGTTGCCCGGTGATGGATATGGTTTGACAATAGAGCGGCATTTTATTTTGTCGCCTCCCCTCATGTAAATAAAAACCAGTTTATTGTTCGGACCCTTTTTACCCGGTTTTTTATAAACAATCAAAGGAGATATTGCTTCAATTTGAAATTAACTTAAAAACTGTTTTGCTACTTCACAAATATCAACCTGAATTGGTTTAGCTAGAAAACCATTTCCACCTACTTTTATGCTTTGCCTAGCATTAGCACTGCTAGGATCAGCAGTTACAACAATTATTTTTCCAGAAAACCCTTGAGCACGAAGTCTTTTAATAGTTTCAAGACCATCTATACCTGGCATATGAATATCCATAAACACTAAGTCGAAAACAGATTTCTTCGCCTCTTTACAGGCATCCAAACCACTGTAACATGAAATAGTAGTGTGTTTACACTTTTCTAAATTTTGTTTTAATAATGAACAGTTATTTGGATCATCATCTACAATTAGAATATTAGCCATATAAAGATACTCGCAAAAAATCTATTTAAACAACCTATAAATACCTTACCATTTTCATAAAAATATAGTAGTTAGCATTAGCAATGATACAATTATGTTACACTAGTAAATGGACAGATAAAATGGGTTAATATTTTTTTTATCGGTTACTTTGTTTGTTCAGCTATTTTTATTAACACTTTCAACTATATAACTTAGTAACGTTACTTAAATTTAAATAATTTTGTAACTAATAATTAAATAAAACTTCAATCTTTTATAGTATTTACAAAAATAATGATAAAAAGGGCAATACAAATACCTATTAAACATAAAACAAAAATAAAATGTTATTACAATCAACAAACACTGTTTTATAAACATTTTTTTATGGTTGTTTTTTAATTTATATTAACAGCAACCTATTTAGTGTCCCGTACCTAGAAACATATAAAAATTCAAGATTGCAATAGTACTAAATTTTGTTTATTTTATAAATAATTAAGCAGCAAACATATATTTAAAACGTTTAGCTTATTGATATTAACCACTACCAAACTCAGACTTAAGCCATAACCATACTAAACAGCATTTAAAACCAAAAAATAGCTGCTGTTTTCATTAATATTTTGCAGGCAAACTTATGAGTTTACCCAACCTACAGCAAAAAATACTTGTTATTGATGATGAGCCAAGCAATATCCAACTTCTCAATGAAACTTTGAAGGATGATTATCGTGTTTTATTTGCTCTTAACGGAGAAGAGAGCATAAAAGTTGCTAATAAACACAAACCAGACCTTATTTTATTAGATATAATGATGCCAGATATGAATGGCTATCAAGTTTGCCATAAACTAAAATCAGACAAAAACCTAGCACAAATTCCAATATTTTTTATAACTTCAATGAGCAATATTGAAGATGAAACTGAAGGGTTAGAGATGGGGGCTGATGATTATATCCGAAAGCCGATAAACCCAGCATTAGTAAAAACACGTATAAAAAGTCGACTTAAAATAAAAGAAAATGAGACAAAAACCCGTTTGCTCAACCAGCAGTTGGAACGCAACCTTGAGGGTCAGAAAATTTTGCACTCTCTAATGGTATCAGCAATGGAACCAGTTCCTTTACAGGATCAGCTAGACCAAGCTTTAACAATGATTTTTTCTCTACCTTGGCTACCAGTTGAACCTACTGCTGCCATTTATCTAAGAAATAATGATACCCAAGACTATATACTTCAATCTTATAAAACTAACCATGAACATACATTTTTAACTAAAAAAACCATCTCTAAAAGCAAATGCCTTTGTGGTTTAACTGCAGCAACAAAAACTACAATCCACTTACACAAAGCAAACGATGAATATACAAATGAAAGAGTATGCACAGGAATGGAAGACTATGTATCTTGCTGCATCCCTATTGTAGAACAAAAGCGTCTTTTAGGAATAATAAACCTTTTTATAAAACAAGAAGTTGAAATAAAGCAGGAAATAATAAATTTTTTAAATTCAATTGCATCAATCCTCGCCATTGTTATTGCACGAAAACAACTAGACCTTCAGCTTAAAGAGTCTTTACAAGAACAAAAAACTGCCAATTACAAATTGACAATATCTAACCAAAAACTTGATAAAGCTAACAGCTTTATTCGCAACACATTTGGTCGCTATATTTCAGACGAAGTGGTAAACACTCTACTAGACTCTCCTGATGGTTTGCGCCTTGGGGGAGAGCGGAAAGATGTCACAGTCATGATGGCTGATTTACGTGGCTTTACCGCTCTTAGTCAAAAGCTTTCTCCTGAAGAGGTCATATCTCTTTTAAATCGCTATTTAAAAGCAATGACCGAGGTGATTTTAAATTACAATGGTACAATTATAGAGTTTTTAGGAGATGGAATTTTAATACTTTTTGGTGCTCCAATAACAAGAGATGACGACCCCCATAGAGCAATAGCTTGTGCAATTGAAATGCAGCAAACTATGCAAATTATTAATAGACAAAACCAGTCATTAGGATTTCCAAATTTGTATATGGGAGTTGGTATTAATACCGGCTTGGTTATTGCTGGGAATATAGGTTCAGAAAAACGCAGTAAATATGGAGTTGTTGGAACAACCATCAATCTTACAGCACGCATAGAATCTTTAACAGTTGGAGGTCAAATACTAATATCTGAAGATACCAAAAATGCTTGTGGTTCTCTACTGCGAATTGATTCTGAATTTTCGGCTCACCCAAAAGGTGAAAAGCACCCTATAACTATTTATCAGGTTGGAGGTATTAGGGGTAAATTTAATGTAGAACTACCTCAACCCATCGCTACTCAATATATTCCAATTGATCCAGGACTTAATGTTCATTTATCTATTTTAAGTGATAAAAATATTGGTGATTTAGACATTCCTGGTAAAATAACAAAGCTTAGTCACGATGGTGCAGAAATATTTACAGATTTTGGGTTTAGTTATTTAAAAAATGTGAAAATTACACTACTACAAGGTGGCATAGAGGTAACTAAAGAGATTTTTGCTAAAGTAACAGGTATAAAACCTAATAAAATTAACGTAACATTCACATCACTACCTGAAGAAGCAAACGTTATTTTTAAAAATATTTTGGAAAAAACAAACAGTGCAGTAAACAATTATTAATGCAATGGATTACCACCCCATAAATAATAATTATTAGGATAATATGGGCAACTTTTTTTTAAGTATCAGTGAAAAAATAGGTTCAGCAACCAGCCTTCGTAGACAGCTTTTTTTTGGTGGTATAGGAAATGGTATCATTCAGGCAGCTAATAGAGTTATGGAGCTGCTTTTTGCTGTTGTTCTAGCAAGAACCATCGGCAGCGAAGGTTATGGAACCTACGTTTATGCCATGGCTATTTTAACCCTACTTATGATCCCAGGAGAGTTTGGTACACCAAACCTGTTGGTGCGTGAAATAGCAGCAAATGAGGCCCACAAAAAATGGTCACATATTCGTGGTATTCTTATCATGTTTATGAAAATTGTACTTTTAGCCTCAATATTCTTGTCTACCCTAGCTGCTATTTCCATATTTTTATTTGGAGATAATATTCCCGAAACTCTACGAAACACACTTTTTTTGATGCTTATATTATTGCCTGTTCTTACATTAAATCAAACCATGTTATCTGCTATGCGTGGTTTTCAACATGTAGTGAAAAGCCAAGCAGTTGGCCTATTGTTAAGACCACTGCTGCTATTAATTGTAGTGGCTATTTTATTTACTATAGCTCCAGATATGCGATCTCCCCAGCAGGTGATGATAATTCAAATTGCAATAGGAGTATTACTTGGTGGCTATACTATTTACCTGCTCATTAGTTATATGCCAACCCCTATCCGCAATGTTTCTGCAACTTACAAAACAAGAGAGTGGATTGGCAGTGCAATTCCTTTTATTCTATTATCCAGCACATATTTAATTAACTGCCAAGCAGATATTCTAATGCTTGGTATACTAAAACCAGTTGAAGATGTTGGCATTTATCGGGTTGCTGTTCAGGGGGCAGGTTTGGTTTTATTTGGGCTGCATGCTGCTAAAAGTATTGTTGCACCTCAATTTGCCAAAATGTATGCAAAAAACGAGATAGTACAACTACAACGTCTGGTGACAACAAGTACTCGTATAGTCTTGTTAATTGCAACTCCGTTTGCCCTATTAATAATTTTTGCAGGAGAACAACTTATAACCATGTTATTTGGGGCGCAATTTGCCTCAGCATATGCCCCATTAGAAATATTAACTTACGGTCAATTTTTTAATGTTGCCATGGGTTCTGTTGGTGCACTTTTAACCATGAGTGGTCATGAAAAAGTTGCTCTTAAAATCATGATATCTACAGCAATACTGAATATTATACTCAACTTGCTTCTTATCCCCCAATTTGGAACCTCTGGAGCTGCCATTGCTACTACCATCACTTTAATGATCTGGAATATGATGCTCTACAAAGAGGTAAAAAATAGAATTGGCATACAAGCTACAGCATTTATTTTTTTTAAAAAGTAAGTTTACAAGATAGATACAAAAATAAATTTTAAAATAGGCAAGATAAACTACAAAACTATATTATCATCGATTTAAATAACAAAAACTCAGCACTTTATGGTTGTTATAGTACTTAAATGAAATAGGATTATTAACTGCTGCTAAACATAATAAATAACCAAAACAGCGGTATATTTAATTGATAGCTTTTGCTTAAAACATGGAAGTTTACTAATAACTTTTCCTTATAAACAAGCACTTTACAATGTACTGTTATTGTAACCGCCATTTCAGTGATAAAAACTCATATAAAGAAATAGCAGAAAAATTTGCTGATCATAAAATACTTAACTATGATAGGTTAAGGTTTACATTTCTATTTCTTGGGTGTGAGAGAGAGAGTTTTATGTGCAACTCATATTTATCATCCTTAAACACCCTACTCCAATGTTTGCGCAACTCGTTGGCAATATTAAGTTTACTAATTATTTTTGGAGCCAACGTTCAGGCTGAAACTCTAGCAATAAATACCTTTGGTGCGCCACCTCTTTCTAACGAACAGCGTACTGGTTTTCATGACCAACTGTCCATTACCGCCTTTAAAAGACTTGGTTTAGACATTATCATTCCCCGTTTGCCAGCAGAGCGAGCATTAATAAATGCCAACAAAGGTATTGACGATGGTGACCTACCACGTATCTCTGGTTTAGAGAGTATATATAATAACCTTATAATGGTCCCCCAAAGTATTATGGATTACTCTTTTGTAGCATTTACACGTCATAAAAACTTTAAAATTACAGGATGGGACTCCCTAAAGCCATATAATGTAGGAATTATAACTGGCTGGAAAATATTGGAGAAAAATGTTGTAGGAGTTCGCTCCCTTACCAAAGTAAAAAACCAAACTCAACTTTTTACACTTTTGCAAATGGATCGCACAGATGTAGTCATCTATGAAAAATGGCAAGGGTTACAAACAGCTAGAGATATGGGAATTAAAGACATTAAAATTTTGCAACCACCATTAAGCAAAAGGAAAATGTTTATGTATCTAAATAAAAAACATGAACATTTAGTAGCAAAAATTGCAAAAACCCTAACAGAAATGAAAGAGGACGGAACATATCAAAAAATTTTTGATAAAACCTTAAAGCCCCTCAACAATAACATGTGGTTACAACCGGAAGCACCACAAATAGGAAAGCCGGTAAAGTGAATAAAGAAATTCAAAAAAATATTAAGAAAAGCATAGCCCGTAGGCTTGTAATTGCTGTTGTCTTAATGAGTTCATTTATTACCCTAACCAGTACTAGCTGGCAGCTTTACAACGATTATAAACATGATTTAACCAAAATTGAAGGCAACTTTTCACTAATAAAAAACAGCCACCTAAAGAGCCTAATTAATAGTGTGTGGGTACATGATACTGCGCAAATTAGCACTCAACTAGAAGGTCTTTTGAGCCTTCCAGACATGGAAAAGCTAGAAATAGTTACCGATGATAATAAACCATGGTCGGTTGGCAAAAGCAGCTCTGAGCATATTATAAAACAATCATTTGTTTTAACCTATCTCTATCGTGGCAAACATATTGAAATAGGCCAGCTACATGCAACTGTAAGTCTAGACAGACTATATAGCCGATTAAAAGACAAAATATTTACCATTCTAATAAGCAACGGTGTAAAAACATTCCTTGTCTCAGGATTTGTACTTTTTCTTTTTAATATGCTTGTAACAAGGCATTTGCAAAAGCTAGCCCTACATGTCTCTAATATTAACATACAAAAAAAAATGCAACCACTTAAGTGGGACCATTCAGGAAATAATAAAGACAATTATGATGAACTAGACCAAGTCGCTGCTGCAATAAATATGATGCAAGAAAACATTAACAAGTCAGTTGTAAAACTCCAAGAAAGCGAGAAGTATAACAGGACTCTTTTTGAGCAATCACCTATAGGTTTAGTGCTGTGTAAAATGAACGGTGAGTTGATACTTAGCAATAAAGCCTATGCTAAAATTATTGGCTGTACAGTTGAGGAAACTAACAAACTTACCTACTGGGACATAACACCAAAAAAATATTTCAAAGAAGAAGAGAAACAACTGCAAAACTTAATATCAACTCATTTTTATGGCCCCTACGAAAAGGAGTATATCCATAAAAAAGGCCACCTGGTTTCGGTTCGTCAATCTGATACAATTTTACAACAAAATGGAGAAGACTTTATCTGGTCTAGTGTGGAGGATGTAACCCAAAGCAAACAAGCTGATGAGCAGTTGCAAATGTTGGTAAACAGACATCAAGCAATTATTTCAACTACACAAGATGGTTTTTGGGTTACGGATATAACCGGTAAAATTTTAGAGGTCAACGACACTTACTGCTTTATGAGTGGATATAGTAGAGATGAACTTCTAACTATGAATGTCTCAGACCTTGAAGCTATGGAGTTTCGTGATGACATTAAAAAAAATATCAAACGAATTTTTAGCCATGGATCAAACCAATTTGAAACTAGCCACATAAGAAAAAATGGAGAGTTAATTATTTTAGAAGTTAGTGTTTCACTCTCGAAAACTAACAACGAATCATTACTCTGTGCTTTTCTCCGTGATATTTCTGAAAGACGTAACTTGGAGAAACAACTAAGACAGTCACAAAAAATGGAAGCAATTGGTACTTTAACAGGTGGTATAGCACATGATTTTAACAATATTTTAGCTATTATCCTTGGCAATATAGAGGTAGCTAAAATTGGTGTTGGAAATAGTAATGAAAGGTTAGAAAATATCCAAAATGCTACGGTTAGGGCTAAAAATTTAGTCAACCAGTTATTAGCATTTAGTCGGCAAGCCATTTTCAAAAAAACATTGATACACCCAACACCTATCATTAATGATGTTTTAAAATTTTTACGCTCTACTATTCCATCATCAATTGAAATAAAAACAAAAATAGACCATGGAAAAGGACGGATATTAGCTGACACAACTCAACTTCGTCATATTGTAGTTAACCTCTGCACAAATGCAGCTCAAGCAATGGGTGAAAATGGCGGTTTATTAGAAGTTAAATTACGTAATATCTCCAAAGAAATACAAGATGATGAACAAGGAAACATTGAGACAAAAGATTATGTAGAGATAATTATCAAAGATAGTGGACGAGGCATGACTGATGAAGTAAAAGAGCGTATATTTGAGCCGTTTTTTACAACACAAAGTAAAGACAAAGGAACAGGCTTAGGGATGTCAGTTGTGCATGGAGCAGTAGAAGAATGTAATGGGTCTATACACATAGACAGCAAGCTTGGAGTTGGCACTACCATCACATTATATTTCCCAATTATAGATTTTGATGAAGAAAATAAAAGGGACATCAAAGTTGTTGAGAAAACTAAAAACAGTGAAGGGTCAATTTTGTTTGTGGATGATGAAGCTGACCTAGTTGACGTTGGCCAACAGATGTTAGAAGCCTTAGGCTATAAAGTAGAAACTTATACGGATTCACGAAAAGCATTAGAGGTATTTAGGAGTAACCCTGATAAATATAACGTAGTAATAACGGATCAAGTTATGCCCTATATTACAGGTAGCGCACTCACCAAAGAAATTCAAAAATTACGTCCAGAAATACCAGTTTTTATCTGTACAGGATACAGTGAAATAGTAACAGAAAATAATGCTGCTAAAAGTGGGTTTTTAAAATTTTTCCAAAAACCTGTCTCTCTTAATGAATATGCTACAGCTCTTAAAGAGTTAATGATACCTCAAACATTAAACCTTGAAAAAAATATCACTAGAATTGAAGCTACAAAAAAAATAACTAAGAATAAAGTTCAAGAAAATTCATTTGTTAAAAAAATTCAAGACAAAGAAAACCCCATACGTATACTTTTGGTTGATGATGATAAATTATTATTAATAATTTATCAAAAAGTGTTGAAAAATTTTGATAATATTGAGGTTGATATTGCCTATGACTCTCAAAATGCTTTAAATAAATTTACAAATAATCCTGATAAATTTGACCTATTAATTATTGATTATATGTTGCCCAACATAACTGGAATTGAACTAGCAAAATCGATAATAAAAATCAACGCTGATCAAAACATTATTCTATGGTCTGGTAACTGTGATAATGAGCTAAAAATAAAAACTCAACAGATAGGAATTAACCAATGTCTTGAAAAACCGTTTGGATACGAGGATGGTGTAAAGATTGTAAAAAAAATACTAGATAATATCAAACAACCAAAGCATAAATTGGATGCAAAAAAAGCAACAGATAAAAAAGATCTTCGGCTTTTATATATTGATGATGAGGAAGCGTTAACCCAAACAGTTGAGCTCAGGTTGAGAATTAAGGGCTATAAAGGGTACGTTTGTACCACAGACCCCCAAACAGCCATAGAAAGCTTTAGAGAAGATCCATACTCTTTTGACATAGTTATTACAGACATGAATATGCCATTTATGAATGGACAAGAATTGGCTCAACAAATTCTAAAAATTCGCCCGGATATTCCAATATTTCTCTGTTCTGCAAGTCTTGATGATGGAGAGACTCTCGAGAGTACAGACGCTAACCTACTTGAAATAATTTCTAAACCCACATCTTTTGAGGAAATTGAATCTATTCTTGAGGAAGTTATACTGAGTAAATCTTAAACAACCAGACTAGAAAATGATAAACAGCAGGTGAAGGCATACACCTGCTGTTTATTATTATTTACTGTTCATGCAGCGATTGCATCTTGGTTTTCATCAAATTTCAGGCTTTCTTTCACTTTTGCCTTATTTTTTAGTCCTAACTTTAACCGCTCATCAAGTCTAGTCAAAGCCCAGCCTGGATCAATATTTACTAAAGAACAGATCCAATGAAATGCTCCAGTCTCCATATCAGATGAGTAAAACCACTTTTTTAACGAACGGTAGTCATTCCGAAAAATTGGATCCTCAAGAACAACTGGGTCATCCTGACGAAATCTCTCCAGAGCAACCAAATCACGAATTGCTCTTTCCATTACAGCAATCCACAACTGTGTATCATTGTTATCATACTCTTGCTGACCAATTAATTTCGTATTACCGCTAGTGTCCATCGTTTCCCTCTCATAAGATTTAGATGTTTAGTGGATTGACCTAGATTTAACCTTAAATCGGCAGTTAAAAAACACACTCCCAACCACCGAATGTAGGATTAAAATATTTTTTTTTAGCTACAATTTATTTTTTTAAACTCGCCTACTACTATTTAAATATTCTGCAATGTCCATTATAGAAAGTAACCGGGTCTTAGCTTTTGATTCTATTACAGAATTAGCCATTTCATTAACCAGGCAACTCTCAGGGTCTTGAACAAGGGTTAAAAAACCTTTTTGTGAAAGTGCCATTGCACCTTTACTACCATCATTTCCATGTCCTGAAAGAATAATACCAACAGGGTTTTTACTATTTTGAGCAGCAGATATAAAAAGCTGGTTGATGGATGGGTGTACTGTTATTCCTGGTTGAAAAATTGCGTTAAAAACAAACTGTCCCGTACAATTTTTTTTAAGAACACCATCAACACTAGTTGGTATAAAGGTGATTGAATTATTTTGAAGTACTAATCCAGTTTCTCCTTCTACAATTGTTTTACCTGTCTCCTCACTTAACTGCTTAACTAAAGATTGGCTTATACTATTTTCTACCTGTAGAGCTATTACTATCGGAGTATTGATATCCCCTATGCTCTTTAAAAGGTTGGATAACACACCAACTCCACCTGTGGAAGCTCCTATTACTACTAGGTCAAATGGTTTTATGTTTTTGTTGCTCTGGCTTAAATATTTACTATTACGTTTTAAAACGGGATAAAAATTATTGGCTTGCATATAAAATGGTGGCAAACCTCGCGCACCCCAATAATGGATTTTTTCCAAAAACTTTTTATGAGATTTTCCAATTTTGATGGAGTTTTTAAACGTTGGCCAGCCAAAATAATCTACCGCGCCATACTCTAATGACTTTAAAAACTTACCATCCTTATTTCCATCAGACTCGCTATGCAAAATAATTGGAAGAGGTGAAAATTCCATGATTGTTTTTATTATTTCAGCTACTCCAATATTGGCCTCCTCAACTGCGATAGTAATAACATCTGGTTGTATTTGTTCTAATAATTCTATTGAAAACGACTCATAACTTACACTGGGTGAAAGCTTAATTTCAGAATCACCCACAAGGATCATACGAATTACCCCTTGTAGAAACCCTGGTTCATCTATGGGTAAAATTTTTATCACAATCTACCTTATATTATGAGGCTAGTTGCGCGCTTTATAAATTAAACAGTGCCTCATATTTTTTGAAGGCCAGAGGCTTAGCAGTCACGTGGGGGGGGGAGTTGCCGCTAAGCCTCTGGTTCGAGACACTTATACATTGTGTCTCGCTTTTTATAATAATTAGATCAGAACCTGGCAGCCAAGAGGGGGGGGGGAGAGGCCGCCAGGCTTCTGATGCAAGACACTAAAAAACGTGTCTCATTCGATCTATTTCATAAAAAAATCTCATTTCAGTCTGCCAATTATTTATGACAAGTTAAAAAGGACTTTATTATTTTTTAAGCAATCTGCCTTTGTTGTATCAGCAAATTGTTTATAACTGGAAATACAGAACAAATACTAAATTTGTGCCACTATTTCAGTTGTATTTGTAATTATATATATCAGGAATCGTACCAACTTTATCAGTTGCTATTTTTTTGAGTAATATTAATGGATTGTTAATATTTTGTAATATTTGAGATTTTTGATAGGTCGGAAAATATTTTTCCACTTGTTGAATATATACAAGGATGATAATTAAGATAAATACAACGATTACATTGCATTAGACAATTATGGAAAAATATTTTCCTATATTGTTGTTTTTTACATCTGTTTCCTTGCTGCTTTTTTTCTCAAACGGTTATTTAATGTCTGGCGGGTTATTCCAAGTAAACTAGCTGCGAGGGTTTTATTACCATCTGAACGCTGTATTGCTGCTTCAATTAAAATATATTCTGCCTCTTCAAAAGTAGGTAATCTCCCTGCAAATGCTAAAAATGGGTTTTCATCTGGTAATGGAAGAGTTGTATCGTGAGATTTTTTAGCTAAGACAATATCTTGAAAACTTTTAAGACTCAAGCTGCCTGACTCATGCATAGCTACACCATCAAAGATCATTGCCCGTAGCTCTCGTATATTACCGGGGAAGTCATAAGAATTTAACAATTGAAAAAGCTCTGCTGGTAAGTTTGGGGCACTTTTACCCATAGATTTTGCAGCATCATTAATAAAACGGTTGGCTAACAAAATAATATCCTCCCTCCTCTCTCTAAGTGGCGGGATTATAATTTGATGAGCAGATAGACGAAAATATAAATCAGCGCGAAATTTATTTTCTAACATCAACTCTTTAAGGTTTTTATTGGTAGCACAAATAATTCTGGCATCTGTACCAATAGCACCATCAGCCCCTAAAGGGTAGTAACGTCTCTCTTGCAGTAAGCGTAATAGTTTTATTTGGGATGACTCTTTTAAATCCCCAATCTCATCTAGAAATAGAGTTCCTTTTGCTGCTTTAGAAATTAACCCCTCACGATTTAAATCTGCTCCTGAAAAGGCTCCTTTGCGATGACCAAACAGAGTGTCTGAAAACATGGTGTCATCCAACCCTGCAACATTAAGTGGGACCAACTCTCCCTCACGATTGCTCACCTTGTGGAGAGCATCAACTAGAAGCTCCTTACCAACCCCAGTCTCACCAATTACTAAGACAGGTTCAGTAGATTTTGCTATAGCTTCGCTATATCGAAATATAGTCTGCATTTTTCTGCTGCGAGTGATAATATGATCAAAGGCTGATACATTTTTTGCGCTATCAGAAAAAAGAACCTCTTTTAAAAGCCCTACTTCACTGCGCAAACTTCGCAGTTCTAAGGCACGTTTCACACATGATATAAAACGGCTATTTTCAACTGGTTTCAACATATAGTCAAAAGCACCAGCTTTCATACATTCAACCGCTCGGTTTAAGTCATGAGTTGCGGTCATTACTACAACTGGAATTTCAGGAAAACGTTGTGTCAATTGTGGTAGAAGTTCAATTCCGGTTACATTGGGCATCATAAGATCAAGTATGATCATTGCCCCACTATGCTTTTCTAAAAATGGTATTAGTTTTCTGCCGTCTTGCATAGTCTCAACTGGTCCTATACCAGCAAAGTTCAACTGGGTCCTGGAGCTAAAAAGTATCTCTTCCTCATCATCAACAAGGATAATTGGGAGTTTTTTATTTTTAATAGATTTCATTACAGCATCCTGTAATTCGATAACTGATGGTTAAAAGTATCCACCTAATAAAACAGTTCTAGCACCCTAAACATCTAAAAACTACTACCACTATTAATAGTGGTAAATATTTATTATTTTACATAATTTATAGGCAGTTGCACTGTTACTGTGGTCCCTTTTCCCAGTTCAGACTCAAATGTTATTTGACCACCATGGTTTTGAATGATGGTATTAGAGATAGAAAGGCCAAGCCCTGTACCACCTACATCTGTTCTTGTGGTGAAAAAAGGATCAATTAAAAATTGTAAATTCTTTTCACAAATTCCCTTACCTTCATCAACAACTTTTACCATAACAGAGTTTGAGGATTTATCTTCTGTAATAGTTACTTTAACATGCTTATTTCGATTACCCAAAGCTTGCAGAGCATTAAGAATTAAATTAATAAAAACCTGCTCTAACTGCTGAGTATTGCCTTGTACTACTGGTAGTATTTCTGGTAAATCACTTGAAAAATTGTTGCAATATTTTTTAATCTGGCTTTGCAAAATTGAAATTGAATCTGCAATGACAGTTGATATATTGATATCTTGATCAAGCACCCCTTTATCTTGTCGGCTTAAATGTTTTAAATTTTGGATAATATTTTGTATCCGCAAAGAACTTTTTTTAATACCATCAAAAAGACGAGGCATTGTGTCCAACACGTCTGATATTGGAACACCAGCTAGAAGAAACTCTCCCTCTTCAAGTTTGGCTCTTTCTAAAAAAGGAACAGCATCCAACCAGACATCACGCAACATAGCTGTGTTAAATTGGATAGAGTTATTTGGATTATTCACTTCATGGGCAACACCAGCTGCCAAAACTCCAATGGTTGCCAACTGCCCTGAACGGATACTTTGTTGCTGCAACATAACCCTGTTTTCATCTACTTGACGACGTTGGGTAATATCTCGAACAATGGCAGAATAACGTGACAAACCTTTTATGGCCCAGCTAGATAGAGATATCTCAACTGGAAAAACAACTCCATTCTTTTTAAGGCCATGCAGCTCTTTTACACAACTATTTGAAGGTGGTTTTTTTACCTCTATACAATGCTGCAACTCTAGCTTTAATATATTCCAATCGGCCTCTGGCACTAAACAAGCTACAGGCTGTCCTAAAATTTCTTTTTTTGTGTACCCAAATATTACCTGTGCACTATGGTTCCAAACAGTAACCAGCCCATACTCATCAGTAGCTATAATGGCATCAGATGCTGATTCACTAATAGAACGGAACTGCTCTTCACTATTTCGTAAAGCCTCTTCGGCCTCTTTGCGTTTTTTATATTCATCTGCCTCCATAAAGCAGCGTTCTATGGTGGGTAACAGACGGTTTAGGTTGTCCTTATTAACAAAATCTTTAGCCCCTGCTTTTAGCAATGAAATAGCCTCCTCTTCACCTATAGCACCAGAAACCAAAATAAATGGGCTATGAAGACCATGCGTATTGTATATTTTTAAAGCAGCTTGGGCGGAAAAAAGCGGCATATGGCAGTCAGATAGAAAAAGATCCCATTTGTTGTCTGACAGAGCTAAGTTCATCTCAGGCTCTGATTCAACCCTGCGACACTCAATATCCTGATTTCCCTTACGTATTATATGGGACAACAATTGAAACTTAGTCTCAGAATCATCAATGATGAGAATATGGAGCTTTTTCCTCATATTAGTTACTCTTTTCAAGCACAGTATATATAATATCTGCTATAGCTTTTAGTATTTTATTAAGAATATATTTTTATAACATATAATAGAGCAAATTGTTTACTGTTTATCTATATGTTAGAGATAGCATACATTTTGTTTAAACAGTTTTTGACTAAAATGTGAGCTTATAACTACCGTTTATAGCTCTAGCAATGTAAAATGGAACTTATGAAAAATATTGGTATTTTTTATTTAACAATAGCTATTGTCTCTGAAGTAATTGGTACAACAGCTTTAAAATTATCGGACGGTTTTACAAAGCCTATACCAACAACAATAACTATTATTGGTTATGGTTTAGCTTTTTATCTGCTTTCCCTCAGCTTAAAAAGCCTTGGTGTAGGTTTCTCTTATGCTGTATGGGCTGGGGCTGGAATTATACTTATCGCA
>JADGBW010000046.1 GCA_015231305.1 Magnetococcales bacterium | reverse complement strand
ACCAGATAAATCAATAGATTACACTATGTACGCACTTCCAACTGCCGTTTCTAGGATAAAAGCAAGTTATACCCACACAGGCGGGAATATAAATCAACTACTATATATTCCCGCCTAGGCTATAATGATATGGTATTACGATTATGAATATATTTTAAATTAAACTATCATACATCCAGCTGTCTCATTTTTTCCTCTAAATCTTTCGACATTTTTTGCAAGCTAGCAACCATCTCTTTTTTCTCTTCAGGTGAGATAGTTTTATTAGTGTTCTCTTCTAGGGTTTTGGACATTTTTTGTAGTGCAGTTATATGGTCTATGAAATAGTAGATTATATCCCGTAGATGTCCTGTCATACGCCCCATAGCGTTTGTCAATATTATTATTTCATCTTTTTGGTTTGCGTCTAAATTTTCAGAACTATCTGCGGGTGAGGCAAAAAGGTCGGTTAGTTGGGTAAGTGTGTTAATTGGACGAGTTATACTTCGGCTGAAATAATAAGCAAAGCTTATTCCTAAGAAAGTTGCCATTAGCGCAATAAACATTGCTACAGCGGTTTTTTCTCGTGTTTCTGTTTTAGTGTTTTGGGTAGCAATGCTCATTTGCGATGTTGCTTCGGCTACTCCTAAAATTATCATCGGTTCAATTTTATGAACAGCAGAACGCATATCAGCAGTTAACCTAATTATCTCATTGTTATGAGCAACCAAGGTTAGAAAATCTTTTTCGTAGCGTTTTATGCCTGCAACGAGAGTCTGTTTGTTGGCATTTGATAATGGAGCAGATTTTATATTAACAAGTATTTGCTCTGTTGTTTTTTGTACTGCGGTAACATAGCTTTTGTCGCCTCTTAAGAGATAATCCTTCTCTCGCCTTCTTAATGTTAGTATCTCTTCTTCTAGTGAGGGGATATGTTTTTTAACCAATTTTTCTACAAAATGAATGGTATCGCGAAATTTACCTTGTAAGCCAGAGTTGTGGTCTAGACCATTTATTTGCCATGCTTTTACAATTTTCTTAAAGTCTTGATGGTATATGTGAATTAATGCATTTATATCACCACCTAGGGGGTGGCTGGAATTATTATACTCAATATCCTTTATTTTTTCTGTTTCTGAGATAAGTAGTTGCACATATTTAGCTACCCGCTCTGGGTAGTGCATTTTTTTTCTAACAAGAAAATCTTTTTCACTGCGCCTAGCCTCAAGCATATAGCGGTGAACATTTAAAAAGTGAGTTTTTTTAGCCCCGTGGGTTTCTTGAAGAGTATCAAAGCGGTTTATTACCCCAAAAAGGGTTTGATGGTATTGCCAAGCAACCAAGGCAAAAAGTATACCTATTAGGCCAAAGCCAATTCCTAGCCTTTCTCCTATTGACATATTTTTTAGAGTCATCTTTTATTTTTAGTCCTCTTTGTTTTTTTAATTCTTCATTTAATTTTCAGCTATATTATCCCATAACTGAACCGATAAAAAAACACTTATTTTGTCGATGTTTATTAAGATTTTGAGATGCAATAATAGATATAATACTGTTAAAGTGTAGTTAGAAAGTGTGATATTTGTTTAAACTTTATTTATTATTTGCCAATAATCTTCCAAGAACCTTCTCTAGTTGAACAAGGTCAATAGGTTTGACAATGACATCATCCATTCCTGCTTTTTTGTAGTAGTTGGGCGCAACATTTGTCTTCTCAGCAGAGAAGGCGATAATGGGGGTTTTAGCCGCTTTTATATTGCTTAGGGAGCGAATGCGTTGTGTAGTTTCAAAACCATCAATACCTGGCATGCGTATATCCATTAGAACAACATCGAACTCTGCATTTTTTAGTTTTTCTAATGCAGCAAAACCATCATCTGCTGTTGTTATCTTGTACCCTTGCTGTTGCAGTAGCTCTGCTATAAGGATTTGGTTTACTTGATTATCTTCAACTAGTAATATTTTTGTAGATTGTAGGGAAATTTCAGGCTTTAAATAGTTGAGGTCAATAGGATCTTTTTTATTTGTTTCAGTTTCATGGGGTTTTTGTAGCTCTAGAAAAAAGCTAAATTTTGTACCTTTAGACTCACGGCTTGTTACCTTAATATCACCACCCATCATGGTTATTAGTTTTTTGCAAATAGACAAACCTAACCCACTACCCTTAAAGCGACGAGTAAGAGATGAGTCCACTTGAGAAAACGGTTCAAAAATAATTGGCAATAATTTATGTGTTATGCCTATCCCTGTATCTTGAATAATAAATTTAATGGATTCTCCACCTTTATGGTTGGGTATTCTATGGAGAAATATTTCAACAGTACCTTGGTTGGTAAATTTAATAGCATTGCCAATTAGGTTTATTAATATTTGCCTTATGCGTAGAGGGTCGCCAATTAAAGAGGTGGGAATGTCGGAATCTATATTTAATATAAGTTTGATATTTTTTGCGTCAGAGTGGGCTTTTTGTAGGGTGACAAGCTCGTTTAAGATATTGTGAATATTAAAAGCTACATAGTTTAAACTAAGTTGGCCTGACTCAATTTTGTTAATATCAAGAATATCATTTAATATTGCCATTAAAGAGTTGTGAGACTTGGTAAGTGTTTCTAAATATTTTTTTTGTTTAGTATTAAGCTCTGTTTTTTCTAGCAGGCTGGTGGTTATTTGAATCCCGGTCATAGGAGAACGTATTTCATGACTCACGGTAGCAAGAAACATGCTTTTTGCTAAATTGGCTTTTTGCGCTACTGACTTTTGCAACTGGGCTTCATCAAGCTTTTTTTTGTTTATCATCTCTTGTTGAAGTAAAAGATTTTTTTGCTTAATTTTAGAATAAGCTTTTGCCAAGTTGTCGGTCATAGTGTTGATATAGTTTTCTAAAACCTTAAACTCGTTAAAACGTCTTGTAGTTACTTTAATTCTTTTACTGTTTAGGTTGCTATTATCTAAGCTTCTTATATGTTGGGTAATTTGTTTTAAAGGGTTGCCAAGAATAGGTCTTTGGAACATTATAAATATAAACCACAGAGCCAAAGTTTTAATAAGTGCACCGGTGATTAAAACCATAAATTCATAGCTAACTTCGTCCATTATTATTTTTTTGTTCCAGTATAGACGAACATGACCAATTATTTCAGTACTCTTACCAAAAGCATTAAGGTCAAACTGATACAGCAATAGGGGGGTTAAAATAGGTTTTGCGTCTGCTGTTAAAGCTTTGGGCAGTAGAGCATGTGTAGGTAGGTCAATCTCTTTTTGAGGTAGTTTACCAATACGCCCCATAACAGTGTTGTTACTGTTAGTAATACTAACACCTGATATTATAGGGTTTTTGCTCATTCCATATAAAACCGCACGTATCTGCTTTTGATCTAGCTCCCAAATTGCATTTATAAGGGTGTGTTCAAAGCCCTCTTTTAGCCGTAGTAGTTGAAAGTTGACTGAATCTGTAGTCTTGTTGTATTCAGCAATCAAGCTAAAGGCAGTAACTACGATGGTTACGCCACAATAAACCATGAAAACGGAGCGGAATAACGCAATACCCACTGAGTCCCACCAGTTAATTTTTTTAATAGAATCAGATAGGTTATTATGATCATTATCAGAGTTTTGTGTTTCTGTGTCGTTGTGGTGAGTAGTGTTATCTTTTTGCCCTACAGTAGTGCCGCCCAAGAGCGCGTCAGCAGTGTGAGATTGGTGTTTAACGACTACAAATTGGCCCATGACGAAATTACCCCAAAATTGTTTAACCTAATGGAGTATATATTCAAGCCAATTGCAACAGATGTCGAGTCTTTTCAAAAACCTTTTATGCGAGCGTTTGATGACCTTAATAGCGGTAAGGTAGATGCTCATGTAGGTAGCTTTGCAATTGATATGGAAGGATACATTTTTCCAAGATGGCATTTTTATTTAAGTCATATTGGGGTAATTTTTAAAAAAGATAAAGTTGCAAAATGGCAAGGGTATAAGACCCTTTCTAACAATAGGGTAGGTTGGATACGAGGATATTATTTCAACCTATTTTTTGATAAAAAAATACCCATTCAGCTATTGGAGGTCAGCAATCTAACCCAATGTATAAACTTGATAAAAAGTGGGCGGTTGGATTTTTGTATGGACGGTATGATTAATGGCCTGCACCCCATATCTAAACAGATGCAGCTAAGTATGGATGAATATAGGATAGAGACCTTATATAAAGAACCTACATTTTTACGATTTTTAGATACCCCTAGATCAAAAAAAATAATAGCTCTATATGATAATAGAATGGATTATCTTTATAATTCTGGCAAACTTGCTAACTTTTATAAAAAGCTAAAACTACCCCCCATTTCACCAAAAGAAGAAAAATTTATAAAAAGACCAAAGATTAACTTAAAAGATATACTAGCTGGAACTGACGATTGGGCAGCCTACATAAAATATATAAACCCTTAAAAGCAAATTAAAATCCCACCTTTTTTTTCTGTAACTTGCTATTTTTGCTTATAGAGAGCAAAATCAACTGTTTTTAATTAAATTTAAGATTACAACAAGATATTATTGTCTTGTGATCTTTACTTGAGGAACCCCATGGCTAACGAAAAAAATAGTAAAAAGGTTAAAGAAAATCCACAAGTTGCAGCTCGCAAAGAGAAACTTGCTGCTCTGCTTACAGCAGGAGTTAACCCTTACCCAAACAATTTTAAGCCAGAGCAGACCTTAGCCCAAATAACAAAAAGTTATGGGCAAGAAGCAGATGCTGACAAACTTGGTGAAGTACTGGTTAAATGTGCAGGGCGTGTGATGCTGCACCGCCATTTTGGTAAGCTAACTTTTGCTACCTTAATGGATGAAAGCGGTAGGTTGCAGGTTGCGGTACAACGAGACGAAATTGGTGCAGATTTATACCGAGATGTATTCAGAAAAGTAGAAGTTGGCGACTGGCTTGGTGTAGAAGGCAGCCTGTTTTTAACTAAAACAGGTGAGTTGACTATTAGGGTTAATAAGTTCCAAATTCTTGCAAAATCCGTTAGGCCACTACCAGAAAAATTTCATGGTCTTGAAGACGTCGAAACTCGTTATCGGCAACGTTATGTTGATTTAATCGTCAACCCAGATGTACGAGAAATATTTCGTACCAGATCAAAAATTATACGCCTAATTCGTGAATTTATGGAGAACAGAGGGTATTTAGAGGTGGAAACCCCAATGATGCACCCAATTCCTGGTGGTGCTGTTGCCCAGCCGTTTGTTACCCATCACAACGCCCTAGATCGAGACCTTTATTTGCGAATAGCACCAGAACTATACCTTAAAAGGCTTATAGTCGGTGGTTTTGAGCGAGTATTTGAGATAAACCGAAACTTTCGCAACGAAGGGCTATCTACACGCCATAACCCAGAATTTACCATGATGGAGTTTTACCAGGCGTTTGCAGATTATAAAGACTTGATGGATATGACCGAAGCTCTCATTACCCATTTAGTGGGGGAGATTCATAACGGTGATTTGCTGGTAGAGCATCAAGGGCGCAAGATTGACTTTTCATCTCCTTGGCAGAGGTTAACTATCGCTGAGTCCTTGGTTAAATTTGGGGGAGCCGATGCTGCACAAATAACTAACCGGGCTTATCTTTTAGCTTTTGCCCAAGAAAAAGGGGTTAAAGTAGATAAAGATTGGGACGATGGAGTTTTGTTACTAGAGCTATTTGAAAACTTGGTTGAAGAAGATTTAATCCAGCCTACATTTATTATCGATTATCCAGTTTCTGTATCGCCTCTTTCGCGACGATCTGATAGTAACCCAGAAATTACCGAGCGGTTTGAATTGTTTATTGGTGGCTGGGAGATAGCAAACGCTTTTTCTGAGTTAAATGATCCTGAAGACCAAGCTGGACGCTTTAAAAAACAGGTGGAGTCTAAAGATGCAGGAGATCTTGAGGCTATGCACTTTGATGAAGATTATATCCAGGCGTTAGAGTATGGCATGCCCCCAACAGCAGGTGAGGGTATTGGCATTGATCGTCTGGTTATGTTGCTTACTGATTCTGGGGCAATAAGAGATGTGCTGTTATTTCCCCAACTACGTTCTGTGGCTAAGGTCTAAGTTTAATTATGTTAAGCCGATATGAGTGGTTTATTGGCCTTCGTTATTTAAGGGCCAAACGCAACCAGAGCTTTATATCCATTATCACCTTTTTCTCTTTGGGTGGTATAGCATTAGGGGTGGCGGCACTTATTGTTGTTTTGGCAGTAATGACCGGTTTCCGCCAAGAGTTACAGGCGCAAATATTAGGCATTACGGGTCATGCTACAATACGGGCTTATACTGACTACATAGACAACTATAAACCACTTCTAGATGAAATAAATAAAACCCAAGGAGTGGTGGCAGCAACACCATTTTTATCTGGCCAAGCAATGTTAACCGGCCGTGGGCGAGCCTATGGGGTTAGCCTTAGGGGTATTGTACCTACTTTAGATAGCAAAGTTTCTGCCTTAGACAAAAATATGAAGAAGGGGAGTATACATAATTTAGGCGGTTTTAATATTATTGTTGGGCAGAAATTAGCCAATAACTTAGGTGTAAATATTGGTGATAAAATTACAGTTATGGTGGCAGCTGGCAATGTAACTGCTATGGGAACGTTGCCACGTTTAAAGCGGTTTAGGGTAGGTGGTGTTTTTGAATCTGGTATGTATGAGTATGACAACTCCCTTGCCTACATTCACCTAAATGATGCTCAGGTTCTTTACAGAATAAACAAAAAACAGGTGACGGGAATTGAGATAATTACACCCCAAGCCGAGCAGGCTTTTAAGGTTAGGGAACGTTTGCAACAAAAACTTGAAAGTTCTTATTGGGTACAAGATTGGATGCAGATGAACCGTAATTTTTTCCGTGCATTACAAATGGAAAAAGCCACCATGTTTGTTATTCTGTTTTTGGTGGTGATAGTAGCTGCATTTAATATTATCTCTTCTCTGGTTATGGTGGTTATGGAGAAGGGCCGAGAGATTGCTATTTTAAAATCAATGGGGGCAACTCCCAACAGTATATTAACAATTTTTTTGGTAAATGGTGGGGTTATAGGCATTGTTGGCACTCTGGCTGGTCTGGCCTTGGGTTTAGGCTTGGCATTTAACTTAGAAGGGGCTTTGGGTTTTATTGAAGATATTTTTGGAATTCAAATTCTCTCAGGTGAGGTCTATTATATAGACCATCTACCTTCTGTAGTTTTGTGGAGTGATGTTATCTGGATAACCTCTATTAGCTTTATTATTACAATTTTAGCAGCTTTTTATCCTGCATGGCGAGCAGCTAAAATTGATCCTGTTGAGGGGTTGCGATATGAGTGATACTGCCCTTGACTCCTCCCTACTTGTTACCAGTTCTCTTAAAAGATCTTTTAGTTTAGGAAAAAACAATACATTAGAAGTTTTAAAAGGGATAGATTTAACCCTTAAACGTGGTGAGCTTGTGGCACTGCTTGGTGATTCTGGTAGTGGTAAAAGCACTTTAATACAAATTTTGGGTACACTAGACCGTCCAACATCTGGATCTGTAACTCTAGATGGTGTTGACCTGTTTAAATTAAACCCAAAAAAGCAGGCTCAAGTCCGTAACCAAAAAATTGGTTTTATCTATCAGTTCCATCGTCTTCTACCAGAATTTAGTACACTAGAAAATGTAATGATGCCTCTGTTAATAGGACGGCTTGATGCTAAATTAGCAAAAGAGAAAGCCTGCACTATTTTAGAAAAGGTAGGTTTAAAAGATCGTATGCTGCATCGGCCCGGTCAGTTATCTGGGGGAGAACAACAAAGAGTGGCTATTGCTAGATCTATTGTTACCAATCCTGTTCTTTTGTTGGCAGACGAACCCACAGGCAACCTAGATCGTCGTACAGCATGGTCGGTTTTTGAGTTGTTGCAACAGCTAAACCAAGATCTCGGTCTTACTTGCCTAATGGTTACCCATAATAACGAGTTAGCCCAGCACTTAAACCGCCAAGTACATATGGTTGATGGCTGCTTAGCTTTACAAGAGAAAGCTGAGTTATGATTTCTATAAACGAAATTTTGCTAGGAATAATTACTTGGGTTCCGGGTATTTTGTTGGCAATTACCCTACATGAATGGGCTCATGGATATGTTGCCACCCGTTTTGGAGACCCCACACCCGGTATGATGGGGCGGTTATCTTTAAGCCCTATACCTCATATAGATCTAGTCTGGACCATTATAATACCCGTGGTTATGTTGGTAACTTCATTGGCAACTATGGGCCAACCCTTTGTTTTTGGTGGAGCAAAACCAGTACCTATAAACACCAGAAATTTTAGAGCAGACAGATACCGTTTGGCAATTTTCTCGGTATCTATTGCTGGCCCGGTAATGAACCTATTTTTAGCACTTATATGTGTAATTGCCTTACGGGGGGCATTATACCTACCAGAATTTATGGCTGGTGCAGTTGTAGAAATGTTAATGGCAGCTTTGCAGATGAACGTCTTATTGGCAGTGTTTAATATGCTGCCTATATTACCACTGGACGGGGGACGTGTGTTGGGGGCCTTGTTACCATCGCCATATGATCAAAAAATGGCACGTTTTGAACGTTATGGCCTGCCTGTTGTTATTGTTTTAGCTTTTACTGGTGTTTTAGGCAAAATTCTTATGCCTGCAATGTCGTTTGTAATGGTTTTTTACCTTCAACTTGCCGGATTAATATAATTTTTTTTAAAAGTTCAATTAAAGAGGACTATTTTTGTGAGTGCAGTAAACAAACCAACTGTTTTTAGTGGAGCCCAACCAACAGGCCAATTAACCTTGGGTAATTATCTTGGGGCTTTGAAAAATTGGGTAACTATGCAAGATGAGTATAACTGTCTGTTTTGCGTTGTAGATCTTCATGCTTTGACTGTTCGTCAAGATCCTAAAGCATTAACTGAGCAAATTTATGATTTAGCAGCAGTATATTTAGCCTGTGGCCTTGACCCTGAAAAAAGTACTATTTTTGTCCAGAGCCAAGTTGCTGCTCATGCGGAGTTAGCCTGGATATTATCTACTTTCACCCAGATGGGTGAACTTGAGCGTATGACACAATTTAAAGATAAGTCACACCGCCATAAAACCAATATAAATGCAGGGCTTTTTACCTACCCAACATTAATGGCAGCCGATATTTTGCTGTATGGTACAAATAAGGTTCCCGTGGGGGCTGACCAAAAGCAACATTTAGAGCTAACCCGAGATGTTGCAACAAGATTTAATGGGGCTTTTAAACCAGTATTTCAGATACCAGACCCATTAATTGCCACAACAGGTTCGGCGCGGGTAAAAGACCTGCAAGAACCAACTAAAAAGATGTCTAAAAGTGCAGAATCTGATCTTGCCAAAGTTATGTTGCTTGACGACCCTAAGGCAATACTTAAAAAATTTAAAAAAGCTGTGACCGATAGCAAAGGTGAAATAGCTTATGATGAAGAAAACCAACCAGGTGTTGCTAATTTGCTAAATATTTGGTGTGCAGCAACCAACAATACTTTGCATACAGCACTTGATCATTTCAGCCACAATATGTATGGCAAATTAAAGGTTGAGAGTGCCGAAGCGGTAAACGCTATTCTTACCCCAGTTCAAGAACGCTACAAAGAGATAAGTGCTGACCGTGGAGAGTTACAGCGTATCTTGTCCTTAGGAGCAAAAACAGCTGACGAGAAAGCTGAAGAAATGATGGTAAAAGTTGTTGATGCCCTAGGTCTACCACCACGTTTACGGAGTACTCATGTCTGAGCCAATTAGGTTACAAAAATGGTTGGCTGAAGCAGGGCTTTGTTCTCGTAGAGAGGGTGAACGTTGGATAGAGGCTGGGCGAGTTAAAGTTAATGGCAATATTGTTACCACAATGGGAACTAAGGTAACAAAACAAGATAAAATTTTTGTAGATGGCAGACCCCTGCCACCAAAACGGGCAGAGCGCACAGTGGTGTTGGCTCTTAATAAACCAATTGGGAGAATTTGCACTAAAAAAGACCCTGAAAACAGGCCAACTATATTTCAACTATTAGGTAGGGGGCATCCTCGTTTAATAAGTGTTGGGCGGTTGGACATAAACTCTGAAGGGTTGCTGTTGTTGAGTAACGATGGTGATTTGGTGCATAAACTAACCCATCCATCAAGTGAAGTGCCCCGTGTCTACCGGGTGCGTGTGCATGGCCGTATTAGTGAAGACTTTTTGGCAAAACTAAAAGCTGGTGTGCTTCTAGAAGACGGCCACACCGGAGAGCTAGAGGTTGCCCTAGATGGTGTACAAGGAGCTAACAGTTGGTTGACCCTAACGTTAAGAGAGGGGCGTAACCGCTTAATTCGCAGAATTTTTAAACATTTTGAGATGGATGTAAGTCGCTTAATTCGTATCTCTTATGGTGGTATAGAGTTAGGAGATGTAGCAAAAGGAGAATGGCGCAGTTTAAGTGGGTCTGAAATAAAATTTTTAAATAAGGCCGCTAGTAAGCAGAAACGCAAATAAGTTATTACTCTAATATTTTGTAAGTTTATGATACTGCATTGTTATTTGACAAATATTAGAGAGCAAATTATTAAATTTTTATAGGTAGGTTTATTATGGCAGCCCATACTAGTGTTTGGAAAAAAATTCGTAAAAAGGCTAACGCAATATTTTGTAAAGATAAAAAAGATGATGATTGTTCAAAAGGCAAAATGAAAGCAGTACGCAGTGCCCTTGCTAATAAGGGTAGCGATGTAGAACAAAGAATAAACCGTCTGCGAAAAGCTTTAAAGTCTGGCTATATTACAAAAAAACAGTATCGCTTGGCAAAAAAATTAATTATCGCCTCATATGAATAAAAAACACACTTAAGCAATGAAGCCCAACCCGCAAAAGCTGTTTGATGTGTTATATGGGGCATATGGTCCACAGCATTGGTGGCCTGCAAAAAGTATAGAAGCTATGATGGTGGGGGTTATTTTAGTACAAAACACAGCCTGGACCCAAGCAGCAAAGGTGGTGGATGTTTTAGATGCTAATAACAGCCTTACTTGGCAAGCTTTAAGAGATATTGAAGATGAAAAGTTATGGCAGTGGCTTCGTCCTGCGGGATATTTTCGTGTAAAAAGCCAACGCTTAAAAGCCCTAGCTAAATTTATGGCGGGGTACGATGATAAAATTGATAAGCTTTTTACCCTTGAGACCTCCGAGTTACGCAGCAAACTATTGCAAGTTAACGGGGTTGGCAAAGAGAGTGCCGATAGCATTATATGTTATGGTGCAAAGCGAGAAGTGTTTGTTGTAGACACCTATACACGCAGGCTTTTTGTAAGGTTGGGATGGATAAGTGAAAAAGCTGGTTATGATGAAATTCAGAAGTTAGTCCATAATAATATTAATAAACAGGCAGATATTTTTAACGAATATCACGCCCTAATTGTCCAGCATGCTAAAGAACATTGCCTAAAGAAACCTAGTTGTAATAATTGCCCGGTAAAATTTTGTCTTAAGGTAGGCATATAAATGAACCCTCCTAATAAAGAACCCAAATTTGAGCAGCCAAAAATTCAGATTTTACCAGAGGTACTAGCCAACCAGATTGCTGCTGGTGAGGTGGTAGAAAGGCCAGCTTCTGTGGTTAAAGAGTTGGTGGAAAATAGCCTTGATGCTGGAGCTACACAAATTGAGGTTAAAATAGAGCAGGGGGGCAAAAAACTTATTAGGGTAGCTGATAACGGTTGTGGTATGAGCGCATCCCAAGCTCGACTTTCTTTACAGAGACATGCAACTTCTAAAATAATAACTGTTGATGATCTTTTTAGCATTAATACCATGGGCTTTCGTGGAGAGGCTTTGCCTTCTATAGCTTCAGTTTCACACCTTACACTTGAAAGCAGGGTTGTAGGCGAAGTTGACGGGGTGCAGTTAGAGTTACGTGGCGGTAAAAATTTAGAAGAAAATCGGGTTGTAATGCCACAAGGAAGTCGAATTGCAGTTAAAAACCTGTTTTTTAACACTCCTGCTCGCCTTAAATTTATGAGAGCAGACAAAACTGAAAGCAACCATGTATCAGAGTATTTACAACGTCTAGCTTTAGCTAATCCCCAAGTAGGTTTTCGCCTGATAAACAATGGCAAAGATAGCATGCATATTCGTGCTGGGGATAGCCAAGATAGTATAGGAGAACGTCTAGGGACAATTTTAGGGGGAGACTTTGCCGCCAACTGTTTAACATTGGATAGCGAGCAGGAGAGTGTAAAAATTAGTGGTTGGTTAGGTCTGCCTACGCTACACCGTGGTAGTGCTGCTGCCATGTATCTTTTTGTAAATGGTCGCTGGGTGCGTGATAAGGTTATAAACCATGCAGTGCGAGAAGCCTACCGTGACCTCATGCCACGAGACCGCTACCCGGTGGTGGCTCTTTTTATCGACCTACCACCAGAACAAGTAGATGTTAATGTACACCCAGCAAAGCAGGAAGTACGTTTTCATCACCGTAATTTTATTCATTCACTAGTTAAAAGGTCCTTACAAGAGGCTTTAACTTCTATGGGGTGTCGTACATACCATCAGCCTATTGTTAATGAACCTTCTGATGATCAACGAGAGGCAAGTAGCTCTCTTAATAGCCCGCCTAGCAATATTTCAGCTCAACTACCCACAGCAGTTTCTCAACCTGTAAAATGGGATAAACCAACACATGCAAAGCTTAGTAGCAGTCAACCCATTAGAAGCAGCGGTGGCACAAGTAATAGGAGCTCTTATGGAAGTGGTGGAGGGTTAGGTGTAAAGGAGGAGTGGGGTAGAAGTCAATCATCACCACCTAAGCCTATAATACCTGAAGTTTCATCTCAAATTCCCGAAATGAAAGAGTCACCACTATTTCAGTCTCATGGTCCTATGGGTCGAGCTTTAGCGCAAATACATGGCACTTATATTTTAGCACAAAATAGTGAAGGCATTATTTTGGTAGATCAACATGCAGCCCATGAACGTATAGTATATGAAGAGTTGAAAAAAAGTTTTGTAGGCGCAGGTTTACAACGGCAGCTTCTGCTTTTTCCAGAGGTGATGGAGCTTGCAGCAGCAGAAGCAGATAGGGTAGAGAGACAGCTTGAAAATTTAGCTAAGTTGGGTATGGTGGTAGAGCCGTTTGGTCAAAACACTTTTACCGTTCGAGAGCTACCAGCTTTGTTAGGAACATCCAGTGTAAAAAACTTATTATTAGACCTGGTTGGTGAGTTAGATAAATACGGAGTAAGTGGAGCACTAGATAACCAACTTGATGACCTGTTAATAACTATGGCTTGTCATGGCTCGGTAAGAGCTAACCGAAATATGACAATTGATGAGATGAATGCACTGTTAGAGCAAATCGAAAAAACCCACTATTCTGGGCAGTGTAGCCACGGTCGACCAACATACGTAACCATAACTCTGCCTGAACTTGAAAAAATGTTTGGACGCAGATAGTAAATATAAATATTGAGAAATAAAAATGGCCCAAAAACATAACAATAAAAAAACTGAGCAAAGTTCTAGCCAAATGTCCGTTGATACGGCTTATGCCCAAGCTCTCAACCATTTTAATGCTGGACAATTTCAAGATGTAGATAAATTATGTACCGCTATTATTCAGGCTGTACCCAACCATATCGATGCTATTAATTTAATTGGTGTTGTAGCACAAAGGCTAGGTATGCACGAACAAGCTGTAGAGCAGTTTTCTCGTGCTATAGCTATTGATAATAGCCGAGCAATGTTGCAGTTTAATTTGGGTATTTCACTTAACCAACTAGGTAAAAATAAAGAAGCCATTAAGGTTTTAGAAACAGCCTTAACAATAGAGCCTGATAATAGCCAAGTATTAGAGCTATTAAAAACATTAAACAATGGTAGCACAGATAACATAACAGACATAAGGGCACAAGATGAGCTGGTACAAGGCATAGATTTTCATAATGCAGGCTTACTTGAAAAAGCAATAGCATGTTATCAAAGGGTTCTTGAGTTACAGGCAGATAATCCGCAAGCTCTTGGTAATTTAGCTACAGTTTTGCAGAGCCAGGGAGAGTTGAAAAAGGCAGTCGTTTATTATTTGAAGGCTCTAGAAGTCCAGCCAAATAATGCAGATGTTTTAAGTAACCTCGGTATTGCATATACAGAACTAACTCAATTAGATGATGCTGTTGAAGTATTAAACAGAGCAATTTCTATCAACCCAAATAATGCAGTTCCTCACTATAATTTGGGTAACGCATTGCAAGAACAAAATAAATTGCCAGAAGCTATAGAGAGTTACAACAAAGCAATATTGATTAACCCAGGCATTGCCCAAGCATATTGTAACTTAGGCAATGCCCTAAAAGAACAGGGTAAATTTAAAGAAGCAATTGCAATTTTTAATAAAGCTATCACCATTAAACCAGATTATATAGAGGCTCTAACTAACCTTGGTGTTGTTTTGAAAGATTCTGGTAACTTGCTTGATGCAATTGCTAGCAATGAAAAAGCTATAACAATAAACCCAGATTATGCTCCTGCATACAATAATCTTGGCTTAGCAATGCAAGCTCAACAAAAAATACCAGAAGCCATAACATATTATCAAAAAGCCATAGCTATTAAGGGTGATTATGTAGAGACGTTAAGCAACTTGGGCGATGCTTATTGTGTACAAGGTAACTTTAATGAAGCTATAGTCACACTGCAAAAGGCAATATCCTTTAATCCCAGTTTTGCAACTGCCTATTATAACCTCGGAAATGCTCAAGTATATATGGGTAAGCTGGATGACTCCATCGCAAGTTTTAAAAAAGCTATAAGTATTCAGTCAGATTATGCCCAAGCCCATAGTAACCTCGGTAAAGCTTATTCAGACCAGTGTAAACTTGATGAGGCTATAGCATGTTTTAAGCAGGCAATTTTGCTGCAACCAGATATGGTGCAGACTTATAGTAATTTGCTGTTATGTTCCCAGTATATATATTCACAAAATTTAGATAATCTGCTTGCTCTTCATAAAGAGTGTGCCAATATCCCTGCTTTGTCTATTGCGCAGCAGTGTTTTGTCCATAAAAATAATAAAAACCCAAATCGCAAACTTCGTATAGGTTTTGTCTCTGCAGATTTTGGTCACCACCCGATTGGTTATTTTTTAAGTGGTTTTTTTGAGCGTCACAATAACAAAGAAATAGAAATAATTTGTTATTCAGACCGTATCGCAGATGATATTACAGACCTTATGCGAGGTTATGCTGATGAATGGTTTGAGACAAAACAGCTTTTAGATGATGAGTTGGCTAAGAAGATATATTCTGATGAAATTGATATTTTAGTCGATCTTGCAGGACACACAGCACACAACAGGCTTAAAATATTTGCCAAAAAACCTGCCCCAATACAGGTGAGTTGGGCAGGGTATGTAGGTACAACAGGCCTGCCAGCTATGGATTGGCTAATAGCTGATAAATATTATGTAACCCACGAAGAAGATAAATTTTATACTGAGTCAATTATCAGGTTAGCCGACTCATGGGCAAGTTACACCCCTCCCCAGTATGCCCCTTTGGTCTATAAAAATTCTTACCGTGAAACAAACAGTGGTTTTGTTTTAGCAAATTTTGGCAACCCATCTAAAATAAATGAGACAATGTTAGGTGTATGGTCGCAGATTTTAAACAGCTGCCCTGAGGCTAGCTTGCTTTTAATTTATAAAGGCATGGATGACCCTGCTAATGTTAAAAGAATAACAGGTTATTTTGCAAATTCTGGTATAGATATAAATAGAGTAAAAATTGAGGGTTATATTCCACATTCAGAGCTATTGGACAGATATAAATCAGTTGATTTAGCTTTGGATAGTATTCCATATTCAGGTGGTTTGACCACAATGGAGGCTCTATGGATGGGAGTTCCCGTTGTAACAACAGTAGGATCTACATTTGCTGGTCGTCATGCACAAAGTATATTGATGTGTGTTGGTTTAGCTGAGTTGGTTACCAAAAGCTTACCAGAATATGCTGATCTGGTAGTTGACCTTATAAAAACGCCAAAAAGGTTAAATAGAATAAGAAGTGGACTAAGCAATAAGGTAGCAAATTCTCCACTTTGCGATCACAAAAGGTTTACAATAGATTTAACAGCGCAATTTAGAAAAATATGGCAGAATTGGTGTAGTACAAAATGATTACAACAATATTTCTGTAACAAATTTAACCCCTAAGAAAGCCAACGCAAGAAAAATATAACCAGAAATTGTCAGTTTAGATGCCTTAGTACCTCGCCAACCCCAGAGGTGGTTGCCAACCAATAAAGTTCCAAATACCAGCCATGTTGCCCATGTGAAAATAACCTTGTGGGTAAGGGTAAAAAATATTCCATTTACGTATTGGGAATAAAGAGAGCCAGTAGTAATTGCTATTGTTAATAGCACAAAGCCCATACGAACCATTAAAAATAGGGTCTCTTCAAGAGCCTCAAGTGGAGGCAGCATGTTAAACAGTTTGCCAAAGCTTTTTGTCCGTAATGCATGCTCTTGAAAAGCATCCATCAAGGCCAATATTGCTGCAATGCTAAAAAGCCCATATGACAGCAATGATAGGGCTAAGTGAGCTATTAATAAGGGGTCTGTTAAAGCTTGCAGTTTAGACTCATCGGCTGGTAGCAGTAGTGATGCGCCTAGGGAGAATACCATTAAAGGGAGAAGAACCAGCCCTGCTGTACGTGTAGTTTGACGACGTAAACGCCAAATAATAAGGTATATTAAGCTCATGGCAAGGGCGGAAAGATTTAGCGAAGCAGGAAAGTTAACTAATATTCCATGGTCTTGCACTAGGTTTTGTATAACAACCCAGCTATGAGCCCCACAGCCTGATGCAACAATCCACCAACCAACAATAGATGGTTTTGTATAACCACGAAGATGGTTATAAGTAATTATTACTGTTGAAACCCCATAGGCTATAATAGCCCAAATTAAGAGGATATCCCCCATTTTTTACTCCAACCAGTTGATTCTTAGGTTGACACTGAACTAACTTGCTAAGATATTTTATAATAGAATATCTGGGCATAATTACCAATATCAGATTCACTATACACCCTGAAGGAAAAAAACGACATGAACAAGAGTGATTTAATCACTTTCTTGGTAGTTGCTGCTGGAGTAGGTCGGCGTTTTGGTGGTGAATTGCCAAAGCAATATCAAACTTTGGCTTCTCATCCTGTACTTTGGCACTCTTTTAAAGTGTTGCAAAATCACCCCCAAGTAGGTGCTATTGTTCCTGTAATTTCCCCAGATGGTCAAGATTTATGGCAGCAAATAATGGGTGGTGAAGTTGGCTCTTTTTCTAAACTAAAACCACCTGTTTTGGGTGGGGCCGAAAGACAGTTATCAGTAGCCAACGGTTTGGCATCTTTAAACTTAGATGAAAACAGTTGGGTAGCAATTCATGATGGAGCCCGGCCCCTGTTAAGTAAGGCAATAATTGATAGGCTTTATATAGCACGCAGTAGAGGAGATGCTCTTTTAGCAGCAGTTCAAGCTTGTGATACTATTAAACAGGTTGGGCAAGATGGCTTAGTTAAAAATACCTTAGACAGAGATGAAATTTGGATGGCGCAAACTCCACAGATGTTTCGTTTTGGAGTAATAATGGAGGCCCACCGCTTGGCTGCTAGTTCTGGTTTTATGGGTACAGACGATGTATCAATTTTAGAATGGCTAGGCAAGCCAGTTATCGCTGTTGCGGGGGAGCCTGCAAATATTAAAATTACCCAAGCTTCTGACCTGCCATTGGCAGAATTTTTATTAGCAACAAGAGAGGAAGGTTAAATGAATATTAGGGTAGGCCAAGGTTTTGATGTGCATCGCTGGGTAGAAAACCGTCCATTACGTCTTGGTGGGGTAGATATTCCCCACGATCTTGGGTTATTGGGTCACTCTGATGCTGATGTTCTTTTGCATGCTATTATGGATGCTCTGCTAGGGGCAGCAGGGTTGGGAGATATAGGTCGCCATTTTCCTGATACAGACGATGAATTTAAAGGGATAGATTCTCGCCAACTATTAAAAAGGGTCTATGGTGAGATTAACAAAAGCGATTGGCAGGTGGTTAATATAGATGCAACGGTTATTTGTCAAAAACCAAAGCTTGCTCCTTTTATCCCGGCTATGGAGAGTTGTATTGCAGAAATTCTTAAAACATCAACCTCTTGTATTAACATTAAAGCAACAACTACCGAAAAACTGGGTTTTACAGGACGAGGAGAGGGGGCTGCAGCCCAAGCAGTTGTTTTGCTTTCTGGGTCAAGTTAAGTTACATTAACTTGGATGTGGCAGATATTGGAAAATAATGAGTTATAGAAGAGTATAGAATTTTTTTTGAGGTGATTTGTGCGGCAGATTATAGAAAATTTGGTAAGTGGAATTATTAAGCAGTTGCAAGATGAAGGCATTTTACCTTCTGGAGAGTTACCAGAATATAAGGTTGAGAGACCCCGTGATGAAAGCCACGGTGATTTTGCCACCAATGCAGCTTTGGTGCTGTCACGTTTTGCCAAAATGAAACCACGTGATTTAGCAGATAAAATGCTGTCAGCACTCCCCGCCAACCAAAAAGAGGTAGATCGCTGGGAGGTTGCTGGCCCTGGTTTTATTAATTTTCATATTGCCCCTGACCGAATTAGGCAACTTATCCCCGATATTTTAAAAGCCAAGCAGAATTATGGAACCAGCAAAGTTGGAGCTGGTAAACGTATTTTAGTGGAGTTTGTCTCTGCCAATCCTACCGGACCCATGCATGTTGGTCATGGTAGAGGAGCGGTAATGGGAGATGCTATTGCCAGTGTGCTTCAAGTAACAGGACACAAAGTTGAGCGTGAATATTATATTAACGATGCTGGCAATCAGGTTGGAGTTTTGGGTTGGTCTGTTATGTTGCGCTATTTTGAGCTTTACAATCGTAGCATTACCATGCCTGAAGGTTGTTACCCAGCCCAATATGTTGTGGATATTGCAAAAGCTTTAAAAGAACAAGATGGAGATAAGTGGCTGTCAGTAGAGTTAGACATGACAAGTTCTCCACCAGCCCAAGTGGTAGATTTTGCCATGGATATGATTATGGGGTGGATTAGGAACGAACTTGCAACTGTAAACATACACTTTGATAACTGGTTTTCAGAGCGAACTCTCCATGCCGATGGAAAAATTGAGGCAACAATAGAACAGCTTACAGCTAAAGGTTTAATATATGAAGGGGTGCTTGCCCCGCCAAAAGGGAAACTACCTGACGATTGGGAAGCTAGGCCACAGCTGCTGTTTAAGTCCACACAATTTGGTGATGCTGAAGATAGAGCTTTAAAGAAGTCTGATGGTTCTGCTACATATTTTGCTGCTGATATTGCCTACCACTTTGAAAAAGCCGGCCGAGGTTTTGACCTGCTAATTGATGTTTGGGGAGCAGATCATGGTGGCTATGTAAAACGTGTGCAAGCTGCTTTAACTGCACTTACCGACAAAAAAAATCTTTTAGAGGTAGAGCTGGTGCAGATGGTTAACCTGGTGCGTGGTGGCGAGCCGGTTAAGATGTCAAAACGCGACGGTACATTTGTCACCCTAGCTGAAGTTGTCGAAGAAGTTGGAAGTGACGCTGTGCGTTTTATATTTTTAACCCGTTCTGGTGGTGCACCGCTAGATTTTGATTTAGAATTAGCGGTTAGTAAAAGCAACGATAACCCCGTTTATTATGTACAATATGCCCATGCCCGTATTCATGCGGTCTACCGCCAGTTGGCAGAAAAAGGTCTTTCTGTATCTTTGGGTGATGGGAAAGGTGACTTATCATGCCTCACCCAAGATGCTGAGATGAGCTTAATTAGGCTTTTAGGAACATATCCAGAAATGTTAGAAGGAGCAGCTTTACATAGAGAGCCTCACAGAGTGCCGTATTATCTAATAGATTTAGCCTCAGCATTTCATACCTATTATAACAGCCATCGTATTTTAGATGATGATGTTGTTTTGTTAGGGGCTAGGCTCTCTTTAATTAATGCAGTACGTCAGGTATTAGCAAATGGTTTAACCCTATTGGGCGTTACAGCCCCGGAAAAAATGTGACAACTCCGCGTTATCCTACATCTGCCAAGTATAGAAGGCATCGTTCTAAATCACCATATCTTGCCCCTGCAATTATAGGGGTGCTTTTTGGTTGTGGTGTGTATCTTCTTGTCCAATTTTTTACTAGTGACAATGTTGCTGTTGGCAAAAATGCTGATTCAGCTAAATCTGCAAAAGTTGAAATACCTGAAGATGTGATGCCAATATCAGAGGATGATATCTCTGATGATCAAATGGTGTCAGTTAATATTCCTATAGATTTTCAACCCCGTAGAGTGCAAAAAAAAGAGATTAAAAAACAAAAATTTAAACCATCTTCAAAGCATCAAGATATTGTAGAACAGATAATAATGGAGTCATCTCCTGAAATAGTAGAGGTAAAACCACCACCCCCTGCAAAACCAGTAAAGGAACCAGTGCCAGAGCCTGATCAGTTTGTTGAAAAGGCAATGCCCAGTGATTTGCGACCAAAACCTCGTGATCCAGATGTGGAGATAACCTTTTATAGAGAATTTTCCAAACGCAAAGTAGTAGTTCCTAAAGAAGAGTTGATACCAGAAACAATAGATGTAAGTGGTTTAATAGAGGTATCAAAAATAAACAAACCTCGACCTAAACCTTTGGTAAATAAAGTTGGCTTATTAGGTGTTTATCAGGTTCAGCTAGTTATTTTTTCTGACCTAGAAAGAGCAAATGCTGTAGTAAAAGCCCTAAGAAGAAAGAGAGCACCAGCTTATCTAGTTAAGGTAAAGGGAGATAAAGATTATTTTTACAGAGTAAGACTAGGCCCGTTCTCGTCTCAAGTAGAAGCAAAGTGGGCTATGGACCGCTGGAAAATAAAAGGTAGCTCCCCCCTAATTTTAAGACAACGCCCTTAATTACTTACTTTCCCAAAATACTAAATGTAATTTAGTAGAAATAATTTTAAACAAGTATCTTTAAACCTAAGATTAGGCCGTTAGAAACACTCCTATTTCGTAATCTATTGGCTAATAAGGTATTATTAAAAAAATGATATCACCAATAAGGTGTATTTTTCTGTAATAAGTATATTAATCAATATCTTAAACTATGTGAATGCTTTCGTGCATAGTGCCATGATTAAAAGTCAGTTGGTTAGAGTGGTTATTTAATGAAATTTTGATTTTAACTCAAATTACTGTTGGTTATGGCAGTATCTAGTCGCCCAAGGTTGACATAGCACCATGGTTTCTTGATATACTGAAGATTGTGATTCATGGTTTATGTGACACAAGAGTACTTTTTATTAATGGGCTTAGAAATACTGTTTATCGCCAATTAAATGTTGTAACCTTATGATTTATTTCTCTATTTTTCTTTACTCCTAACGTTGGTTTTTGTCAGTAGGACTTTTTTTTAATAAAATAGTGTAAAATTGAAGTAAAAGAAGTTGCATGGGGTTTTATAGTTTGGGTTGGTGTTTCTAGGTAAAAAAGCAGGGTAGTGTTAAATGGGTTTTCCAAAAAAAATTGGGTTATATGATCCTCAGCACGAGCATGATGCTTGTGGTGTTGGTTTTGTTGCTAATGTAAATGGTCAAAAATCTCATGAAATAATTGAGATGGGGCTTGAAGTACTTAACAACCTCACACATCGTGGTGCTGTTGGGGCTGACCCTCTGACAGGTGATGGTGCTGGTATTCTAATGCAGATGCCTGATGCCTTTTTCCAAGAAGAAGCAAAACAGTTAAAGATTAAACTACCAAAAGCTGGTAACTACGGCGTTGGAATGATCTTTTTTCCTAAAGACAAAGCTTTAAGAGAATCTTGTATCCGCCTGGTAGAGCAGATGATTGCCGAAGAGGGGCAACTGCTACTCGGTTGGCGTGTGGTTCCTGTTAGTGCTGAAGCTCGCATTGGCTACACAGCCAAAGCTGCTGAGCCAGTTATGCGACAGGTGTTTGTTGGTGTACGTAACGAACCCGAAACAGCCGATGATCTTTGGCTTGAGCGCAAACTGTTTATTATTAGACGACGTATTGAAAATGCGGTGCTGGGCTATGGGGTTGATGAGACAGCATCGTTTCATATCTCTAGTTTTTCTACCCGTACTCTGCTTTACAAAGGTATGTTTTTGGCTGAGCAGGTTGGGCAATATTACCCTGATCTTAGCAATCCAACCATGGAAAGTGCTTTTTCTATGGTGCACCAACGCTACTCCACTAATACTTTCCCAACTTGGGACCTTGCCCAACCATTCAGAATGATCAGTCATAATGGTGAAATTAATACCCTACGTGGCAATATCAACTGGATGCGAGCCAGAGAAGCTGCTCTATCATCTCCGCATTTTGGTGATGACATAAAAAAACTTTTTCCAATTGTTCCTGAAGGACTGTCAGACTCAGCCTCTTTTGATAGGGCTTTGGAGTTTCTTGTTGTAAGTGGTAGGTCCTTACCTCAAGCCATGATGATGATGATCCCAGAAGCTTGGGAAAATCATAAACACATGGATGAAGATCGTAAGGGATTTTATGAGTATAATGCTTCAATTATGGAGCCTTGGGATGGTCCGGCAGCGGTTGCATTTGCCGATGGTCGTTACATTGGTGCAACCTTAGACCGTAACGGTCTACGCCCGGCTCGTTATCAGGTAACAAAAAGCGGATTATGTGTTATGGCCTCTGAAGCGGGAACCTTAACCTTCCCACCTGAAGAGACATTATTTAATGGTAGGTTGCGTCCGGGTCGTATGTTTGTTATCGACTTAAAAGAAGGGCGGATTATTGACGATGAAGAGATTAAATCTAGCATTATAAGTAGCCACCCCTATAGTGAGTGGGTAAAAAATGGTTTGATGCCCCTTGAGACACTGCCTCAAGGTAAGGCTAGCGAACCAGAAAAAGAGTCACTATTAAAAAGGCAAAAAACCTTTGGTTACACAGAAGAGGACCAACATGTTCTTCTAGCTCCAATGGCTATAAATGGTCAGGAACCTACAGGTTCTATGGGTAATGACGCTGCATTGCCAATTTTATCAGAGCGGCCAGTATTGGTTTTTAACTATTTTAAACAGTTGTTTGCACAAGTTACCAACCCTCCAATTGACCCAATACGTGAAGAGCTTGTCATGAGCTTACGTATGCAGTTGGGCCCTGTTGGCAATTTGTTGGAAGAGTCTCCTTCACACGTAGATAGGATATCATTAAATCAGCCAATTCTTACAGATGATGATCTTGCAAAAATTCGTGGTGTAGACAATAAAGGATTAAAGGCAAAAACATTCTCTACTCTGTTTCGGGTAGCAGACGGCAGCGACGGAATGAAAGCAGCCCTATCTACTATTTTTGAACAGGTATCCGAAGCCCTTTCAGAAGGGGTTAACTTGGTTATACTAAGTGATAAGGGTAGTAACTCAGAACTTGCTCCTGTACCAATTTTATTGGCAGTGTCTGGTGTTCACCATAATTTAATTCGTGCTGGTGTACGTAACAAAGCAAGTATAATCGCCGAGACCGGGGAAGCCCGTGAAGTGAATCATTTTGCTCTTCTAGCAGGTTATGGTGCTGGAGCAATAAACCCTTATTTAGCCTTTGAATCTCTTTCCCAATTAAAAGCTCAAGGCAATTTATCTGATGATATAAGCGAAGAAAAAGCCCATGCTAATTACATAAAAGCTATTAACAAGGGCATGTTGAAAGTTTTCTCAAAAATGGGTATCTCCACACTGTTTAGCTATTGTGGTGCGCAAATTTTTGAATCCATAGGTTTAAGTCGACAGGTTGTAGAGAGATATTTTACCGGAACAGTCTCTCGTATTGAAGGTGTTGATCTGTGTGGTATTGCCCGTGAAGTATTGGCACGTCACAACAACGCCTATGGCGATAGTCTAGTAAATGCTCATTCTCTTGATGTTGGAGGAGAATATAAGGTTCGCCATGAAGGTGAAACACATTTATGGACTTCGGAGACAGTCTCCAAGTTGCAGCACTCCACCCGTAATAACGACTATGACCT
>JADGBW010000010.1 GCA_015231305.1 Magnetococcales bacterium | reverse complement strand
CTTTAAACTGTATATCATATCTGCTTAAGTCTGGTGTTATATGTTCTCCTAGAACTATAGCTCGCCCATCCCCCAGCATTGTAAAATGACCAAATTGATGTCCTGCATAGGCTTGAGCTAAAGGGTCTGCCCCTTTAGGCATAATGTTGCCTGAAAACAGTTGCGCTGGGTTCTGGTCTGAAGTAGGTAAACTAAGACCCATTTTTTTGGCTAATGAGTCGTTAAAAATTACCATCTTGGGGTCAGTTACGTGGGTAGGTGCAAGGCGTGTAAACATAACACCAGGTAGCGATGCATAACTGTTATCAAACTTCCAACCTAAATCGCTCATCATATCCCTTTTTTAACGCCAGCAATGCTATTTTAATAGTTGATGTGCTACGAAAAATTTGAGTGTCAAAATATATAGACGACCTACAAATAAGCTACACAGAAAATGTAGTTATGAGCTTACTTGAAAACTAGTAAATTTACAAAAATTTACTTGTAATCGTAGGGTCATAGGTACGTTCATGGAGATTTGCAAGAGATAACTCTCATTTTTTTACTTAACTAAGTCGAAAATATATAATTAAGAGTTGTAAATTTTCAACTAGATACAAAACAATTTGTTAGAAGCTATCTCTAAAGTTTTGAATGAAATTTAACTATGTTTGATATTACACTTTGATGGTAACAAAGCTTTGTATGTTTTGTTAATCACCCTTACAAATTTTCTACAAAATAAGAAAGAGAAAACAGAGAGAATAGACTGATAAACAACATTTTAAGAAAATAATCATAGTTTCAATAACTTATATAAAGTAAATATAAAGCAGGAGTCAAAATTGACTTCTACACCAATAGACCGTGTCTAATAACTTGCATTAATTGTTCCTAAAAGTAAAAAGCCTTGTATTTAAATGAATATGCAAGTTTATTATAAGCAAATATTAACGCATCTTTGTATAGTGCTGTTTAAATACTGACGGTATTTTATTGTTTAGGTAGTTATGGATTTTTTTTAAATGTATTGCCAACAGTTAGTGTTGATTCAAATTATAAAGGGTGGCAGTCTGTCGTTATGTAATTACCACCATATTTTTAAAATTCTGTAAGGATACTAACATCGTGGCAACTATCAAAGTACCCGACTTTAAATCTCTTTTTAGGCCTGGCATTTTATCGGTTAATCCATATAGTCCTGGAAGACCAATAGAAGAAGTACAAAGAGAGTTGGGATTAGCGGATATTATCAAACTTGCAAGCAATGAAGACCCCCAAGGTCCACATCAAGGTGTTGTGAATGCTATTACTAAAGCAGCTCAAGATATCAACCGTTACCCTGATGGGTCTTGTTATCTACTGACACAAAAACTAGCTGAACATCTAAATGTAGATCCATCAACAATACTATTAGGAAATGGTTCTAATGAGCTTTTAAATATGATTGTACGAGGGTTAATATCACCTGGTGAAAATATGGTGTTTGCTCGTCCTAGCTTTGTGGTGTATGACCTGGCAGCAGCTGTCCATTTTGAATGCGGGCGTGCCATCCCCTTAGATAAAAATGACAAGCACGATTTAGTCGCAATGGCAAAAGCTGTCGATGCAAAAACCAAGCTATTAATGATCTGTAACCCCAACAACCCCACGGGAACCTATAACAGCCAACAAGAGGTTGAAGCTCTGCTGCAAAGTATACCTTCTAGGGTAATTGTTGTGCTTGATGAAGCTTATTTTGAATATGCCTTTGCTGATGATTATCCCAATGGAATATCTCTATTGCAAAAATATCCAAATTTAGTTGTGACACGTACTTTTTCAAAAATATATGCATTAGCTGGTTTAAGAGTAGGCTATGCGGTGGGGCATCCAGAGTTGATAACACAACTACAAAAAACACGAGAACCCTTTAACGTTAACACTTTAGCCCAGTCAGCAGCTATAACTGCATTAAGCTTGCCCCATGTGGTAAAAGAACGCTGCATGCGAAATAAACAACAAGGAATATGGTTGCAAGAACAGTTAATAAGGCTTGGCTTTGAGGTTGTACCATCTCAAGCTAATTTTTTATTTGTGCGCCATAAAATGCCAGCAGGGTTGATGTGCGATAAATTATTGAAAATGGGTGTTATCATCCGACCTATGAACTCCTTTGGCTTAGGAGATGGAGCCTTGCGCATTACAATTGGTCTTGCCCATGAGAACCAAAAATGTGTTTTGGCGTTGGAGTCAATTCTTGTATAAAATAAAAAATGGTTGTTGGTTATGACTAACTGCTCTTGAATGATAGAATGAATAAGGTCAAGCGTTGCTTTATTGCACCACTTGATGTATTTATATTGCAAAAATGTAACATAATTGATAGATTTTCGCTGGTTACAGGTATTAATTGTTGCATTTGTATAAAAGCAATAAAGTAAGAAACTTTTTTTCAACTTTTAAAAAAGAGCAAATTAACGATGAAAAAATCAATTTTAGCATTAGGTATTCTGTTGGCTGGAGCAGCTTTTGTTCCTGCAACAAGTAGTGCAGCTCAAAGTGGACTTTCATGGGGTGGAGATCTTCGGGTCCGTTTAGTCAACTGGGATGAGATACCAATTGCAAGAGGTAACAGTGACTTAAACCAGTGGCAATACCATAGGACCAGAACTCGTGTTTGGGGGCAATATAACTTCAGCCCAAATTTGGCTGTTAAGGGGCGTTTAGTAAATGAGTTTTGGGACCATTCCAGTGATAAACCCACAGGACAGCCCGCAGAAAGTAAAGAGTTTCCTAGTGAAGTTGTAGTTGACAACCTTTACATAGATGTAAAAAATCTTCTTGGTGGCAAGTTAAGTTTACGTTTAGGCCGTCAGGATATGATCTACGGTACTGGCAAGATGATACTTGATGGAACCCCTGAAGATGGTTCTCGTACTATCTATTTTAATGCGGTAAAGGCACAATATAAGGCTGGTAATAAGCTCTCAATAGATTTAATTGGAGCTATGAACAAAAACGAAGATGAGTTTGCCATAAATAGCCAGAGCAGAAACCTATCACCTAACGATATTGATGAGAGTTTGGCTGGTATTTACATTAAAAAGGGTCATGCAAACTATCCATTTGAAGCATACTATCTTTACAAGGGTGAAGATGATGTCTCCACCGCCAATAACGATATAGACTTGCACACCTTTGGTGTACGTTTAATGCCAAAAATCAGCAAGTCTCTATCTGCTAACTTAGAGGTAGCATACCAAAGCGGTGAGATGGACAACGATGTTATAACCGATATTGGTGGTGTAATGGTTGATGCTAAATTAGCCTATAAACTACCGGTAGCACCTGCAATAAAACCAGTTGTTGATGTTAGCTATTATTATCTTTCTGGTGATGACTCTGACACAACCACCGAAAATGAAGCATTTTGGCAGGTATTTGGTCGCTGGTCGCAATTTAAAGAGCTTGCGGTTTACTCTATGGTTGCATCCAACAACGTAAATGGTACCAACCAGCTTCGTACTGGCCCTGCATGGTGGTCTAATATTTCTGTGCCTTCAGTTGGTCTTAAAATGGCTGTTACAGACAAGGGCAACCTTGATCTTCGTGCCCATTGGATGATGGCTGATGAGGATGATGGAAATGGTACAGGTACGAACCGTGGTCTTTATTTAACTTCTAAACTAAAATACAATTTTACAAAGGCTATCTCCAGCCATTTGGTTTATGAATTTTTAAACCCAGGCGACTATTATGCGGATGGTACAATTAATTCGCACTTTATCCGTACTGAGTTGATGTATAAATTCTAAGATTAATTTTTTTATTTTATTAAGCCATATCTAATTGACCCCTTATTGTCGCTTTAAACGAAATAAGGGGTCTCTCTTATTTTAAAATCATTTTTAAGTGGAAGCTCTATCATGAAAAGATCTGTAAAAGCTCTTGTTGCTGGATTTGCACTTCTGTTTTCAATAAATGCAGCCCAAGCAAGCGATATTAAAATTGGTACATTTCTAGCTGTTACTGGTCCAGCCTCCTTTTTGGGTGACCCAGAGCTAAAAACACTGCAAATGTATGTGAAAAAGATCAACGATGAAGGTGGAGTAATAGGCAGAAAAATAAAATTGATCCATTACGATACTGGCGCAAACCCTAAAAAAGCAGTTAATTTTGCCAAAAGGCTAATTAAAAAAGACCGTGTTGATATAATAGTTGGTGCATCTACATCTGGTACTACCATGGCGGTTATTCCTATTGTTCAAAAAGCTAAAATTCCTTTTATCTCAATGGCTGGTTCAGTAAAAATTGTAGAACCTGTTAAAAAGTGGGTATTTAAAACTCCTCATACAGATAAAATGGCAGCAAGAAAAATTTTTATTGATATGAACAAAAGGGACATAAAAAAGGTTGGTTTAATTTCTGGTTCTGGTGGCTTTGGTAAGTCAGGGCGTGGGCAGGTTTTGGCTCTAGCTTCAGAATATGGCATAACAATTACTGCGGATGAGTCTTACGGTAAAAAAGATACTGACATGACCGCACAGCTTTCTAAAATTAGGGCTACAAACCCAGATGCAATTCTTAACTTTGGCTTTGGTTCTGGCCCTGCAATTGTTACAAAAAATATTCGCCAGTTAGGTATTAAACTTCCAATCTATCAGTCCCATGGTGTTGCATCTAAAAAATATATCAACTTAGCAGGAAGTGCTGCTGAAGGTGTAAGGCTACCTGCTGCTTCACTTCTGGTTGCCTCTATGTTGCCAAGTTCTCATCCTCAAACAGAGGTGATTCAGGCATATAAAAACAACTTTGAAGCCAAACATGGTCCGGTTTCTACCTTTGGTGGCCATGCCTACGATGCCCTTTATTTAGCCGTGGAAGCTATAAAACGGGCAGGAAGCACAAATAAAGCTCGTGTGCGTAATGAAATTGAAAATACAAAAAATTTCCTTGGTGCTGGTGGTATTTTCAACATGAGTAGTAGCGACCATTTAGGTTTAGGTCTTAACGCTTTTAAAATGTTGGAAATCAAAAACGGCGATTGGTCTATTGTTGAATAAATTAACTAAGAACCTAAATTCGGCAATTTTAGCCATAGAGGTTTTTTCTACTATCGAATTTAGGGTTGAAAATTGTTATGAGTGATGTATTGCTGCAATCCCTAATTACAGGGGTTACCATTGGTTCTGCCTACGCGTTAGTAGGTTTGGGCTTTGCAATTATTTTCAACGTATCTGATGTCGTAAATTTTGCTCAAGGTGAGTTTGTAATGGTCGGCGCCATGAGTGCAGTGTCGCTCTTGGCTGTCGGCGTGCCTTTTGCGGTTGCTCTGTTTTTGGCACTAGTTATAGCAGTTTGCATTGGCCTTATTTTAGAAAAATTTGCCATAGAGCCTGCCAAATCTGCAACGGTAGTTTCTACTATCATCATAACAATTGGAGCCTCAATTTTTTTACGCGGTTTGGCTCTGCTTATTTGGGGTAAAGACTTTCACTCTCTTCCTGCTTTTTCTGGTGAAACCCCAATACACATAGGCAGTGCCACTCTAACACCACAAAGTATGTGGGTTATGGGTGTTACTGCTGTTCTAGTTTTTTTAGTTCACCAGTTTTTCAACCGCACAATCACCGGAAAAGCACTTTTAGCCTGTTCTGCAAACCCCATTGCAGCCTCTTTAATTGGCATTCCTGTTAAACGAATGATGTTATTTGCCTATGGTCTGTCTGCCTTGCTAGGAGGGGCTGCTGGTCTGCTTATAGCACCAATCGCTTTTACCTCTTATGATGCTGGCATGATGTTAGGCTTAAAAGGCTTTGCTGCTGCTATTCTTGGTGGGTTAGGCAACCCTATGGGGGCTGTTGCAGGTGGTGTTGTTTTGGGGGTGTTGGAGTCTTTAGGGGCTGGTTTGATATCTTCTGGCTATAAAGATGCCATCGCTTTTATTATCTTGCTTTTGGTTCTCTTTTTTAAACCACAAGGATTTTTTGGAAAAGCCGGGGAGGAGCGAGTATGAAGCGATATCGCGGTTTTTTTGCCTTGGCATCTATTATTACACTAGCTCCAATACTTTTTCCGGTTAACTATTTTGTTACAGTTGTTGGTGTAAGCATTGCTATAAATGCTCTAATTGCTGTTGGGCTTAACCTTTTAATGGGTTACACGGGGCAGATATCCCTTGGGCACGCAGCTTTTTTTGGCATTGGTGCGTATGCATCAGGTCTTTTAACCACCTTGTTATCTTGGAACCCCTGGCTTGCTCTTTTGGTTGGGCTGCTAGCAACTTGGTTGGTGGCAGAGTTAATCGCCCGGCCCATTCTACGCCTTAAAGGCCACTATCTGGCTATGGCAACTTTGGGGTTTGGTATAATAATAAACATATTAATGGTTCAACCCACCCATATAACAGGTGGGCCAGATGGGCTTTCTGATATTCCGGTTTTAAATATTTTGGGTTGGGATATCGATAGTGACATCCGTTGGTATATAGTTGCCAATGGTGCTCTATTGTTAGGGGTTTGGGTGGCCTTAAACCTAATAAACTCTCGTATTGGCTTGGCATTAAGGGCGGTACATGGCTCTGAAGTAGGTGCGCAGATGATGGGGGTGGACATAGAAAAAATTAAAATAAAAATTTTTGTAGTCTCTGCCCTGTTTGCAGCTTTTGCTGGTAGCCTTTTTGCTCACCAACAAGGGTTTATAAGCCCGGACTCCTTCAGCTTTCATTTTTCTATTGAACTAGTTGTCATGGTGGTATTAGGTGGTATGGCATCTAAATACGGCCCAATATTTGGTGCTGCGGTGTTAACAATGTTACCTGAGACACTGGTGGTATTTGAGGATTATGAGGTGTTGATTCTTGGTGCTATTATGATGGGTATAATGATTTTTCTGCCACAAGGTTTATGGGTTGGTTTAAGCCAAAAAATAAAGCCACTTTTTATAAAAAAAACAATCTCTGTTGAGCCTGCGGGTGGCTGATATGGATCTTTTTTTAGAGGCCGAAAATATCACCAAAACCTTTGGCGGAGTGGCAGCAATTTTTAACCTAAGCTTTGCCACTCGGAAGGGTAGTGTATATTCTGTTATTGGGCCTAATGGAGCAGGAAAAACAACACTGTTTAACCTTCTCACAGGTATTTACCAACCAACATCTGGTAACATGCGTTTTGAAGGCAAGTCTTTAGTAGGTCAGCCTCCTCATAAAATATCTAAGCTGGGTATCTCTAGAACCTTCCAAACCCCACAAATATTTTTAAATATGACCGTTCTAGAAAATACCCTGGTTGGTTGTCACAACCATGGCTCTTCTGGTTTTTTCTCTGGTGCTCTCTCTCTACCAAGCTCTCGCAAAGAGGCAGCAAGATTGGAAGAGCAAGCCATGGAAAATTTGGTTTTTTGTGGGTTGGATCATCTTGCAAATAGAGAATCTGACGCTCTGCCTTATGGTGAGCTAAAACGGCTAGAGGTAGCCCGTGCTTTGTCTACCAAACCCAAGCTTTTGTTAATGGATGAACCTGCTGCTGGTCTAAATGATTCTGAAACAGGTGAGATGGGAGAGCTGATTAGGCGCATTCAAAAATTAGGAATATCAGTAATGCTTGTAGAGCATAACATGGCGTTGGTCATGGCGGTTTCTGATGGGCTGCTGGTTCTTAATTATGGAGAATATCTGGCAGAGGGAACTCCTGAGCAGATTCAAAACAACCCAAAGGTAATTGAAGCTTATCTTGGTATGGGGGACGATTAAGATGACCTCCTTAATTGATCCTCTACTCAAGGTGAGCGGTCTATCTTGTCGTTACGGTAAAGTTACCGCATTACGAGGGGTAGATATGGAAGTAAACACCGGCGAGTTAGTAACCATAGTAGGTGCTAATAGTGCTGGTAAAACTACTCTATTGCGAACTTTATCTGGTGTGCTGCCAAGGTATAAGGGCAGTGTTTTTTTTGCGGGAGAAGATATCACTAAAATGCCAGCCCACAGACGCACAGAATTAGGCATATGCCATGTGCCGGAGGGGCGGTTGATGTTTTCAGAGTTATCGGTGGCTGATAATATTCAACTAGGGGCTTATGCTCACCGCAAAGATGTTAGTTGGTTGAAAAAAGGCAGTGATGATGTCTATGACCTTTTCCCCATTTTAAAAGATAAAGCAGCAGATCCGGCAGGTACTCTGTCTGGTGGTCAGCAGCAGATGGTGGCAATAGGTCGGGCTTTGATGGGTAGGCCCAAACTGCTTTTGCTTGACGAGCCATCAATGGGGTTGGCTCCATTGTTGGTGGCTGATATTTTTCGTGTTATTAGTCAACTAAATAAAGACGGCATGACCTGCTTAATGGTGGAACAAAATGCCAAAGCAGCTTTAAAAATTGCCCAACGTGGTTATGTAATGGAGACAGGAGCAATAACCTTGGGTGCATCGGCATCTGACCTTTTAGCCAACGAAGAGGTTCGTAAAGCGTATTTGGGACATTGATGGTTTTTACTCAATATATTGTATTGAAGTAGGAATCACTCTTATTCTCTCCCGTTGATTTAATTTTTTAAGTGGCTTATAAACTAAACCTTGCTTTGGAGATAATAGATGATTGTCAGACGTATTATGGTTCGCAAGGTGATAACCATCAATGGTGACACCACACTAACGCAGATAACCCAGTTGATGCAGGATCATGGTATCAACCATCTACCAGTAGTTTCCGGTGATAAACTGGTGGGTTTAGTAACAGAAGATGAAGTCAAATTGGCTGCTCCATCACCAGTTTCAACCCTCTCGGTTAATGAAGCAAATTATCTTTTAAGCAAAATAACAGCAAAAAAAATCATGCGCTCAGAGGTTATTACTTGCTCACCACAAACGTTGGTAGAAGAGGCCGGTTTATTACTTCGTCAAAATAAAATATCTTCTCTGCCTGTAATAGAAAATGAAGTGCTAGTTGGTATTATAACCACAGGTGATATGTTAGATTTTTTTCTAGATATCACTGGCTGTACAATGGAAGACACCACAAGAATTGCCCTACATCTGCCAGATGAAACAGGTGAGTTAACCAAGCTGACAAATAAAATAAACGAGTTGGGTGGTTATATTGCAACCATTGTTTCACCAGTACACCCTGATGATACAGGCTTACGTATAGTAATTGCCCGTTATAGGGCTGATAATCCACTTAAGCTAGCAAAAGCATTGCAAGAAGAAGGATATGATCTGATTTCTGAGAGCTAAAAACTGACAGTTAAACTAAGTTTTTACAAGCTCTTAATTTATATGTAGTTTACAAATATAAAAACTATAAGAATAGGTTAGGTTGAAACTTAATATGAATAGTATCGATCTGGTTTCTAATTTAAACCAGGAGACCCACTCTACCCCTGAAGCCATAAAAATTGGTAATTGGATGCAAAAAGGCGGCTTTGCTACTATGTTAGGCATAAAAGTAGAGGCAGCCCGACCGGGTTGGTGTTTAGTCTCTATGCCTATTACCAAACACCATCTAAATTCAGTAAATATAACCCATGGTGGAGCTTCATTCTCTCTTGCTGATTTTGCGTTTGGCTTAGCTAGCAATGCTGCTGGTGCAACCGCAGTTGGCCTCAACGCTTCTATGAGTTACCCGGCAGCAAGTAAAGATGGTGATTGTTTAATTGCCGAAGCGGTGGAAGAGACCCGTAGCAAGCAGACTGGTAACTATCGGGTTGAGGTGAGGCGTAAGTCAGACAATGAGATAGTCGGGCTTTTTTGTGGTACGGTTTTTGTCCGGGGTGATTTGGTATCCCAATGGATAGAGTAATAATTTTTTTAATTTACATATAAAGGTAGTCCCATGTTTGAACCTGATAAAGAGACATTACCCCGTGAAGATTTAGAAGCTTTGCAACTACGCCGTCTGCAAGCAACGGTAGAGCGATGTTATGCCACGGTTAAACATTATCGCCATAGTATGGATGAGTTGGGCGTTAAACCTCAGCATATTAAAACTATACAAGATGTTCGCCACCTTCCTTTTACCAAAAAAGAACATCTACGGCAAAACTACCCCTTTGGTCTTTTTTCAACTCCTATGAGCCAGGTAGTTAGGGTTCATGCATCTTCTGGTACTACTGGTAAACCAACTGTTGTGGGTTATACCAAACGTGATATTGATACATGGGCTAACCTTATGGCTCGATCCTTGGCTGCATCTGGTTTAAAACCTGGAGATCGCATTCAAAATGCTTATGGGTATGGTCTTTTTACTGGCGGTTTAGGTTTTCATTACGGAGCAGAAAAACTTGGTTTAATGGTTATTCCCATTTCTGGTGGGCAGAGCCGAAAACAGATTATGCTTCTGCAAGACTTTCAAGCTGACGCACTGGCTTGTACTCCATCATATGCTCTTAACCTTGTTGAGTCTGCCGAAGAGATGGGGGTAGACCTACGTACACTTCCGGTTAAAGTTGGTATATTTGGTGCGGAGCCTTGGACCAATGAAATGCGCTTTGAGTTAGAGTCTAAAATGGGCATCGATGCAATTGATGTCTATGGTCTCTCAGAGCTAATAGGGCCGGGGGTATCTAACGAATGTGTAGAGGCCAAAGATGGCTTGCATGTTTGGGAGGACCATTTTTTGGTGGAGTGTGTAGATACCCAAACTGGAAAACCTCTACCTGCTGGCGAAGAAGGTGAGCTGGTTTTTACCTCTCTTACAAAAGAGACATTCCCAATTTTACGTTATGCCACAAGAGATATCTCTTGCTTAAACTATGCCCCTTGTAAGTGTGGCAGAACCCATGCCCGTATGCGAAAACCTGCTGGGCGAACCGATGATATGCTTATTATCCGTGGTGTTAACGTTTTTCCATCTCAGGTGGAAGAAGTGTTGATGAAAAGTGAAACTCTAGGTCCGTTCTACCAAATCGAAGTATCCCGTGAAGGTAGTATGGATCAGGTTTTAATCAATGTTGAAGCCAGCTCTCCCCTATCTGAAAAAGGTGATGATTCTATTAACAGGGTTGCTGAAAAGGTTAAAAGAGATATTAAAGAGTTTATCGGTATCAGCACTAAAGTGGTGGTTAAAAATCTTGGTGAGGTTCCTAGGTCCCAGGGTAAAGCTGTACGTGTAATTGATCATCGTCAAAAATAATTTTTAAAAACTGTTAACCCGGAAATTTTCATAAATAACGGGCAATATTGCTTTTTGTAAATGAACACGAGGAAAATTAATGTCGGAAAATAAATTAGTAAACTCCCCTGGGGGCACGCCGCTGCTTCTCTCTGGTAATGAAGCCACAGCTCGTGCAGTTTGGGAGGCTGGCGCACGTGTTGCTGCTGCCTATCCTGGAACTCCATCTACTGAAATTTTAGAAAACCTAGCTCCTTTTCCTGATATTTATACCGAATGGTCAGTTAACGAGAAGGTATCTTTAGAGGTAGCAATAGGAGCATCTTTAGCAGGTTCTCGTAGTTATTGCGCTATGAAACATGTCGGTATGAATGTCGCCTCAGATGCGTTGATGACCCAAACTTTAGCAGGCGTAGTAGGGGGGTTGGTTATCTCCATTGCTGATGATGTGGGTTTTTCTTCATCACAAAATGAACAAGACTCCCGTTATTGGGGTCGGTTTGCTCATTTGCCAATATTAGAGCCTGCGGATTCTCAAGAAACCTATGAAATGACCCGCGCTGCTTTTGAGATATCAGAAGCATACGATACCCCTGTTATTGTCCGTATGACCACCCGTATATGCCATGTTAAAGCAATGGTGACAGTTGGAGAAAGAATTAATAAAACAGCACCTGGTTTTATTAGAGACCCTGCACGTTGGGTTATGGTTCCGGGTGCTGCTAAAAGGCAGCTTCCTAAGATGCTTGAGAGAGATGGCAAGCTTAAATTAGAGAGTGAAAAAAGCCCTTTTAATATACTTGAAGAAGGGTCGGACAAACGCATTGGTTTTGTAACTTCTGGACCTGCTTACATGCATGTGCGTGAGAGCTACCCAGATATGCCCCTACTTAAATTGGGTTTTTCTCATCCATTACCAATGGATATAATACGTAATTTTGCCAATACAGTTGAACGTATTGTTGTGGTAGAAGAGACAGAACCGTTGGTTGAAAATGAACTAAACGGGGCTAAATTATCTGTTGAAGTCCATGGTAAAGATATCCTCCCAGCTACTGATGAGCTTTCACCTGCTATTATTAAACCAGCAATTGATGGCCTTTTAGGTATTGAGACTGCTGTTGTGGAGGCAGCTGAAACTATCCCCATTGAACCTCTTTTTCCCCGGCCTCCTACCATGTGTAGTGCCTGCCCACATTTAGGTGTGTTTTATACTCTGTCTAGGGTTCGCAATATTCACATTTCAGGTGATATTGGTTGTTATACTTTAGGGGCAGGGCAACCTTGGGAGGCGTTAGATACTACTATCTCCATGGGGGCTTCCATGGGTATAGCTTTAGGGTTAGATAAAGGCAGGGGAGAGAGTGACAGTAAAAAAGCCATTGTTGCAGTAATTGGCGATTCAACGTTCCTGCACATGGGTATGCAGGGGCTTCTAGATATTACCTATAATAAGGGTAACGTCACCATCCTATTATTAGATAACAGAGCCGTGGGTATGACAGGTGGTCAAGAAAACCCCGGTAGTGGTAGGGATCTACAGGGAGAAGAGACACCACGGGTGGATTTTGTAAAACTTGTTGAGGCGTTAGGTGTTGCTCCTGAACGTGTACACACAATTGACCCTTATCAACTGCCAGATCTATTCAAAACCATACGTAAAGAGGTAAAAATACCAGAACCATCAGTTATTATTACCGACCAACCTTGTGTATTAATAGACCACTACATTCATAAACCTGCATATACAGTGGTAGATGACAAATGTACAGGTTGTGGTAACTGTCTGGATGTTGGATGTCCGGCTATTCTTGTTACACGTAGAGGTAAAGAGACCAAACCCAACGGTAAAGAGGTAGATTTAGCATTTGTTCGCATAGAAACAGCAGCTTGTACAGGTTGTGATCTTTGCCCTAAAACCTGCGCCCCTGAAGCCATCATACCTCTACCCACACAAGCAAAAGGATGTGCGTCCCATGGATGATAAAATAACCAATATTTTAGTGGTAGGTATAGGTGGGCTTGGCGTGATGACAGCTGCTGAAATTTTAGCAGAAGCAGCAATTAGCCTGGGTTTTGACGTTAAAAAAACTGAGGTAGCTGGCATGGCTCAACGGGGTGGCGTGGTCTCATCCCACGTGCGTTTTGGTAAAAAAGTTCTATCTCCCGTTATCACCAAAGGTACTGCTGATTTTCTCATAGGTTTTGAAGCGGCAGAGTCTCTACGTTGGACGCCATATTTACGCCCAGAAGGTGTTGCACTGGTTAACGATATGAAAATTGTCCCACCTATAGTATCTGTGGGCCTTTACGACTATCCAGATAACCCAGTTGAAGAGATTAAAAAAAGCGGACAGTCTGTAACAGCTTTTGATGCCGGAGCCATAGCAACTGAGCTAGGTAACGCCAAACTGGTAAATACAGTTATGTTAGGCGCAGTATCTGAAAAACTGCCTTTTTCTGCAGAGGTATTAAAAGCGTGTATTTTAGATAGATTTAGAGCCAAAAAGCCAAAATTGGTAACACTAAACGACACAGCCTTTGAGACAGGGCGAAGGATAGCAGCCGAAAAAGCTAGTTAACAATTTAAATTAGCAAATTTTAACTAAAAATAATACGCATTTTCAAACATAAACCTGTAGCAGATATCATACTAGCGAACCATAAATAACTGGTTCGCTAGTAAGTTGTCTTATACAGTTAACAATATAATAGCTTAACTTAAAAACTGTTCACAATAAGAATCCCTCGTTATTACCACGTAGTAGGGAATGAAAAGACTAGCTATAATAAGTGCCAACTTGAATTGCAAAAGATAAAAATATTATGATTGGATGCTATTATCCAAGGAGCTTGTCGGACTTTCTGTGGATAAATATTGCAAATAATTGATATAGCAAGATTTTGAAAATTTTTATTGAATTATTAAAAATTTTTATATAAAAGCAATATCAACAGGTTACAAGACATGGTTTTCCATGACCGTCAGTCTCCTAGGATTTTTAATAGAAGCTAAAAGAAGATAGTTTTACAGTGCTTCTTTTTAGATGTTCTATTCAAGTGCAAGTGCACCTCCAAAACCAATAAGCACTATTCCCGTTAAACGATCAATTGCTACTTGATACTTTTGCATAAAGCCTAAAACTAACTTGGTGCGGATTAGTGCTACAAAAATGTTCCAAACGATGAAAACCTCAAAAGCCATAAATATCCCGTAGATTACCTTCTCTTCAACTGGAGTTGAAGGTTCAATAATTTTTGTAAATACAGCTAGTATAAACATGGTTACTTTTGGGTTTAAAACGTTACATAAAAGACCATCACGAAATGGGGTTATATGTTTGTTTGTAATAGGCTGAATTGCGCTGTCAAGTTGTAGCCCACCAGTTGATAATAGTGACTTTATACCGATATAAATAAGATACCCAGAACCTGCAAATTTTAATAATGTAAATAGTGTTGTACTAGTTGAAATTATTACAGCTATTCCAAGAATAGAAAAAGCAATATAAACCATAGCACCACAGCATATCCCAGCTATACAGGCTACAACAGGCCACCGTTGCTTTTTACTGCTATATTTTATTATCAGCATCATGTCTGGCCCCGGACTCATCATTGCGACAAAAGTTACCGAAGCTAAAACAAATAGAGTGGTTATCATCATGTATCCTGAAAATAGGAAACTGTTTGAAGGTTTAATTATTAAACACAAAGTAGCAGCTACAACTATTTACTGATAGGCAAATTTACTAAAATATAATATGGCTTTCTTATCGTAATCTAATTTTTATTAATATTTTTATTGCAATAATAAAAATATTCTATAAGTATGAGTTTAATGTGGTTTTATATTTAGATGTTAAAACAAACTTAAATGCCATTCAATTATCTGTAAATTAAAGGTAAATTTATGAAAATAGAGACTATAGCTATCCATGGCGGTTACTCCCCAGAACCCACAACAAAAGCAGTGGCAGTTCCAATTTATCAAACTACTTCCTACTCTTTTGACGATACCCAACATGGAGCAGATCTGTTTGACCTAAAAGTAGCAGGTAACATTTACACACGGATAATGAACCCAACTACTGATGTGTTAGAACAAAGGGTAGCAGCTATGGAAGGGGGTGTAGGAGGGCTTGCAATGGCTTCTGGAATGGCTGCTATTACGGCATCTATTCAAGCTATTGCCAAGACCGGAGATAACATAGTAAGTGTTAGTCAGCTTTATGGTGGCACTTATAATCTTTTTGCCCATACTTTTCCCTTGCAAGGCATAGAAGTTCGCTTTGCCCCTGGAGATGAAATTGAAAAAATTGCATCTCAAATAGATGAAAAAACCCGTGCAATTTTTTGTGAATCAGTTGGAAACCCTGCTGGTAATGTGGCAGATATCGCAGCTTTAGCCGAAGTAGCTCATAAATCAGGTCTTCCACTTATTGTAGACAATACTGTTCCATCGCCATATCTATGCAGACCAATTGAGTTTGGAGCTGATATAGTTATTCACTCATTAACTAAATATATGGGTGGTCACGGCACTTCAATAGGTGGAATTATTGTTGATTCAGGTAAATTTAACTGGAAGGAGAATGGAGAACGTTTTCCTATGATGGTTACTCCTGACCCATCCTATCATGGCGTGGTCTATGTGGATGCCTTTGGCCCTGCTGCATATATTGGTCGCTGTCGTGTTGTGCCTCTGCGAAATATGGGGGCAGCGATATCACCGTTTAATGTATTTCAACTATTGCAAGGTATAGAGACATTAGCGTTACGTATGGATCGTCACTGCGAAAATGCATTAACTGTTGCTACAAAACTGCAAGAACATCCCCAAGTAGAGTGGGTTAGTTATCCTGGCTTAGAAAGCAGCCCATATGCTCCGCTTGCAAAAAAACAGATGAATGGTAAGGGGTCTGGACTTATCTGCTTTGGTATCAAAGGTGGGCTGACAGCAGGTGCAAAGTTTATTGATGCCTTAAAACTAATAACAAGATTGGTAAATATAGGTGATGCAAAATCACTTGCTTGTCATCCTGCCACAACAACACACAGACAGTTAAACAGTGAAGAGCTTAAACTAGCTGGGGTAACTACAGATATGGTTAGGCTATCAATAGGCATTGAGCATATTGATGATTTAATGGAAGATATTAATCAAGCTCTATTAGCTGCTGCATAATAAACTTCATTTATATATATTAAAATGGCCTAGCTCACACAAAAAGGTAAGTATCTCTTTTTGTTGGGTTAGGTCGTAATTATTCTCCTGCCTTAACTAGCATAATTTATAGCTGTTTCATAATAAATTATTCCGCACTGCAAAATAAATCTTGACACCACCCAGACAAGTGTTATGCTGCACTGCATCAATTGCTGCGGTGCAGCATAACAATATACGGACTGGAGCATCATAATGAATAATCAAGTAGCTGAAAACTTTACCGAAATGACTAACAAAATGATCGGTACTTTAACAACTTTACAAAATATCAATACCGAAGCTGTTAAAAACCTAACTAGCAAGCAGTTTAGCAGCATGGAAGGTTTAATCTCCAACAGCACCAAGAAGTTAGAAGAGCTAGCAAGTGTTAAAAGCCCTGAAGAGGTGATTTCTGCTCAAACCAAGATGGTTGGTGAAGTAGGGGAGACTATGCTTAACCAAATTAAAGAGAACATTGAGATCCTTAATGACTCACGCTCTAAAATGGAAGCATTGGTTTCACAAGAAGTAAATGAGTTTGTAGAAAAAGCAAAAAAACTAACACCTTAATTAGTTTTTATACCTAGGTTTGGCAGTAGTTACGCAATTTTAACTGTCGAACCTAGATATAGTGCACTGCCTGAGGTTGAGCTTTTGTTTAGGTGCAGGGTTTCATTATCTTAACCCCTCACTATTTTTGCTTCGCCTCAATCTCCACAGTATCAAAAATGTATCAAACTGTTTTGTAAATATTTACTACAGGGTTGGTATCACAATGAATATTATAATTTTGTTCCCAAGGAGGAGTTTTTGACATGGAGTGTGAATTTAATGAGGCAAACCTAGACAAAATGGCTCGTTGCTTTAAAGTTATGGCGCATCCTCTGCGTCTGAAAATTTTAACCGCAATCCATAATCAAGAGCTTAACGTCACAGAATTAGTAGCACAGGTTGGCTCTTCTCAATCAAATATTTCACAACATTTAAGCCTGCTTCGAGACAAAGATATTCTATTGTCAAAACGCAAGGCAAACAAAGTCTACTATAGTCTTGGTCGTTGTAATGTAGCAGCGTTATTGACAATGACAGATGGTATGTTCATAGATAGATAACCGAAAATGCATGTGTATTACCTTGGTATATGAGGCTCCAACGTTAAATTTAGCTTAAAATATAGATATTAATGGGTATACAGTCGATTTGATAATTACCTTTTCAATAATTTGACTGTATGCTCCCTATCTATAAACGCAATCCATTCTTTGTATCGCAATATCCTACCTTCTGTTTTTCTAAATACTCCAAAAACTATTAAAAATAATAATTAATTCTTACACATAAGACCGAAGCGACTTCATTTTTGTGATGTTAAGAGTCATTTAGCTTAACATTTCCATCATTACACATATCTAAATATTATACTTAGCTATTGTTCAAACATAATTGCATGAAACATTTTGATTGTTACATGCAATAAAAGAAAATTATTTCAAATAGTTGTGTTGTTTCTATCCATTGTTCACCCCATTTTTATATCTATTTAACTATACAATGACACTCTCAGCTCTAATCTGCTGACTGTTTTTTGACAGAAACACTTTTTCAAACAAAATTCTTGTCTCAAATAATGATTGGTAATGGTATTGAAGTCTCTTATGTTTGCTGTTTAGTAGATAAAATTAAAAAATAATAATACCAGGCAATTGCTTGTTTTGAAATATTCGGTATTGGTTGCATATGTATGATATTGCATAATTTTATGCTGTGTCTTACGGTGTTGAACATTGTGTTTATCGTATTGAATGTTAATGGAAGTATGATGAAATATTATCGAAACCTATAAAAGCGATTCTTAAGTTACGATAACGGCATGAGTCTTGCTTTCATTAAATCATTATCGAAAATCACAATGCGTATTTAATAGGAGTATAAAAATGGATAAAATCTTAGTCAAAATTCTAAACATGGCCACTTCAAACTCTTATGAAGAGAGCAATAATGCCATTGAGCAAGCATATAGAATTATGAAGAGGCAAGGTAAGGGACTTGAAGATATCCAGTTTAATAGTCTGTATAACGGTAAGCTAGTAGCAATAAAAATGATTGCACGATTTGCTCACGAACATGCTGCCCCTAAAGATCGTGGTGACTACATCAATATGTGGACATCTAATGTATACGGTAACAATACAAATGAGAAAGTTCTGCCAGAAATGTCAGTAACAGACTCACAGTATTGTATTTTAGAGCAAGAGTTAGATATTCTTAAAGATTCTTTAAAAGAGAGCGAAGAGAAGCTTTTAAGAGAGCAGGAAAATGTAAAAAAATATATCAATTTGTTTAGAAAAAAACATGTTGAGTGTATGAATTTAATGGAAAAAGTTGAAAGTAATGCGTAGTAAGTTGCAATGAGTAATTTTTTATTTAGTTGCTAAAAAATGCTGTAGTATTTGTTGGTTTATTTAGTTAAGCAGTTAAGCTAAGCAATATAATGATAAAACCCATATCAGATAGCTTTTATTCAGGTATAAAACTCCTACTGGTGTGCCATCTTATTTATGTCGTTATATGTGCAATATATTTCTTTGTTATCTATCTATTAGAAGCAGCAGGAATTAACATAGTGGTTGATAAAGGGGCTATCGGCATAGTGCTTTTTATCATGTTGTTTGCACCAGGCATTGTTGGACAGCTTATTTATGTCGTACCAATTATGGTTTATTTTGCCTTAAAAAAGAGATATCAGGTACTAAAGGGGGTATTAACAGGAGCAATAGTTACTGGTTTTCTAAATGTTGGTTTTATGCTTATAGCTGCATACTTGACAGTTATATCATCACCAGATACTTCATCTGCTGCTTATGAAAAGAGCCACCCAATTTTAAGTGAAGACAAAACAGGTTTAAAAAAACACCTGGAAAATAAATAGTTTATTACGGTTTAATAGAATAAATAATCTCTATGAAAAGCATCTGACTGTTAACAATTCTCAAGTAAAATTATCCCATTTTTTGTAAAATTTAACAGCGAAAGCTGGGTTGTGTTTAACCTAGCCCGAATATTTCATTAAGAATATCTGCTATGCTGCCCCAGGGATTGCCAGAACTGCGTTGCAGGATAAATTTTTAAGGATCACATGCTTACAGTATGCTTACCTGAAAAATTCAACTTGCGCCTTGTTATGACAACTACTGGAACAACCTTTCGGCCACTCTTCATGAAATATCTGGGTTAGCCTGATTATTGCAGGCTATTTTTTTATTATGATATACCAAAATGAAACAGATAATCTCAAACAAAGTTCAGTTAACTTGATGGGCAACTCCACACCATTTACAGAACAACAAAGCTGTATCCGCTGTAAAAGGGACCTTGTACCTGGAAGTAATGAAGAGATATGTGACTCTTGTATAAAAGTTCTACAGGTTTTAAAGCAGGTCATGCCGGGAAAAAAACAACAATTAACTAAAAAAAAGATATCATGTCCCGATTGTAATGGTGAGAAGGGGCATTATATGAACCCACCAAGTAGCTGTTGTGGTCAAGGTTGTTGTTATGTGGTTTGCAAAACTTGTTCAGGAAGCGGAAAAATAAGGCCGTAATAATTTTTTAATTATCTGCTGATATTTAAAAAAATTATCAAATCTTTTGTTGGCAATGAGCTTAACAATTTTTATAGCTTAGACACTTTATTGCCAGAGTAAGTGAAGGCTTTTTTATCCATACTAAAATGGCTACCTTTGTCTATACCAATGGGCCGGCCACATACACAGTGAATTTTTCCGTCATACTGTTTTGTATCATACATTCTTTTGATGCGAGATTTATGACACCTAAGAACCTCTCCATTACCTAGTTTTTCATATTTCCATAGCTTTTTACGACAAGACGAACATTTTATAGTCAACATATATAAAATATACTCCCAGTATGGAGTTGATCTACTTTATTTTATCAAATAATTTACGTCTATGAAATACGTTCAAGTATTTTTAAAACTGCCGGGGTGCGGTTCATAGTAAAAAAATGCAGACTAGGAGCACCATTATCAAGCAAATCTTGGCTCTGTTTGGCTGCGACTTCAATACCAAATTCTTGCATGGCTATGGGGTCATCTTTTAGCTCTTCCAGCCTTTTAGAGAGCCACATAGGCAGTTGTGATCCACATAGCTGAGTTAGTTTATTTATCTGTTTAAAATCAGTAATAGGCATAATTCCAGGGATAATAGGAATGTGAATATCCTTAAGTTTACACTCTGAAATAAACTCAAAATAGTCTTTATTATCAAAGAAAAATTGAGTTATGGCAAAATCAGCTCCTGCATCTACTTTCTTTTTAAAGTTTATCAAGTCTGCTTCTCTATTTGCAGCTTGGGGGTGTACTTCAGGGTAGGCAGCTACGCCAATTTTAAATTCTGGATAGCGGTTGCGAATAAATGATACAAAATGGTCGGCGTAAGGAAAAACTCCACTTTTTTGCTCAGGTGCGCTCTTAGGTATATCACCTCGTAAGGCAAGAATTGTTGTTATGCCTTGGGTTTGATATCTATCTAGTATTTGTGATAATTCATCTTCATTATCACCAACACAGGTCAAATGAGCCACAGTAGATAAATTTGTATCTTGCTTAACTCGGCAGGTAAACTCTACTGTGCGTTCTCTATCGCCACCACCAGCCCCATAAGTTATAGATATAAAATCGGGATTATATTCTGAAAACTTGGAAATAACATCCCAAAGCTTAGCTTCAGCTTGGGCATTTTTTGGTGGAAAAAATTCCAGTGAAAATGTTTTGCTCATAATTATGGTTTGTTCCAAGGTAGTATGTTATGTAGTCTTAAAAAAACTAGTTTCGGCAGTTGTAACCATTAATGCACGTTCAACTGTCTAATATAGGATAATGGCAGCAAGCTTAATGTTAACCAGTTTTATCTGCTATTTTTAGTAAGAATACAATTATAATACCTTCTTTGCTATTTTCCATTTTATTTAATCAATTAAAATGGCTCATAATTGCCATTGTTATGGCGATGAAAAAATATTTTTTCAATGATACTAAGGGTCTTTGTGGTTATCTAGTAGATTGTGATAATTCCCTAATTGTTATAATTTCTTTATCTTCTATTCCAAGTGATTCCAAAAAGTCTTGATGTGCCTCAGGCATCATTTTTTCAAATGAGACATGCCAATTATGCATATCTATTTCATCCATACCAACAGACTTAAGCAAGGTTATCCACTTTTGTTTATCAATTATTCGGCTACCTTGTTGAGCTTCTGGCATTTTTAAAAGTTGAACAATCACTTTTTGATGTTTTCTTAGTTGCTTTATTTCATCATTTAATTGCCCAAGGCGTTCTTCTAGGGAAACCTCTAAAGTGTCTGACTCTGATTCCAAGATTTTTTTTATAGTTTCTAATGAAAGGCTAGCTTCTCTAAGGCTGCAAATTCTTTGTAGTTTCGTTCTGTCATCATCTGAGTAAAGCCTGTAATTGGCAGAATTCCTTCCCCCTGTTGGTGAAAGAAGTGAAATTTTATCGTAGTACAATAACGTGCTGCGAGATAAGCCAAATTTACTAGCCAAACGTCCGATAGTCCACATTTCTACCTCTATAGGTTAATATATAAGGTTAAAAAGGAGAATGCCCCACCATAATAAAAAAATTTTGGTGGGGCTATCTATGTTAAGAAAATTTGGCCCGCAAATTCTGTATCTCTTTGGCTTCTATACCTAACCATTCCAAAAACGATTGATGTCCATCAGGGAACTTTTTCTCAAATATTTTATGCCAACGCTCCATCTCTGCTTCAGTTAGTCCAAACTCTTTAAAAACTTCAACAAATTGCTCCACATTCACAGTTAATACTCCTTTAAAATAATTTATAAAAGAACCTTTAAAGTTAACTTTAAAAAGAGTATGAACTATGAAGTTATAGACAGGTCAAATAGTTTGTTAAACTATTTTTATTTTTTTAAGTTAGATGGTGGTTGGCTATAAAATTGTTTTATAACCTTAACCAACTATCAACTTTTAGTTAGGCTTTTATTTTATATAATTTTTGTAAAGTGACCCTATTATGAGGATAAGGTTAGCCTCTTATCAACATCATCCCAACGCCAGTGTTTTTCAGTGGTTAGTTTACATCCACCCAACCATTTGTCTACTCCCCTATAATTAACCCAGTCAGCTTTATTATATAAAACCTGTTGGCCAAATTCTGTAAGGTATAGTTTTTGTTTTTTAAATTTCTCGTCAGGTGGATAGTTACTAGGTGGTTTAAAATTGCTTCCATCTAATAGTGCAATAAGTGGTCTATCACCACTGCAAAGTTCTTTTAAATAAATCCAAAATGATGCATCACCCATATACCTTGGCTCATCAAGTAACTGATATTCATGAAACAGTTGACCCGGCTTAATGCTGCCTTTAATAAGTATAGAAAGGATAATGTTTTCAGTACGGTTTAGCCCGTTTTTCACAAAAGGAAACTGCTCTAGGTGCCGAGTTATTGTCATTTTTAGCCAGGGTAGGGCGGTTGTATCTTCTCCTAATAATTTCCACCAAACTGTAGGGTTGTTACTGCGAAAAGCCTCCCAGCTTTTTGTGGCTAACTGCAATTGTATATTAGTGACAGGTTTTTTGTTGTTTTTAAGTGTTGAAATTGTGGCAGGGGTTTGCATGCCTAAATAGTCATTGTGTTGAATTAAAAAAAGGTTGTTTGGTTTCTGAGGTTCTTTTGCGAAAATATCGAGAATTTGTATAAGTTGTAGTTGGTCGTAGAGGTCGTGCTCAAACCATAGATATACTGCATCATATTTTCTCCATTCACTTATTACCAAGTCTCTCTCTTTAAAGCTCTTACGTGCAGATTCAACGTCACTCCAGCCACACTGAGCAATATAGTCAGCTCTAACATTGCTTAGTGCATGTAAATCTAATCCTGAGGGTGTCGCTCCTTCATGTAGAACATCTCGCCAAGCAAGGTATTTACCTTCAATACAAGCCTGCAAAAACAACTCAACGGTAGAGTCCCCATTTGTTACATGTAATATATTTTCCATAAATTGTAAGGGCCCATAATTTATAAATCTTAATTGCTAGAAATTAAACTACACATTCTAATTTATTAATAAATTTGATAAAATTAATTATAACAACGGTTTATTGTTACATGTATTAATGTAGCAAAGCAATAAGGTCAAAAATAAGAGGGTAAGTTAGACAATTAGTTTTCATTTATTGTTTATTATCCTATTTACAACTCTTTTTCACCCATCGGCTAAATAATTCTACAATATTTTGCAGAATGTATTAGTATGCAGCAATCGATACTGATATAGAGACAATGCAAAAAAAATGGAAAGTCCCATAGGAGTTTTACATTGAACAATACGTTGTCATCTGAATTGAGAAAATTTGTTGCCCCAGAGTTTGTTTTCGGTGTTGGTGCTCGAAAGCAAGTGGGGCAGTATGCTAAAAATTTGGGTGCTAGGCGCATTTTGGTGGTTTCAGATGTAGGGGTTAAAAAGGCTGGTTGGACTGATGAAATTGTAGATATTCTTCGGGAGTCTGGCTTTGAATGTATTGAGTTTATCGGTGTAACCCCTAACCCAAAGGCCGATGAGGTGATGAACGGGGTAGAGCTTTACCTTGAAGCCGATTGCGATACTATTGTTGTTGTTGGTGGTGGAAGCCCTATAGATTGCAGCAAGGGGATATCTATAGTCGTTGCTAATGGTAAGGATATTCTCTCTTATGAGGGAATTGACACAGTGCCATATCCAGGGCCACCTCTTATTTGTATTCCCACTACAGCTGGTACAGCAGCGGATGTTTCTCAGTTTGCTATCATAACCGACAGCATACAACGTAATAAAATTGCAATTATTACAAAGTCTATAGTGCCTGATGTATCTTTAATTGACCCTCAAACAACATTAACCATGGACCCGTTTTTAACTGCATGTACTGGTCTTGATGCTTTAACCCACGCTGTGGAGGCTTTGGTATCTAATGCTCACTCTCCTATTACCGACCTTCATGCTATAAAAGCTGTTGAGTTAATTGCTGGCAATATAGAAAATGTAATTAAAACCCCTAACGATCTCGAAGTAAGGCAAAACATGACACTTGGTTGCCTTGAGGCTGGCCTTGCCTTCTCTAACGCTAGTCTTGGGGCTGTACACGCTATGGCTCACAGTTTAGGTGGTTATATGGACCTTCCTCATGGTGAATGTAATGCTATATTGTTGGGCCATGTGATGGACTTTAACTATAATGATGCCCAACACCAGTTTGTTCATATAGCCAAAGCCATGAACCTAAATATAGTTGGTGGTACTAATAAGCAGTTGCGTAAAAGTATAACTGATGAGGTAGCCCGTATCAGAAAGTCCGTTGGGGTTGTCCACAACTTAGGAGGACTTGGTGTGCACCGCACAGATGTTCGTGAATTAGCTGGCAAGGCTCTGCAAGACCCATGTTTATTGACCAACCCCCGTCCTGCCATAAAGCGGGATTTAGAGGTTCTTTATGAAGAAGCGCTCTGATAGTCTGACTAATCAAGAGTTGCGAGCTGGGGTGTTAGGATTTGGTCAAAAATCCATGCGCAAAAACTACTATCCAGAATTACGTCTTCGCAATGAGGAGTTGGAGCAATACAGGGCATTACTTGACCAAGCTCGTGATGCTATCTGTCTTGTGGATATAGAGTCACTACGTTTAATTGATGTAAATGATGGTGCTATAAGGCTATTTCAACTAGAAATTAATAAAGACAACCCTCTGCCAACGCTACCTCAAGTTGTTGGAAAAAAATCAGAAACAACTATTAGAGACTGGATGTCAGGTAAAGATGAAACCAAGCAAGGATCTTTAGAGCTAGAAGTTGAAAGAACTGATTCTACTGGAAAACAAGTTTTTTTACTGCTTTCTCTCTCTCGTGCAACTTTTGGTGATAAAGAGCATGTTGTCTGTGTTGGGCATGATATTTCAGCTCGCAGACACGCCGAAAGGGCACTGCAAAAGTCCCATGCCGAGTTGGAACAACGGGTTTTAGAGCGCACTTCAGAACTTGTAGCAGTTAATAAAGAGCTAGAAACCTTTGCTTATACGGTCTCTCACGATTTACGAGCCCCCCTGCGAGTTATTAATGGATTTAGTGAAATATTAATGATGGAATGTGGCAAAAAATTAAGTAAAGATGAGATGGTATATCTGCAACATATCCAAAAAAGCAGCCATGAGATGAATGGGCTAATTGATGGTATTATGACCCTATCTCACTCTACAAAGGGAGAGTTCAGCCAAGAGAGTATTGATATATCATTAATGGCTAACGCAATAATAGAAACCCTTAAAACTACAAACACTGAAAAAATAAATTATAAAATAAGACCTGAAATGCAAGCAAAAGGCGATAAACGTCTTATTAAAAACCTGTTGGAAAACTTACTGGGTAATGCTTGGAAATATTCCAAAACAAAAGAAAACGCCTTAATTGAGTTTTTTTCTGAAAAACAAAATAATGGAATAGTATTTATTATAAAAGATAACGGTGTTGGGTTTGATATGAGCAAAGCAGACAGGCTATTTCAACCTTTTAAAAGGTTACACACAAGTAGTGAATTTGAAGGTGCCGGAATTGGCCTAGCCACTGTGCAACGAATAGTGCAAAGGCATGGTGGTCGGATTTGGGCAGAGGCTGAGGTTGGTTTAGGAGCAACTTTTTATTTCACTTTGACAGCCTCTTAAAAGCGATATGTTGCAAAAAATTAGAAATTTTCATTATTTATAGATAACCACGTTTATTGAGTTTTGTAAGGCAATAAAAATAGGGTACAATGACGAAAATTTTGGGAAATATAAGAAAAACTTTTTGATTGCCAAACCCTTATATAGAAAAAACCTGCTTATAGATATCGCGAAAATATAGTTATATCTAAGGAGAAATGATGACTGAGAGCACCCATTTAGACCATTTTGAAGTTTTTCCATGGAATGAAAACTTTGAGACAGGTAATGAGACTATCGATACTCAACATAAAGTTTTAGCCGAACTTTTAAACAACCTGGCAAGCACCCTTGTTACTGTAAATTCAGAAGAGATAAATGCCGCTTTCGATAAGCTTGCTGAATATGCAAATGAACATTTTGATGAAGAGGAGTCTATTTGGTTTGAGCACTTCAAAGATGATCCCTGGTTTATATCTCACCAAATGAGCCATGCCACTTTTTTGCCTAAAATAGCTGAGCTTAAAACAATTGATGATGGAAGATCAGTTACTGATATGGTTGAGCAGACAGTAAAGTTTTTAATTCGCTGGCTGGCATTCCATATTATTGATAATGATAAACGTATGGCTATATCATTAGAGTCCATTTTAGAAGGGGCATCTGTTATTGAGGCAAAATTAATAGCAGATAAAAAGATGAGTGGCTCTATGCGGACTCTTATTGAAACTGTTTTACAGATGTATGATGGTCTTTCAACTAGAACACTTGATTTAATGCGTGAAAGAAACGCAAGAAAACAAGCCGAAAAAGAGTTGCAAGAGGCCAACAATAAGTTGAAAGAGCTTTCTATCACAGACGAGCTAACCGGACTGTACAACCGAAGGTATTTAGACAGTGCATTTGAGACAGAAGTTCGAAGAGCTTTACGCGAAGGAACTGCAATTGCTTATTATCTTATAGATATTGATTATTTTAAAAGTTTTAATGATAACTATGGACACTTAGAGGGTGATAGAATTCTTAAAAAAGTTGGCAGCCAACTAAATGAAGTATGTCGCCGTCCAGGTGATTTAGCATTTAGGGTTGGTGGAGAAGAGTTTGGTGTTTTGGTCTCATCCGCATCAAATAAAGAGGCAAAAGAGTTTGGGGAAAAAATTAGGACTGCAATTGAAGCTCTTAATGTCCCTCATAGTTATAGTGAAGTTTGTGAACATGTCACAGTTTCAGTTGGGGCCGTTTACAAAAAACCTTCAGTAGAAGATACACTGGTTGAGTTTGCGTCAATTGCAGATAGAAGGCTATATAAGGCCAAAGATTTAGGCAGGAACCAGGTTGTTAGTACTGATAATTAGTAAGTATGGTAAATATTGGTTTCACCAGAATAGCAAACCTACCAATGTTTTTCTCTGTTTACGCTTTACCATTTCTCAACTTGAAGTTACTGTAAATATTTGTTTCATGACTATGATAGATGAAATAATTAAATGCAAAATAGTGTACTTATAATCGAAGACGAAGAAGACCTTATTACCACCCTTGAATATAACCTTCAACAAGAAGGTTATCGGGTATTAACTGCTTTAAGCGGTGAAGAAGGCCTTAAACTAGCAGATGATAAAAATCCCCCTGACCTTATATTATTGGATATTATGCTTCCGGGAATGTCTGGTATTGAAGTCTGTCGTTGTCTTAAGGAAAATCCTGATACAAAACGTATTCCTATTTTATTTTTAAGTGCTAAGGGAGAGGATATCGATAGGGTAGTGGGGTTTGAGATGGGGGCTGACGACTATGTGGTTAAACCCTACAATGTACGGGAGCTTCTGCTGAGGGTACGAGCTATAATTCGTCGTTCCCAAGAAAATCCAACTCAGAAAAATACCAATACCGCTAGCGATAAACAGCTTGGTATCATTATCATGGATAGAGAAAAACATCGTGTTTGGGTCTCAGATAATGAAATAAATTTAACCGCAATTGAGTTTAAACTTCTAACAACTTTTATGGAAAATAGAGGCCGGGTACAAACTCGAGAGCTTCTTTTAGACCGGGTTTGGGGAGCTAATGTTTATGTTCTTCCTCGAACTGTCGATGCTCATGTTAAACGTCTGCGTGTAAAGCTGGGAGTTGCAGGTAAGTACGTTGAAACAATACGGGGAGTCGGCTACCGTTTTAATGAGATAAACCCAGGAAATGCAACATGAAACTAGGAATAAGAGGAAAGCTGTTTTTAACCTCTCTCTTCTTAGTTTTGGTAGTCATTCTTTCTACAGGTATCTATCTTGCCTCAGCAATGGGAGAGTGGTTGGAGTCTCGCATTGCCTCCCAATTACAGACCCATGCAACCACTGGCCGTTCTATGGTCCAGGCTATCCCTGATAAACTAACCAAAAACAATGTCGACCCGGTTGCAGATCTCCTGGGGCGAGATACACAAAGCCGTATTACTGTAATAGCCAAAGACGGTACGGTAATGGGAGATTCACGTTTGGATGGCAAGGGGCTGTTGATGGTTGAAAACCATGGAATGAGACCCGAAGTATTATTGGCCCATAAAAAAGGTCTAGGAATATCAAAACGTTTTTCAAACACCCTTAGAATATTCATGTTATATATTGCAATTCCCTACGACCATCCTGGAGGGGGAACAGGTGTAGTACGGGCTGCTATGTCTGTGGAGGAGGTATCCCAGATTCAATCTCGCATGCGTTGGATTATATTTCTTGCCGGTTTAATTTCTGTAATAATAGCTATCTCCATGGCTGCATTATCAGCTCATTTAACTACTAGAACATTACGACAAGTTTTAAAAGATGCACAAAAACGTGCTGAAAAAATTGGAATTAAAACAGTAGATAGATCAGATAACGATGAAATTCATGGCCTTATAGTATCTGTAGGAATAATTGTAGAAGAGTTAGAAAAAACCCTGGGAGAATTAGCAGGAGAACGATCTCGATTAGAGGCAGTTTTAGAAGGAATGGACGATGGGGTTGTGGCTTTGGATCAGGATTTTAAGGTTACTCTAATTAATAGATCTGCTCAATCTATGCTTGATATATCAGGAAAACAAAGGGGAAGAAAACTACATGAGATTATAAAAGCACCCCACTTGGATGACTTGCTAAATTCAGCTTTATCTAGAGAAAATCGCACATCTCAATGTTTAGAGTGTACTTGGCAAAAAAGTGCCCAACAGTATCGTATAATGATAAACCTTATTCCCATGCGTGATCAACCTGGATGGATATTGGTTTTTCATGATGTCACAGAAATTCGCAGATTAGAGAGCGTTAGACAGGATTTTGTAGCTAACGTATCCCATGAGTTGCGTACACCAATAAGTGTAGTTCAGGCAAACTCGCAAACCTTGCTTAACGGGGCAATTAGAGATGAAAAATACGCACCTGTTCTTATAGAAGCTATTGAGAGAAATGCACAACGTTTAACAGCTATTATATCTGATTTGTTAGAGTTATCACTACTAGAAGTCAAACAAGATCCACTTAACACAGAAAAAATAAATCTTTTACACGTTGTAGAAGGTAGCCTTGATTTGGTAATGGAAGCATTTGAAGATAAAAAGCTGAAAATACAGGTGTCAATACCAAATAATTTACACATTCAGGCCAACCTTGGTGCTTTAAACAAAGTTTTGAATAATCTTTTAGACAATGCTGTTAAATATAACTCCAATGAGGCAACTATAAAAATACGAGCTATTGAGAGTGAAAATTTTGTTAAAATAGAAGTAGAAGATAACGGTTCAGGTATCTCAAAAGAGCATCAAACTAGGGTTTTTGAGCGATTTTATCGTGTTGATACTGGTCGTTCGCGAAAGATGGGAGGCACAGGTCTGGGGTTGTCGCTAGTTAAACATTTAGTAGAAAAAATGGGAGGAGAAGTGGGTCTTGACTCATTAAAACCCAATGGTTGCCTTTTTTGGTTCACCATACCTCGTTATTATTAAACAAGGCTTTGAACCAACTCTTACCTGCTCACCTTGTTGTTTTGTCATGTAATTGTCATAAATATTTCACTGTTTTGTCATCAAGATGTCATATCCAATCTCTATACTACCCAACAAATGGAAAAGTTTAATATGTCAAAGTTCACTTTTTTTATACACTGTTAAGGTGATAAACATACGTTTACATAATATAGATAGTGTTTATTGTTATAAGATATTTTAAGCTAAGTGAAAAATGTTGAATACGGCAATGTAGAATCGCAACTCCAATATTGCTGTTTCACATTTTGTTAGATTCGGTAGTTGGCTATGTAGGGCTACAACTGCCGAATCTAAAGTTTATTGCTTACAATTATTAGCAACTAAATACAACGAGACAGGTCCCGAAGTTCCACAATCAAAACCTACGTGACGGGTTGTGGGCCGAATATCGAAAAGGTTGAACCGGCTGCCCAAAATAAAACCGGTTCAAAGTGGAGATTCGGGATCTGACCAAATACCTATATATAGCCTGTGGTTTTTGTATATTCCCCTAATAAAACTGCTAAGTCTTAAGATCTCCTTATAGCTATATGTCTTGCAGATATAGGTGATATAGGAGCTGAAATTCCTCAAGTTTCACCTCTTAATATCCATCATATGAAATAAGGACTAATTGGACTAATTTGCAAAAATTGCTTTTGAAAATTTGTACTAATAAACCTAGAAACTGCAGTTGTAAGCACGCACCTAGCGCAACCTATTGATTCACCTGGCATATCAAGGGAAAGTCTTATCACCAATAAGGTGACCGCGATTTCCATTGATACACCAGATAAATCAATAGATTACACTATGTACGCACTTCCAACTGCGGTTTCTAGGATAAAATGTAAAAATGATCTGCTGAAGCAAAGTTTGTAAAAATTTCTTTTTAATAGCAGTTGACTTAATCTAAATAAAAGATGGTAAATACATAAAAAACTAATAATCTGAAAAAAAAACTTTTTATAGTTATCTTTGTTAAGTAGATTTAGCGTTGCAAGTTTAACCTTGAAACTTCAGCTGTTGTCACAAATAACCAACTGTCGTTTCGCTGATTAATGGATTAGAAAAAATACAATTTTTTTTTAATTAATTTAAATTACTTTATAAGAATTTTAAATATGAATACTGAAGAAAATAAACTTAGTAAAAAGAGAGAAAAATCTATTTTGGAACTGTTGGATGATGCCGCAGCAAGTATAGATGGTTCTCAAGAAAAAACTCAGTCAGCCCATGAAGAGATAGAGTTACAATTATTTTCTCGCCTGCAAAGAATAGGTTTAAATGCAATTGATCGGCAGCACGAAACTTTGGTCAGGCATCTATGCAACTTATATAAGGTTATGGTCGGTATTCGATTAAATGGGCCTACTCTTAAAGAGGATGCCTTATTAAAAATAACTCTGGATGGTCTAACAGAATACACCGTAAAACACTTTCAAGAAGAAGAGAATTATATGGTGTATATTGGTTATCCTGAATCTGATAATCATGCTAAAATACATAAAGAGTTTCTTGCAAAATTTCTTGAAATCCGCAATAAAATCCAAGAAAGTAATAGCCATTTAGTTAATGATCTATTTTTTCTAGTTTATAAATGGCTCTTTGATCATATCAACCGTGAAGATGCTAAAATTGCTACATTCTATAAGCCATAACTTTAAAATCAGTAATTAGCAGTTAATGGATGGATAATAATTCCAGAATCTTAATTTAGATATTGTTTAAATTTTTTAATTTGATAATCCCCAAAAACTGTTTTGTTTCTGGCTATAAGGTAAAAAATAATGGCTGACAAAAATAAGAGGAAAAAAAGTGGGGCAAATTCTGGGTTAAACAATGACAAAAATATAGATGCAGAACTGGTACAGTATCCTGATTTAATTTTTCAATCTGAAGTGATGCAAAAACTGTTGCAACAACTACGACGTGTTGCTGTTATGGAGTTGCCTATTTTGTTGCAGGGGGAGTCTGGCACTGGTAAAGATGTGCTGGCACGTATTATTCATCAAACTTCATCAAGAAAAAACGGTCCATTTATTTGCGTAAATTGTGGCGCAATACCAGAAAACCTTGTAGAAGCAGAACTTTTTGGGCATGAAAGAGGAGCTTTTACAGGAGCCATAACTGCTAGAAAAGGTTATATAGCTGAGTCTCACCAAGGCACTCTATTTCTTGATGAGATAGGAGAGTTACCACTATCAACACAGGTTAAACTTTTGCGAGTTATTCAAGACAGCAAGGTTACTGCTGTTGGTTCTGTCCGTTCTCAAACTGTTGATTTTCGTATTATATCTGCCACCAATCGCAATCTACTACACGAAGTATATGAAGGCCGTTTTCGTAACGATCTTTTTCACCGTCTTGTTGTTGCCATGCTTCTTATTCCACCTTTAAGAGAGCGTCCTGATGACCTTGAAAAATTGGTTTCGTGCTTTTTAGAAGGGGTTGGTCAAATTATAAATACAAAAAAGCTTGATAGTTCAAAAAAGAGAGAAATATCTGACCATGCTTTAAGGTTGCTTCATCAACACTCATGGCCTGGAAATATAAGAGAATTAAATAATACATTATTACGCGCTATGCTGTTAAGTGATGGCACAGTAATTAAAGCCAAGGATATTCAAGGGGCTCTTTTTCCGGTAATAGAAGATAGCTCTGCAGAAATTCTAGGTCATACCTTAAATAGAGATTTTAGACTAACCAGTATTCTGACAAAAGTAGCTGACCACTATTTTAATAAAGCCATGCGAGAATCTGGGGGCAATAAGGCGGAGGCCACCAGGCTATTAGGGTTGAACAACCCAACCACTTTTAACAACTGGGTAAAAAAATATCCCTGGAATAAACAGAACGGATAAACACATTCCAAAAAATGTAACAGGTATTTATTGAAATATTTATATCTATTATATTAGATTACGGAATTTTTTGCTATCAGTATCTATTTATACTCTTTTAGATAGTCACAGCAAATTCTTTAAGCGCTTTTAATGCCTCTGGCAGGTAGGTTTCTAGTTCATGGGTTGCTTTGTTTGCAGTTTCTTTATCATCATCAATAAATGCACATTCTATTTCTCGGCAGGCTCCTGCCAGCTTAGCAAGCCCCAAGCTTCTGGCTCCACCTTTTAAATTATTAACCTGACCTCGCCATTGGACTGTGTCGTTATTTCTAGCAGCAGTTAAAATTGTATCTTTTTGATTTAAGGCAAAACCTTGAAAGCGTGTAATAAAATCTGTGGTGGTTGTTTTTCCATAGTCGCTTAGCATTTTGGTTATGAAAGAGGGGTCTAATATGGGTAGATCATCCAAGTGGATATTTGAGACATTTTTTACAACAGATGGGTCAACTTCTCCATTAGGGTGGAAGCCAAGTATATCTGTGACAACTTCTAGTAGAATTGCAGATGGTACAGGTTTGGATAAAAAGTCGCTTGCACCTGCATCAATACATTTTGTAGCTTCATCTACTGATTCTAGACTAGATACAATCACCACAGGAATATGTTGAAATTCAGGGTTGCTTTTTAGCTGTTGCAGCACTTCTATACCACTCATCTCATCCATTAACATATCTAGTAATACAAGGCTGATGGGTTCACTCTCCACAATTTGCAAAGCTTCAGCCCCGGAACTAGCAAGTACAACCGGAAAGCCACTGGGTTTTAGCCTATGTTGCAGTACCTTGCGGGACATAATATTATCGTCAACCACCAGGATACTTGCATCAGTATCTGTGTCTGTCCCGTTCTTATTCATAACTGTTTTTTCTCCGTATAAAACCCTAAATAACAGTGCTGTTAAGGAAAAGATATAACTTTCAAACTAATAATACACAATAATCTAAAAATTATAAATGGTATTTAAGTTGCGTTAATAAAATGATAACTATGTCAGGTTGTTATGTATCATAAAAAATGGACAATTTTTTTTGCTTAAATAATTCTTCATAATTTATATTTAAACTAGTTAAGCTTGGCATATAAATTATTAATATATTTAATTTCTAACTTCCTGTTCGCCAGCCACATTTGTACCCATTATTAGGAACAGTAATAATAACATCTTTGGCAAGTTTTTTTCTAATTCTGCTTACTAAAATATCTATAGCTCTAAAGGAAACTGGTCCTTCTCCTGTAGAAATTGCATCTACCAAAGCCTTGCGCGTAAAAAGCCTGCCATCAGCACTGGCCAAGGTCCATAGTAGGGTAAACTCTGCTGGAGTAAAGCTTATTGCGCTACCGTCTTCATGTATAGCCTCGTGACGGGCATGGTCTAGATGGAGGGGGCCTAAAGGGATAATATCAGCACTTTGTGTTGGATCAGATGTCCGTCTGATAACCGCTCGTACTCTCACTAATAACTCTCTAGGGTCTACTGGTTTAGTGACATAATCGTCAGCTCCTACATCAAAACAGGCCAAACGGTCTTCCATCTCTTCTCTGGCAGTTAAAACTAGAACTCCTACCTGAGATCTGGCTCGTAATTTACGAGTTATAACTATGCCATCCTCATCTGGTAAGGTTAAATCTATAATAAGACAGTCATATGATTGTTTATCAACTTTTTTAAACATCTCATTGGCTGTACCAGCTGTATCAACCTGATAACCATTTTTAGTTAAGTATTTCACAACAAAGTTAGAGAACTTTTTATCATCTTCGACTATGAGTATTTTGTTCTGGTTAGTCATGTTTATTACTCCCCAATTTGGTGAAGAGTCTTTATCATCTGTGTTATCTTTCTGTTTAGATCATTGGATGCCTCTTGCATTACGTTGCTGTGTTCTAACAATTGAGGTAAGAACTCTTCTGCCTCTTGTCCATCTTCTTGCATCAATACTATGTTACTAAGAATAACATTAAGGTCATTGCGTAGGTCATGGGCTGTACGAGTCAAAAACTCTTTTCTAGCAATATCTTTAGGATTTACAACACCACCTTCAGCAATTGATAGAGCTTGCAATGCTTGGCTTAGGGCAGTCTCTAGCCCTTTTGCCAAGTTGCGAGCTTCATCAAGTTGAGAATCTTTACAAGCTAACTCTATTTTACGACATAGCCTTGCTAGTCTGCTCATACCCATAGTAGCTGCGCTACCTTTTAGGTCATGAGATTTACGTATCATTTTCTCTTGATCGTCAACTTTACTGGCTTGGTGAAAGTCATCAACATTTTGCCTACCTATTTTGCGGAAGTCATCGGCAAACTCCCCAACAATTTCATCTCCACAGTCTTGGCGAAGTTGCTCTAAAACTTCACTATCAAGAATAGGGGCATCTTCATCGTCTGGGTCTGTTTGTATAAGTTGTGGGGTTTCTTGTAGCTCTTCAGCATTTTCTAACACATCGCCACCGCCATCGGCAATTACTTGATCCAAAGCAGCTTTAAGTAGGTTTGGGTCTATAGGTTTGGTAACAACACTGTTCATGCCTGAGTCAAGACAGGTTTTTAACTCTAATTGTGTAACAGCAGCAGTTAAACCGATAATAGGAATGGCAGATAACGGAGGGTCCATTGCTCTAACTGTTTTTGTAGCAACTATACCGTTCATTACAGGCATGTGACGATCCATTAATATAGCATGGAAAGGGCCAGAGTCAGTGAGGCGGTCTAGCCCTTCTTGACCGTTTTCTGCCATGGTTACTTCATGGCCTAGTCTTCCTACCATACCTAAAACTACCTTACGGTTAATAAGGTTATCTTCCATCAATAGTAGTTTAAGTTTGGTTTTTTTGGCTGAAACCCCAGCACCGTAAAGAGGAGCGGCAGCAAGGCCAGCCTGTTTTGCTGTAGTTACTATAAATGGTACGCTTAAGCTAAAGCTGCTACCTGAGTTTATTTTGCTATATAGCTCTATTTCACCACCCATTAGAGCGACCAAATTTTTACAAATTGATAGCCCTAGTCCGGTTCCCCCATATTTTCGTGCAACACCAGCATCGGCCTGTACATATGGAGAAAAAAGCCTTTTAGCGGTCTCTTCTGGTATACCAATTCCTGTATCGGTAACTGATAATTTTAGGTTAAATTTTTCTTCATTGTTTTCAATACTTCTATCCATATCACCAGATAGTTTAATTGTGATAGACCCTTCTTTAGTAAACTTAATTGCATTGCTCAATAAGTTGAAAAGTATTTGTCGCAATCGGTTGCCATCGCCAATAAGTGCTTCAGGAACTTTGGGGTCTATTTCCCAGTTCATTGCCAAACCTTTTTCCAAGGCATTAGCGTTCATTATCCTTACAGAATCTTCTACCAATGATCTAGGTAAGAAGGGAGTACTCTCTAGTTCAAGTTTACCAGCGTCAAGTTTTGAGATATCTAGTAGATCATTGAGAATGATCAAAAGGGCCTCTCCAGAATCTAAAATACTTTTGGCAAATTCTCTCTGTTCTTTGTTTAACTGGGTTTCCAAAATTAACCGAGTCATACCAAGTACACCGTTCATGGGGGTACGCACCTCATGGCTAACCACTGCAACAAAGTCTGACTTAGCATGGGTTGCAGCTTCTGCTTCTTCTTTAGCTACTTTTAAACGACGGTTCCACACCATAATAACCAACAGAATAATTGTAGCTAAGCCACCAACCTGCAATGCTACTTTTACAAGGGCTGCACTATCTACCGTGTGGTCGTAGCGTATTGTTATCCATTTAGAACGAATGGCGTTTTCTTCTTCTTGGGTTATAGAGGCAAGAGTTTTTTCTAATATTGGTACAAGTTCAGGCCAATCCTTACGTACTGCAAAAGACAACCCATGCATTTCCAGGCCAGATGGTGCTGCTACTTTAATATTGACTAGGTTGTGCCTGGTAATCAGGTTTGAAGCCACAGCTAGGTTCATAACAGCAGCATCGGCATTGCCTACAGAAACAGCTTTTAGGGCTTCCATAGGGTTAACAACCAACAAGCGGTTTACCTTTGGGAAGTCGTCTTTTATTCTTGCAGTCACAGAGTAGGATTTACTCAATGCTACTTTTTTGCCGTTCAAGTCTTCCATTCCTGCTACTAAGGGGAAATCCTGACGGGTTAAAATCACAACAGGGAAAGTTAAGTGGGGTTTTACAAAATTAAGAAAGCTTTGTCGTTCAGCAGATATCATTGATGCTGGCAATACATCAATGGTTTTTTCTTTTGCTCCATTGATGACCTCTTCCCAGCTTAGTCCAGAAACAATTTTCATGTCAATTCCCAAACGTTGGTTTACCAACTTGACATATTCAGATGTCATACCAGCATAGGAACCTCCTTCGGTTAAAAATTCAAAGGGTGGATAAGCAGGGTCCACACCTAAACGTATAGTTTTGTGTTCCTTAAGCCAGTTTTGTTCATCTTTGGTCAAAGAAACACGTGGAAGCCCATCTTCTTCCAGCAAAGTTTCTCCTAGCCATTTCTGTTTTATTTCACGTATCTCTTGACTCGGTATAGAGTCCATAGTTTTTTGTAATATGGTGGCAAATATTTGCCAATCATCTCTTACGCCAATGCGAAGGTGGTTGACAAAACTTTTTTCAGGAAGTGAAGATACAATCCGCAAATTATTCAATAGATGTTTAGTGATAAGATCATTCTGTATGGCAATGCCACCAATGGTTGCGTCGGCTTTACCAACAGCAACCGCTTTTAAACACTCTACCTGAGACTCAAGCAATAATAGTTTAATTTTTGGATAGTCTCTTTGAATAATCTCCTGGTAGAAAAAGCCTTTTGGGACAGCAACTGTTTTACCAAATAGATGTTCAAACTCAACAATTTCACGGTTATCATCACGCACCACAATAACTGGTGGGTTGTCTACATATGGTTCTGTAAATTGGATAAATTCTGCTCTTTTCGGGGTTTTTATGATGTTGAGCATAACATCAAGATCTTTAACTTTTAACAGTGTTATAAAGTCTCCCCACGAAAAACCGCTAACATACTCAACATTAATTTCCAGGCGTTTGGCTAACAGGTTCATATAATCAATTGAAAACCCTTTTGGGACGCCATCTTGATTAAAATTGAAAGGCTCCCAATCCATCTCATTGTGTACTCTTATTTTTGGGTGCTTTCGTAACCATGCTTTTTCATCGTGGGTTAGGCCAATTGGTTGTGAAGCCTGTTTTAGTGGGGCGGTATTTCCCAACCATTTTTGTTGAATAATACGCATCTCTACTGGTGTGATAGCAGACATACCTTTTTTAAGGATTGAGAGCAGAGTAGGGCGGTCTTTGCTCACAGCAATATTTAGTTCGCTATAGTCGTGGTTGCCAAACTCTAACTCACCAGATACAACAAGGTTGGTCATCATCTGTTTAGCAATAAGATGATTGAAAACTGCCAGCTCACCTAAGGCTGCGTCGGCTTTACCAAAGCTAACAGCCTTCATGGTTTCTTCCACATTTTTAACTGCTAAAACTTTTATTTGTGGATAATCTTTTTTTAATACTTCTTCATGGAAAAAACCCTTTGGTACGGCAATAATTTTGCCATACAGCTGAGATAAATTATTATAAGGAGTCTCTTTAAGGGTTAAAATAGAGTTAGGATTGGCAACATATGAAGATGTGTAACTAAGATATTTTTGTCTTTCAGATGTTTTTACAATATTTAGCATTACATCTAAATTGCCACTTTTTATCTTATTTAAAAACTCGTCCCATGTAGGGCCAGATAAATATTTTATGGTTAAACCAATTTTTTTCGCAACAAGGTTCATATAATCAATAGAGAACCCTTTTGGTACACCATTTTCATTAAAATTAAATGGTGGCCAGTTCATCTCATTGTGAACCAAAATTTGCGGATTATTTCGCAGCCAGTCTTGCTCCTTGTTGGTCAATATAACCTTAATATTTTTGAAAAATCTGTTTTTGGGGTCTGGTATCCAATGGGCCTCTATTTTTGCAAGTTCCTCATGTGAAATTGCTTGCAGCCCTTTTTTCACCAAGTTAAATGTTTGTACCTCTCCACGTCGCACACCAAAATGAAGTTTATTGCTAAGTAAAGGTTCGCCCTGTTTGGCAATGCTGCCTCCCATTCCCATGCTATGCAACATAGCTTCAATTGGTCTATCTTCACTAATAAACGCGTTTATCTCTCCTTTGGTTAAAGCCTGTATCAACTCCTCATCATCCCGGTAGGTAATAACATGGGCTTTAGGATATTTTTTACGTAAGAACTGCTCTTGCAGATAGCCAAAGACAACACCAACTTTTTGTTGATACAGATCAGTAGGAACCTTATTACCCACAAGGGTATAGATGCTGCTGGTTATTTCGTATATTGGTTTTGAAAAGTCTATAAGTTTAGCCCGTTGTTTACTATAAAACAGACCAGAATGGATATCAGCTTCTCCGTTGTGGAGTGCATAGAGGGTGTCGGCCCAACTACTATGTTTAAACTTAACTTTGCGATTTACTTTTTTTGCCCATAGTTGCCATATATCAACCAGCATACCTGCGGGTTTTCCAGTACTATCAATTTGTGAAAAAGGCGGGTAATTTCGTGACATGGTTATAACCATTGTGTCACTACTACGTCCTTCAATAGGGTCTAACCATTTTCTGGTAATTGCAGCCCTTTCATTAGGTGTGATTTTACGTAGCCCATCATTTACTTTTTTTAAAAGTTTTTTATTACCAAGAGCTACAGCTGCATATAAATGATTCCCTTCTAAGGGGGATGAGATATTATACTGAAATTTTTTGACTAGATTTTTCTGACCAAGAAAAAAAAGGCCAGTCTGCTCTACATCAGCAAAAAGACGTATTTTCTTTTTTTCAATTGCATTGTAAAGCTCGCTAATACTAACAAAAGTGGCCAACTCTGCTTTAGGTATTCTGTCTCTAATGATAGACTCTTCTAAACTACCCTTAAGCACCCCTATGCGAAACCCTGCTAAGTCATCTATGCTTCCAGAAAGGTCTACTCCTACAGGAGAAAAAATATAGCTGTTGGTGCTAAGTAGTGAGTCAGCATAGTCGAAGATTTTTTGTCTTTGGGCAGTTTTGTTTAATCCAGCATGGAGGTCTGCTCTACCATCTTTTACCATCTCCAGAGTTTCTTTCCAGGATGTAGGAATAAACTCTACGGCAATTCCAGTTTTTTTTGACCATAATTTCCACATGTCTACTATTAAACCGTCAGCTTTACCATGCCCATCAACAAACTCGAAAGGTCTAAAGTCTTGACCTGTGGAAATGCGGACTTTATCAGCTGCACGGCTAACACTAACTGGCAACAGTAATGACATAAAAATAAATAGATACAGCAGAACTGTTGTAAAACCCGATGTTAGTCTTGTCATTAATAGTACCTTTAATAGACTTTGTTACATGCTGTTTGTAATAGCTATTGCTTATGATAACTCATAGGTACAATAACTATGTTTAACATTTATCAGGCAGTTGCTGGCACATCTTAAATAACTGCAAAATCTAAGTTAAAATATATGCTTATGTGTTGTAGTTTGTAGTGGCACATGTAATGCCGATTTGTTGTAACCAATATATCGTTAACATAAACTCTTGCGGGTGATAATGCATTATATTTTTTGTAAATTTAATATGTGAAAACTTTATATAATGCCTATGAATTTTTAATTTTATAACATAATTGCTATAGTACTTACTATAACAATGGAGTGTGCATGCAAGCTCTGTTTGTTTTTATCTATAAATGCATTTATATAGATAAACTGCTTATTTATATATCTTTTCCTGCAAAATTAGAGTATAGCAATGTAATCGACTTTGCGAGACCGCCGGCAAGGAGCTATCGATTACAAGCTACGGGCTGGTCTTTAACATGGAGATAGATGGTGCTTTCCTCTACTGTTTGCAAGGAAGTAAAATCTGATCAGAATCATAAGGCTATTGCTGATGGTCTGCTTACACAAGGGTTTTGCTCTATTAGTGACTATCTTAACCCTGCTGAATGCCAGAATTTAACATTAGAGATGGAGGCGTTAGAGAAGGCTGGAAGCTTTCGGCCTGCTTATGTTGGGCAAGGTGACAAACTACAAATAGCAGCAAAAATTCGTCAGTCTAGTCTACTATGGCTCTCTTCAAACTATGCTGCCCAAGCTTCTTACAAAGTTAAAATGGCACAGCTATCAAACGAACTAAATAAACAGCTTTTTTTAGGGTTGCGTAGCTCAGAATCATTTTTCGCACTTTACAACCCAGGAGACTATTACAAAATACATTGGGATAATTTTCAACATCTCTCACCACGTAAGGTAACGGTAGTTCTATATTTAAACCAAAACTGGAACCCAAAAGATGGTGGTCAACTTCATCTATTTGCTCCAGATGAAACAACTATAATTGCTACTGTCCAGCCTGAAGCTGGTACTCTAGCCTGTTTTTTAAGTGGTGATTTTCCTCATTCTGTGGTTGTTGCTAGCCGTCGTAGGGTGGCAATTCCCTCTTGGTTAAGAGCTGACGATCCCATCATCCTGTGAAAAAAGTATAAGCCAAGCTTCTAAGGTTATAAGATCTAAATTAGGTAGTTGTCTTAATTCACATATAATCAGCTACCTTATTAATATTTATAGCATTAGACGCGTCACATCATTATAAGGATAACACATGATTTCAGTACGCGTTCGCTATCAAACAATAGAGTTTGGAAATACCGATATTCATATACGCACTCTACGTGATAGACAAGAGTTTCATGATCCTATCGATACAGCATTAGAACTTGGAATATATTCTTCATCTTGGTCTCTGTTTGGCGTGGTTTGGGCATCCGGTGAACTGCTTGCCCACATTATGAATGAATATGATATTTCTGGACTTCGTATTTTAGAAGTTGGCTGCGGTATTGGGCTTGCCAGTCTTGTGCTTAACAATCGTGCAGCAGACATAACAGCAACAGATTATCACCCAGAGGCCGGGATCTTTTTAGAGGAAAATGTAAAACTTAACAAAGGTAAGTGTATCCCGTTTATTAGAACAGATTGGTCAGAAGAGTATGATGAACTTGGAAAATTTGACCTTATAATTGGCAGTGATCTTTTATATGAAATGGGACACGTTAAGGTATTATCAGACTTTATCAATCGTCATGCTAAACCAAATTGCAATGTTATACTTGTTGACCCTGGGCGAGGCTATCACTCTAAGTTCAGTAAAAAAATGGTAAATTTAGGATATTCATTCAATAAAACCATACACAAATCGGTTAAACATTTAACCCAACCAATGCGTAATGCAGTCAATTTCCATATTTTGCGTTATAGCCTATCAAGCTAAAATATTATGTATTCATCTTAGGAAAAAATGGCTTTTTAAAAAAAATAATTGCATACATAATTAGTAACATTTGTTTTTACGGATCTTAAAAATCATGCCTCCTAATGATAGTAACCTCAGCAACCAATTGAACCTACAAGAGCAACAAAGGTGGAATAAACGTTATAGTAAAAATAATAAAGATCCCAAAGTAGCGAAGGTTTTACTTGAGAACCAGCATTTACTATCGTCTCAGGGAGAAGCTTTGGAAATTGCATGTGGTATGGGTGGTAATGCACTATTTTTGGCTAAACATGGTTATGATGTTACAGCCTGGGATATCTCAGATGTAGCTATAGGGCAGTTGGATATTATATCGCAAAAAAGTGGCATTAAGGTAACCACAGAAGTTCGAGATATAATAGCAAACCCACCACCAGTTAAATGTTTTGATTTAATAGTTGTTTCTCGTTTTTTTTTAGAGCAAGAGATGTCTGTCGTTTTAATTAATGCCCTTAAGCCTGGTGGGTTGTTGTTCTACCAAACTTTTACCCAAACCAAGGTAACGGAAATTGGACCATCAAACCCTGAGTTTAGAATGCATGATAACCAGCTGTTGCAAAATTTTAATAAATTGCAAATTCTTGTATATCGCGAAGAGGGCATAGTCGGCGATATATCTCAAGGTTTCAGAGATGAGGCTATGTTGGTTGGGCAGAAGGTTGAACAATAAATTGACCTATTGACACTACTAAAAACATTATTTCAGTGAATCAGTATGCATTTTATGTAAAGAGCTAATAGATGACTCAATAGTTTCTAATCGGTTTTTTATCTCTTCAAGGTCAGATACTGTCTGCTCTCTTTTTCTTCTGTGTTTTTCAGCATTTTCAGCTTCTTTAATAGATGCCATGGCATCTACAATAATGCCTATAAAAAGGTTGAGTACGGTAAATGTTGTTACCATTATAAAAGGTATAAAGAACATCCAGCTATATGGAAAAACATCCATAATTGGCCGGACGATTCCCATGGACCAACTCTCTAGAGTCATTACCTGAAATAAGGTGTACATGGATTTACCAATGTCACCAAACCATTCAGGAAAATGATCTCCAAAAAAGTTAGTTGTCATAACAGCTCCGATGTAGAAGACAATAACCAGCAAACCACCAACTGAACCAACACCTGGTATAGCCTCAATCATGCCATTTACGACTCTGCGCATAGAGTGTATAGTGGTGATAAGTCGCATTACCCTGAAAATACGGAATGCACGAAGTACAGAAAGCCCCCCTTGAGCTGGTATTAAAGCGATAGAGACAATGAGAAAATCAAATATATTCCATCCACTGCTAAAAAAATCTTTTTTATAAACTTTGAGTTTAAGGACAATCTCAATAATAAAGATAACAAGGCAGATTATATCCATAATATCAAGCAACCACATGGTATAAGCATCAATACTTTTTGATGTTTGAACACCAAGAATAACAGCATTTATTAGAATAATACTGATGATGAAGTTGTTGAATTTTTTGTTTTCTATTAATTGTTTAATATTCATTGAAGCTCAATATACAAAATTGCAATTTAAGAATTAAAATATGGCACAATAGCTCAAATTAATTTTAATGGCACTGCATATTGCCAAATTATAAAAGCAACATCCAGGTGATAAAATTACCCTGCTTGGCTAAACTACTTAAGCAACAAAAAAATTTATAAAAACAGTTTGTATGCTGGGTTGTCGCTCTCTTCCTGGTAACGATACCCTACATCAGCAAGAAATTTAGTTAGTTTATCGTTCTGGTTTTCAGGTATCTCAAGCCCAATCAATACCCGGCCGAAATCTGTACCATGTAAGCGATAATGGAATAGTGAGATGTTCCAGGTTTTACCCATAGCATTTAAAAACTTACTCAGTGCTCCAGGACGTTCAGGAAACCAGAAGCGGAACAGACGCTCGTTTTTGGCTGTTTTGGCTCTTCCTCCAACCATGTGGCGTACATGGGTTTTAGCAAGCTCATTCTCAGTTAAATCTGTACAGTTAAACCCACTCTCTTTTGCTAGTTTAATTATATCTTGTCTATTTTCTTTGGGTGACATTGTCATACCAAAAAATATATGAGCTTCTGACCGTGTAGCAAGACGATAACGGAACTCGGTAATGTTGCGATCCTCAACCACATTGTCACAAAACCGGCGTAGGGAGTCTGGTTTTTCTGGTATACTTACTGCAAAAAGTGCCTCACGTTGCTCACCAACCAAAGTTCGCTCTGCTATATAGCGCAACCGCTCAAAATTCATGTTGGCCCCGCTGTTTATTGCTACCAGCCGTTGCCCTTGTATATTGTTATCTGTGACCCACTTTTGTAGCCCAGCTAAAGCTAACGCCCCGGCTGGCTCTACAATGGCTCTAGTCGCAAGAAAGCTAGCCTTAATAGCTCCACAGATAGCATCAGTATTAACCCGTACTACTTCATCAATATGCTTTTGGCACAGATCAAAAGTTAGTTTTCCTACTTTGCGAACTGCAACACCATCGGCAAAAATACCTACCGAGTCCAATTCCACTAGCTCATTTGCTGCCAACGAGCGAGCCATTGCATCACTATCTTCAGGTTCTACTCCGATAATTTTTATATTTGGGTTCAAGGCTTTTACATAAGCTGCTACCCCTGATATTAATCCACCACCACCAATAGGAATAAAAATAGCATCTACCCTTCCACCACTCTGACGCATTATCTCATCGCCAACTGTGCCTTGCCCGGCAATTATTAGCTCATCATCAAAAGGGTGTATAAAGGTCATGTTTTTCTCTTTAGCAAGGGAGTTACATAACTCGGCAGCTTCAGAGTAATTATCACCGTGTAACTGTACTTGGGCCCCCATTCTTCTGACTGCCTCAACTTTAATTGTAGGGGTGGTTAGTGGCATTATAATAAGTGCTTTTAAGTTTAGTTTCTTTGCACTGTAAGCTACCCCTTGGGCATGATTACCAGCCGAAGCAGCGATTATCCCTTTGCTTTTGTCTTCATCACTTAAATTAGCGATTTTGTTGTAAGCACCCCGGAGTTTAAAAGAGAAAACAGGTTGTAAATCTTCACGCTTTAAAAAAACAGTATTGCCTAATGATTCCGATAGACTTGGCGCATATTCTAAAGGGGTTTCAACCGCAGCTTCGTAGACACGGGCAGTGAGAATAAGACGTAGAAGAGAGTCTAACATGGAATGATCTCAATATTAGGATAGTGAATAGAAGCGCTAATTCCAAGAGATAGATGAGTTATAAGAAAGATAAAGCAAATATAGATTGTCTACAAGCGATATAATGGCTTTAAAAATAACTCATATGTAGGCAGTTAATCGTTTACTATATACTTTTCAGCTGATTATTGGTGTGTTTGCATCAACAGGAACAATAGGATAGTCCTGTCGTTTCCACTCTTCAATTCCACCAATCAACTCACATGCCATTAAATCATTTTCTAAGAAAGTCTCTAAAGCAATGCCAGTTCGAGGCCCTGATCGGCATATCAGAAAAAAACGTTTTGAAGAATCAAATTGTTCAGGATTAAATTTTGAAGAAAAGCTTTCCTTAAAAAGTGTTGTATCCTGGCGATTTTCAAGGTTGTGATCACATGGGTAAAGATGTGAGTTTGGGATAATACCTTCTTGCTGTTCTACTTCAGTGCGCAAATCAACCAGTATAGCATCTGGTGTTGATAGGGTAATAATTTGCTTTAGCTGGCTGGCTGAAACTATCTCATTAAATAGTGCAGAATCTATAATTTTTTGTGTTTGGGCTAACTGTAAAAAGTCTTTGTATTTGAGGTCAACTTTATTTATGTGATTTTGTAGCCAATCAATTAATAATGATTGCAGGGTAGATATATAACTGCTTTTACGAGCAACAATTTCTGCTTTTATTGTAGCAACGTGTTGGTTTAAGTTGCCGTGTAGTTCTATATGTTCAGCAGTATAAGGATAGTCATGCTTACGCATTAAATCTTCTTCTGCCTGAAAATGATGTTGAGAGTATTTTTCAAGGCGAGGGAAAATAGAATCGATTTGATCCCATTCATCTTCAAATGGTTCACGTTGCTGAAATCTTTTCGCAAGTTTACTAAACTCTACTATATAAAAAAGTAGACGTTTATGATCATCATTAAAACGATCTATGCCTACGTCAGCAACATTGAATTCTTCCATATTATTTTGCCTAATTAAAAAAATATACTAGTTTATCTATGAGAATATTGGTGGCCATTCTTAATAATCTTTAATGACCCCATAGATGAAAAATTCTAAAATTACTTCACACCCTTATTTTTTAGGTGTGGAACATACTTCATGTCAACCCCCAATATGTGTTCAATAAGCCACTGTTTTGCTATTGCTAGAAGATCTATAGCCATAGAGAAACTGCCAGCCTCAAACTGTTCTACAAGATCTACAACTGCATCAACAAGCTTTTTGTGTTCTCTTTTATGGGCATCTATTTGTGGGTAACCAGTTTTCTCAAAATATTCTTCTTCCCTATTAAAATGAAATACAGTGTAGTCTACTAGCTCTTTAAGTATAGGGCCAACCACATTGGGTGACCCTCCTGCTTTCATTGCTCGGTGTAGTTTATTGACCATTGCTACTAATTTTTTATGGTCTGAGTCTACATCACGCAAACCTGTATCTAGTTTACTATCCCAGGGGAAAAATTCTTTCTCATGTTCTTGGGAGTCAGATATACCGAGATAAAGTAGGTTTAGCTGACTAAACATCAATTTTTGAGCAGCAATATATTTCTGGAATTTATTATCTGCTTCCACACGACCATCCCAACCTTTTTTCTTCATAATTGTTATGGTTTCCCTAGCAAGATCATGTACTTCTTTGTGGGTTTTGCATAAGTTTTTGAAATTAGGTTGGTTCTTATATTTGGCTGCTTCCTTTGAATTGATCCAAACGCCTAGTTCTGATTCATTTTGGTTAGGTACATCTTTTAAATCAATTTGTATTCGCCCTGATATTACCTGGTCAATTCTATTCTGCCAGAAATAATAGAAAGTTATGAAGTTTTTAATATTAAAAATTGGTGTGGAGAGGTCCAATTCAAGTTGTGTAGCATACATAGAATTGCTCAGTTCTTGTAGGGCAGTACCCATTCTGGCAAACTGAAATGCCGAACCTCGCATAAGTATAGTGGTGTTTTTTGCTTCCTTCATATGTTCGGCCACCTCTTCTGATATCTGTTTCGTAGCAGATGAAGAGGACTGAATAGCTTGGGCCATATCTAATACCAATTTGCTGTCGTCAGAAACTGTTTTTGCTGCAACAGAAACATCAGAAGCCGAATTAGCAACATCTGAAATACCGCTGGCTGCTTCTGCTGTTGCGCGAGCTACATCTTCAGCAGCCACGTTTAACTCCTGTGCATTGCGTGTTACCTCATCAGCAGCCATAGAAACATCATCCATGGAGTTAGAAATAATGTTAATCATTTCTGTTTGTTCATCTATAGATTTTGTTATTTCTTGGTTTGCCTCATTAATGTGCTCAACACTGGTGACAATTTCTTTGTTAGCCTTGGAGACATCATCCGTAATGTCACGTATCTCCAGAGTTTTTCCGCGGATCATCTCAGTTGCTTCTGCTGTCTGTCTGGCAAGATCCTTGACCTCGTTGGCGACCACAGCAAAACCCTTGCCAGCCTCTCCCGCACCTGCTGCTTCAATAGAAGCATTTAAGGCTAACATGTTAGTCTGTTCAGCTATATTGTTGATGATATCGACAAACTCTCCAATTTCCAGAGTAGAGTTGAAAAGTTTGTTCATTACCTCTTGAGAGCCTTGTGCATGCTGGTGGGTCTTAGAAGAAGCTTCACTTGCAGTTTGGCAACGTTCTCGTACATCAACCAATGCGCCAGTCATCTCTTTTACAGATACAGCAACATTTTTTACCGCGCCATCTACGTTGGCTAGGTTTTGGTTAACACCACTTATGTTTGCTGTTATTTCTTCAGCAGCTGCAGCCATAGTTGAAATATTTACGCTAGCTTCTTCAGTTCTGGAGGCGATATTTGCTACATTGTCAGAAACCAATGTGGCAGACGAAGAGATATCCTGGATACTGACTGTGGCCTTGGTGGCAGCCTCATTTACTCCCGTTACCTCTTTATCAAGTGTGGCATTTTGTCGTGATACTTCCTCAACCATCAACTGAGAGTTCTTTGCGTCATTGGCCACCAACTCTCTAACTTTAATAAGCTCTGTAGCGCATGCAGTCAGGTTGCTTGAGTTAACAACCATCTTGGTCATCAACTCCTCCATGTTATCTGCCATAACGTTAACATTTTTGCTTACTTGGCTGATCTCATTATTTGGATTGCTGATGTCAATGCGCGTAGTCAAAGTTCCTTCAGCAAGCTCTTTAATTCTTCCATCAACCCGTTTAAGAGCATTAATAATTGAGCGAACTAATAAAAATCCAATCACAAATACTATAACATTCGCCAAGACAATAAATTTGGTAATGCCATCTCGTAAGGTTACTATTTCACTAACAATACTATCCAACCTTTTATAGCCAGATTCAGTGTGTCTAGTTACAAATGGTTCTAACTCATCATGAAGGGCATCTGCCTTATGATCAAAATCAGCCATAATTTTGTTACCGACTTTAGGTCCGTATTTCACATAGGACTTAGCCATATTCCAGCCTTCTAAATAATACTCTTCAAACAGTCTCTCCAACTCTATTAAGGTGGCAATCTCTGCGGAGTCTTTAGTAATCTTGCGAACTTCACTTAAATGTTTATGGAAAGATTGGGCACTTTTTTTTGCCTCAATAAGCCCGTTATTAAGGCCATTGCGACCACGTGTAGCGGATATGTTGGTCAACCAATGCTGAACTTGAATTACATCCTTTTCCATATTATTGGCAAGAACAATAACCTTAATGCTGTCATCCTTAATCAACTGTGCATTTTCGGATACATCATCGCTGGTTTTATAAGCCCAAATGTTAATTCCAATTAAAAATATGAAAGGGATTAGCAGTGCGAGGATAATTTTATCGCGTATTTTCAGATTCATTGACTGAACATAGCTCCTAAATGAAATAGATATTTAGTTTTTACAGTGCCCTTGAATATCACAATGTTATTTTGTAAACAACGATTTACTATATAGAATATTTTATAGCATCATAGGTACAATTAAGTAAATTAATGATAGCAAAATATTTTAAATAACTTGATATGCTATAGGTTGTGCTGAATATGTTAAGTATCTTAAATATAGCAATTAT
>JADGBW010000163.1 GCA_015231305.1 Magnetococcales bacterium | reverse complement strand
CTATGTGGTGTAACACATCAAACATAACAATATTATCAAAGCTCTCTTTGGCAAAAGGGAGAGCTTGGGCATCAGCTAGGAGATCAACCCACCCAACAGGGAGGATATCTGTAGTGACAACATTTTTAAATGTCCCTTTTATATCTCCAGAACCGCCACCAATCTCTAAGGTTTTACCAGGGTTACATGCAGCAGCTAGGCGGGCGTAGAGATCTTTGTAAATAATGCGTAGAACAGTTTTTTCGTGCCAACGCTGTTGTCGTTCATTTAGAGTTGTATCACTCATTTACTTTTCAACATAGGCAATTGCGTTGCAAGATGCCCCATCTGGTATTATTGATTTTATATCTTGGGGTAGGGGGGTGTTAGAGCCTTCATGGTGTAAGCTGTAGCCCATTTTTGTGAAAATATCTAATAGTTCATCAATAGAAAAACCAGCTTCTGCAAGTGCATATGGAGCAATTTCAAAAATAAAAGTTGGTTTAAATTTTTCTAAAACATTGCTGGCTCCTCTTAGAACCCTTATTTCATTTCCATCTACATCCATTTTTATAAAATCAACTCGGTCGATTTTTTCTTTAATAACAAATTCATCCAGTGTCATTGCGCTGCTGCCACTAGTTGATTTTAACTGACCACAATGTTTAGGGTGTTTATTTAAACCACCAACAAGAGGCCAACTAGAATAAATTTCTGGATCTGGTTTTTCTGAATTACTGTCAGTAAGCATTATCTGGGATAGAGTTACATTTTTTGCCAATTCTGGGTTTAATTCTATATTATCTTTGAGTTTATCAAAAGAAAAATCCGTTGGTTCAAATGCGTAAAGTCTGCCATTCTCTCCGGTTAAGCGAGCAAGTTGCATTGTGTGCCCACCAATATTTGCTCCTATATCAAAAACTGTATCACCTTTTTTAATTATTTTTTGGTACGCTTTAAAAGATTTACGTTCGTAAACACCAAATAAATAAATGGCAAAATCAATACCTTCTTTTAAGTCTAGTTTATAGTTTATGCCGTCGCGTTTAACTTCAACACAAGATTTAAGGTTAAGTAACCCACGGATAAATGCTACTAGATGGTAGAGTAGGCTTGCTAATAATATCTTCTGTTTAGTTATTATCTGCATCGCTAAGTCTTTATTAATTAAGGCTGGTTTTAAGTTTTCTGTAGGCAAAAATTACCATACGAATTAGTAAAAAACCATGGCTAAATCGAGAGATTTGTGTCTCCCCATAGACACGTGAAGAGTAGCGTATTGGTATTTCAATTAGTTTTAAATTTTGTTTGGTTGCACCAAATATTAAATCAAAATCGCCAAACGGATCAAAATCGCCAAAGTATGAACGTCCATCGGCAATACGTTGGTAATGCTTTTTACGGAGCACTTTTGTACCGCATAATGTGTCAGTGAATCTTTGATTTAAAAGCCAACTAAATAGCATTGAGAATATATTATTAGCTATATAGTTAAGAAAACGCATAGCTTTGTTTTCCATGGGATAGATCAACCTAGAGCCGTTGATAAACTCACCTTTACCTGAAGCCAATGCATCGTAGAATTTTGGTAGATCTTCTGGTGGCATAGTAAGATCCCCATCCAGAATCATCAATACATCTCCTCGAGCCTCGGCAAAGCCTTTTCTAACTGCATCTCCTTTGCCTGAGCCAGGTTGCTGAAAAACTTTTATATCGTGATCAGGATACTCTTTCTGTACTCTCAGGCACTCATCAAATGTACCATCTGAGCTATGCCCCTCAACAAAAACAAACTCAATATCATCGCAAAATTTAGGAGTCCGTATAATGGCATTTTCAACATTATCCTTTTCATTGCGACAAGGAACCAAAACTGTTGCACTTAGAGTTTCTTGTTTAATTGCTTGAAGAGATCTTGCTACTACAAAGTGGCTGAGACACAAACCCCTGATAATTGGTAAAGTACCGATATAACGGTTTATTATATTACTAATCCCAAACAGGCTAATTGGTATCAATTGTAGCCAATCTTTTTTTATGATGTCGAATTCTGCCAGATGCAACAGGCCAATAATATCATCGCTGTTCATCTTGTTAAGCTCTTGGGTTGGCATTTTTAAGCCCAACTGCTCAGCTAGCTTAAGAATTGGCCACCAAAGCCAGTTTGTATATGAGATAATGATACGTGTGTCAGCGTTGCAAAAGCGGTGAAGACCAGCAAAGGTCGTTTGACAATCATCAAGGTAGCCTATGCTGTCTGGCATAATGATAAAGTCGAATGTACCAGTTAAGCTATCTAGTTTGGAGAGGTTCTCCATATCTCCAACAATAAACTCTAAATCTGGATATTTAGAGCTGGCAACTTCAATCATTTTGCTACTAATGTCTACTCCTACCCCTCTTTTAGTATCAAGAGCATGGAGCAGCTGGCCTGTACCACAGCCAATCTCTAAAACTTTTTTGCCTTTGGGTATGAGAAACTGCCAATAATTTTGATTATATTTATGGTAATAGTTGGTTTTTTTAATCCAATTGTCACGATCAGCAGCAAAACTATCTAAGGTTTCGCTTATTTTTTTCTTCCGTTTTGTTAAATATGACAAATAGTTAGATTGTGTATCGTTCAGCATGACTGGGTTGCCTTTGAGTAGTTTAACTTAGGGCTGTTTAAAAAAACCATCCCATCTTGCTTGTCTTTTGGTTAGCCTTGCTACGCAAAAAGAGTTACATGTTTATGGTATAATTATTTGCTTTTCTCGCCCTTATCGCCAAAGTTTCCGATTCATAGATGTTGTTAATGATTCCGAGAAAAAATACTTCGCATAAAAAACAGAGCTGCAAGTAGTAGCGGGGGCCAATACCATATTGGTTCTACACCTGAATCTACCATTACAGCACCACCCAGAAATAGCCCAGCTCCCATTATAGCAGAGGCTTGGCGACGAAAACCTAGATTAATGTGGCGTTCAAGTTTTTCTAATGAGTCAGAGTTTAAGTTGACTACCAGGCGATCATTAGCCAGCTTATCCACTCCATTAAATACTAGTTCTGGCAAAAGTAAAGATGAGTTCGTGGCTCGTTTTAAATGCTTTGTAGCAATTTTAATCTGTCCGCGAGGGCCAAGGTTTTCCATCATCCATTCACGGATAAGAGGTTCTGCAAGAAACCACATGTTTAATTCAGGATTAATCTCCCGGCCTACTCCTTCCAAGGTGAGCATGGTTTTTTGTAGAAGCAGTAGATGAGGTTGCACAGACATGTTAAAGCGTTCTGTGACCTTAAATAGCTGGGCTAGCAATCGACCAATAGATATATCTTTTACTGCCTGACCAAAAATGGGTTCTGATATTTGCCGGCATGCATCTTCAAATTCGTCTAAATCTGTATCACGAGGCACATAACCAGCATCTAGGTGTACTTGAGCTACTTTGGCATAATCTCGGCTTATAAAACCTTGCAATAGTTCTGCTAGCCATATGCGGTCTTGAGTTTTTATACGACCAATAATACCAAAGTCTAGTAGAGCAACTGTGCCAGTCTCGAGTATAAAAATATTGCCAGGATGTTGATCTGCATGGAAAAAGCCGTCTCTGAAAACCTGCTTAAAAAAACCTGATATCAGGTTGATAGAGATCTGTTTAGAGTCTAGGTTGGGGTTTGGGTTTTTAGTTAATTCATCTATGGGAACCCCGTTGATCCACTCCATGGTTAAAATTTGTGATGAGGTTAACTCCCACAAAACCGCAGGGATCATTAGTTCAGGGTCCAGCTTAAAGTTTTTCTGGAATTGGTCAGCTCTTGCTGCCTCAACTTGAAAGTCCAACTCGTTACGAATTGAAGCTGCAAACTCCTCAACAACTCGTTTTGCCCGCAGTCGCTTCCATTCAGGAAAGTTTCTTTCAATAAACTCTGCCAACGTGGTCAACATGCCGATATCCATCTCAATGATATTGGCAACATTGGGCCTGCGAACTTTTACAGCAACATCTCTACCACCTTGGGTAGTGGCTCGATGGACCTGAGCCATTGAGGCAGAGGCGACTGGAACAGGGTTAAAGTTGATAAAAAACTTTTCTAAAGGTCCATCTAGCTCTGCTTCTAAAATTTCGCGGACAGTTTCAAATGTAAATGGAGCCACATCATCTTGGAGTTTTTTCATCTCCATGCCTACCTCTTCTGGTAGGGCATCCATTCTGGTTGATAATGCTTGCCCAAACTTGACAAAAGTTGGCCCCAAAGCCTCTAAAGCCAAGCGCAGACGCACAGGAGCATCGTTATCGCGGCGAACTTTCCGGGTAGCTGATCGCCATCCGTAAGACCAAGTTAATAACCGGTAAGGTAGAAATTGACTGGCAAATGGTTCAATTTTAAATTTAACCAGTACATTTATAATTTCTAGCAAGCGTAAAAAGGTGCGGTAATGACCCAACATCAGGCTTTAGTCGGCTCTTTCGTAGTTTTTGGTTGGCTGGAATCTACTTCAGTTTCTTCAGGTACTATAGTTTCTTCTGGTGCTTTTGGCTTAGAAAGAGACAGTTTTTTATTAATACGTGAAATAGCTTTTTCTAACTGTTCAGTCTTGTTTACAAGATCTTCTATTTCAGAGCTATATTCATCAAACTTCTCTTTAATGGGCAGGTTTTTCTCTTTCATCCAGCTTTCAATCTCTTCTTCTACCTTCTCCTTGCCCTGCTCACCAACTTCATGAGCCTGCTTTGCCATTGTCATTAACGATTTGGCAACAACAGAGCCAAAAAGAGTTGTTAGCTCTTGCTCCCAATTAATATCCACATTGTTGAGAATATTTTTAAAATGCAGCCCTGTATCGGTCTCTCCACTTAAGTTAAGAGCTCTGGAGAAAAAAAGTGAGTCAGGGTCAGTGGTTTGAAACAATAAAGAGAGAAAGGCACTTGTAGAGCCGCTCATTGTTACATGGGAGATATTATCACAATAGGTGTGAATGGATACTCCACCTTGATCATCCACCATCATATAATATGATTCGTCAAGATCTTCTACTGCAAACTCAAAGATTTTACCAGATAGTTCTGATAGCTGTTTTTTTAGATCAGGGTAGCGACTAAAAAATAGATTAAGAACAACACCTAAAGATACAGCAGTTGCTGGCTGTGGTATGATTTTTAGCGGGGATAATAACAGAGATTTTAACATGCCATTAAACCTTTCTACCGAAGTGTATTGCAGCAACGCCCAGGGACAAATTATGGTAACGAACACCATATAGACCGCCATCTTCTAACATGGTTTTAAAGGCCTCTTGGTTAGGAAAACGGCGGATAGACTCAACAAGATATTGGTATGAGTCACGATCTTGGGTTACATAATGACCAATTTCTGGAAGAATATTAAACGAATAAGCATCATAAGCTGGTTGTAAAGCTGGTATGGCAAGCTTGGAGAATTCAAGGCAGAGAAACTGCCCACCTGGTTTTAAAACCCTAACCATCTCTTTTATGGCAACATCAATTTGTGTAACATTGCGAATACCAAAACCGATGGTGACTGTGTTAAAGCTGTTATCAGGAAAAGGTAGCTCTTCCGCATCACCTTGTATCCAATCAATACCAGAAACCATACCCAAGTTGGTCAGCTTTTCTCGGCCTCGGTTTAACATGCTGCCATTAATATCATAAATTGTGACACTACCTTTACCGTTTAGGCGAGGGTGCATCAAACGGGCAAGATCACCAGTGCCGCCAGCTACATCTAAAAGACGGTCACCTGGGTTAACACGAAGACGACGAACGGCAAACTGTTTCCATAGCCTGTGAACACCAACAGACATCAGGTCGTTCATTAAATCATATTTATCAGCTACAGAATCAAAGACTTCTCGTACTCTTCCTACCTTTTCGGAAAAGGGGATATCGGTAAAGCCAAAGTGGGTTGTTGTTGATCCCGCCATGTGAATGCCTCAAAAAGCTTGAGAAAAAATGAAATATTCTGTTAGATTTTAAAAAAGTAAGATCAGGTTAATTCACAAGCTTATTTGTTAGTTGTTGTGGGCTACTTATGAAAAAAGCTAATCTTGATCCTAGATAATACATATCAAACTGTTGGATAATGGCTGAATTATCACTAAATTGCAACCGGGTGTACTCATGAATTTTCCAATTAAAAGACCAACCGCCTTTTCTGATCTCCGTACTTTTATAGATTATTTAGAAAAAAATGGGCAGCTTGTTCATGTAAATGTGCCTGTCGACCCAAATTTAGAGATGACAGAAATCTGTACAAGGCTTCTAGCTGAAGAGGGGCCAGCAGTTTTGTTTACAAATGTGGTAGGTTCGGATTTTCCTGTATTAGCCAACCTATTTGGCACACAAGAAAGGGTTGGTCTTGCGGTTGGTAGAGTACCAAAAGAGCTTGAAGAGTTGGGGCAATTGCTCTCTGAGCTAAAACAGCCTGATCCTCCTAAGGGTTTTTCCGGGGTTGTAGAGTTTGCAGGGCAGTTATCAAGGGTTCGCCATATGCCTACAAAGAGCGTATCAAAAGCCCCTTGCCGTGATGTGGTCTACACAGATGATGAGGTTGATTTAGGCATTTTACCTATTCAAACCTGCTGGCCTGGTGATAAGGGGCCATTGGTAACATGGCCAGTTGTTATAACCCGTGGTGCTGAAGGTGGTCCAATAAATTTAGGTATCTACCGTATGCAGGTGCTTGGTAAAAACCGTTTGATCATGCGTTGGTTAAAACACAGGGGTGGGGCACAGCACGCTCAAGGCCATGTTAAAAAAATGCAAGTTGCTGTAGCCATTGGTTGTGACCCTGGCACTATCTTAGCTGCTGTAACTCCTGTACCAGAGAGCCTTTCGGAATATGGTTTTGCTGGTCTTCTTAGAGAAGCTAGGGTTGAGACAACCACAGGGTTCTACCCAGACCTACCAGTACCAGCACGAGCAGAGATTATTTTAGAGGGAGAGGTGGATCTTGAGGATTTAGCAGATGAGGGGCCATTTGGTGACCATACCGGGTATTATAACGAGGTAGAAAAATTTCCTGTATTTACCGTAAAACAAGTTACCATGCGTGAAGACCCAATATACTTAAGCACATTTACCGGAAGACCCCCAGATGAACCCGCAATTTTAGCACTGGCTTTAAATAGGGTTTTTGTACCCTTATTGCAAAAGCAATTTCCAGAGATAAGTACTTTTCATCTCTCCATGGAAGCAGCATCCTACCGGGTAGCAATTATAGGCCTTAAAAAAGCCTATCCCGGTCATGCATTTAGGGTGATGGCTGGGGTCTGGGGATTTTTACGGCAGTTTCTCTATACCAAATATATTATAGTGGTAGATGATGAAGTGAATGTAGAAAACATGGAAAATGTGCTAACAGCCATTGGTATGCACTGCCATGGTGGTCGTGATTTGCAGGTGTTGAACAACACCCCAATAGACTATCTAGACTTTGCCTCTCCAGTTGCGGGGTTAGGGGGTAAAATGGGTATTGATGCCACTACAAAAATAGGGGCAGAGCTAGACATAGTAACTCCAAGAGCCGCTGCAAACCCAGATATAAGGTGGATAAAAGTTTTACTAAAAAGATACGACTACATTCTAGATATACGTCTGCAAGCAGGCGGTCTAATTGCTGTTGCCCAAGTAGATGGCAAGACCCTTGATAGGGGTACACAAGCAATAAAGGCAATTCAGTATGAAGCCCCCCTCGGTACAGGTGGAGACCAACTAATAATAGTAGACCAAGATTGCAACCCCAACTCCAATGCTGATTTGTTCTGGTCAATAGCCACCAGATCAGACCCTAGCCGTGACGTAATAATAGACAAAGAGACCGGAAGGTTCGCCATAGACGCAACTGCCAGAACCCACAAAGAAACCGGAAGAAACTGGGGCAAAACCCTAGAGATGGATGAAGAGATAGTAGAAAAAGTAACAAACCGCTGGCAAGAGTACGGCCTACCGGGGGAGGGGAACCCAATTTGGTAGGTGGGAGTATGGG
>JADGBW010000162.1 GCA_015231305.1 Magnetococcales bacterium | reverse complement strand
TTGCTTTCTTTGCCAGCTTTATTTCTGTCAGACTGCTGCCTCTAATTTCTGGGGTGTTTATGCCTTTTAGCCTTACTGAAATGTTTTGTCCTAATAATGGGTGAACATTTGGTATATTGAATTAGATGGTGTCACCATCATAGTTACCAAGATATATTGCGCCCTCTATATCTCCATAGCTTTTCTGTTTTCCAATAGCAGATGTAGGAAGAGTTGATAGAATAAAAAACAGTGTAATAATAAGCGATTTAGGCTCCATATTGTAGTATGCAATATGGTTTATAGAGTACTTGGGAGTTTAGATGATTGTAAGTTGTGGTTTTAAAACTCATGATTTTGGATAGCCGGATTTGTATCAATCGGCTTGCATCCGTTTGGTTTTATCCGGCACTCTCCTCTTAATAGATAAAAAAAGTAGACCAAACCTATTTCCAACACCTTTTTAAGCAAGTTTTATTATTTCAATTGTATTGCCGTACAAATGAAAAAATAAAAAATGCCATTTTTTTAAAATCGATATTTAACTAAATAAGGGGCGTTTGCTTGAAAATATTCCGCTACCTTATTGTTTTCCACTTAATATCAAGGTATTGCAAAAGCCCAAAACGTCCATTTTGAACGGTTTGGCCTACTTAAATGTAGAACTATAAGAGGTTATTTTTCCAGCAAACTAACTGGTTGTTTGTGTTCGTATGGTTAAAAATTGGGGATTTGGAAAAAAATTCCCTAAAATTTTTGCTGTACGAACGGGTTTTGTTGTAATGTTTGGAAATGCCATGACTGCTCCTTCTCGTTAAAGGACGTTTTGGTTAGGCATAGTGGGTGTTGGTCCACTCACTATGCTGCTTTGAATCATTTATATATTAAATCTGCTTCAGTTTGCAAAGAAAAAACAAAAAAAGTAGCATTCAAATAAACCTGTGTTGTTAGTGGTAAGTGCGAGTTAGTTTATAACTTGTTGAATTGAGCTTACACTAATTATTTATTGATACCAATAATGTTTATGGTAACAAGCAGAGGCTTGTTTCTTTATGGTGTTTGGCCTTTGGTGATATTGTGGCCTATCATGTAACACTGAAAAGAACATGGATTGTGACTTACTATAATGCCTTCGTGTGTGCTCTCTTTGGTAATGGTTTTTGTAGAGGCCCATACTTTTTTAATATTATTTTGTTTGGCAAATTGTATTAAACCACGCAATTTATTTGCATTGTCAATAGAGCCATCCGACCACTTTATTTCATGGGCCCATTGAGGTTTTAATGTGCCAGGATCTAGACCCACCAGATCAACCTCAAGGTCTGTGCGACCTGACTTCCAGCGAGCATAATGGATGTTGCGAAGGCTGTTAGAAGAGTGTAGCCATTGGCTGTATATGGCTGTCTCTGCCATTCTGCCTATAGTTGCATCATCTTTACCAGCCACTAACGGCCCAAAATGAGCTGCCCGCATAGATGGGTTTGTTAAATAGATTTTGAAGTGGCGTAGTTTTTTAAAACTTGCTCCATTCTCTTTTATTTTTCTTACCTTTATTATCAAAAATGCAGCTTCTAGGTACTCTAAATATTTAGAAATTGTATTTTTTGCCACACCAGAATTATTATATAGTCCTTCCAGGTTAATTTCGTTACCTGTGTGATAAGCCAGTGTGGTGAACAGCTGGTTGAGTTCTTGAGTATTGTTGATGCCATACAAACCGGGTAGATCGCGCAAAAGCACCTTGTCTATAATATCTCTACCAAGATAACGCGGTATATTGCCTTGAATTTCTTTTGATAATACAGCCTCAGGATATCCACCAAAGTTTAAATAGTTGATAAACTCTTCGTTTAGGCGAGTGATATCATTGGTATTAAAATTTATTGTTGTATCACTTGAAATATCCTCTATTAATTCATCTTCTAAGCCTCTAAAATCTAAAAACTCAGCAAATGTTAATGGTGGTAGGTAAAAATCTGTAAAGCGACCAGCTCCAGACTCCTGACTTTGCAGTTTAAGTGCTGCTGCTGCTGATCCTGAAGCGATAAAGCGAGTGTTGGGTTGTTGGTCTGTTAAAACTTTTAGGTGTACTTCCCAGTTTTTAAAGTATTGAATTTCATCAAAAATAATGATCCGTTTTTCATCTGGATTGCTCTTGGTAATTTCTGCAAAAAGGGCTATTATCTGATCAAGTCGTAGACCAGTGTAGAGTGGGGTGTCTAGTGATGAAAACAGTATATTTTTAGGGTGAAAGCCATCTTTTAAACAGCGTTGGATAAACTGTTGGAGCATGACTGTTTTACCAACTCGCCGTGGCCCCATAAGAATTACAGAACGGTGAATATCCCAGTTAAGTGCCAATTGGCAAAAACTGTTAAAATATGCCCTATATTTTATTGGCGAAATAATTTGTTTTGGTGTTTCAGAGTCCCACCATGGATTGTCCCGTTTTATATGGGCCTTTATTTCATCTCGGGATATTTCTAACATAATTTTTACCAATGTAAAGTTAACGTCAATGTGTTGAGCTTAACTTTACATGAATGCTAAGTCAATTGAAATATCAGGAAAAATTATGTTGAAATAAGGGGGAGAACATAAGATTGTAGAGCAAGATTATCTTATTTTTACCAAAATACTCTATTTTTAGCCTGAAAAATGCCACCCAGTTAGATGACAAACTTTTAGAATTGTTATGTCTAATTATTCGCTAAGTGGCTTTTGCGCGCAGCCTATCATTGAGGCTGCGTTAGGTAGATTACGCAGATATTTATAGTCGGCCTCTAATAGATTTTGTCGCATGGGATCTGCTAGTTGGTTTAGTCGCCAGTAGCGGGTTACTAAAAATGAGAAAAGATGGGCGCGGTAACGTAGCTTTATGTTGCTAAACCCGCTGTTTTTTAATAGCTGCTTTACTTCACTGCTTTTATAACGTCGTATATGGGTTGGGTCTTCCCATCCCCAACGGCGTTTGCCATCTTTTGATGGTTGTATCTGGCCTGTAAATAGGCTGTAGATGTGTTCTATCGATAGTGGGTTGCCACATGGGGTTGTCCATAAAAAAAAGCCACCTGGTTTTAATAAGCGTAAGATATCTTTAAGATAATCATCTACTTGTTCTACGTGTTCCATAACTTCAACACTGGTTATAACATCAAACTGCTGACCATTGTTGTTACATTTATAGTTTTCAATTGTGAAAAGGTTTTTTTTGTGCTGTGGATATTTTTTGGCTAGTTGCTCAAGGGCTATAGAGCTAATATCAGCGAAATATAACTGGCTATCAGGAAACAGGCTCTGCCATATAGGCATGTGAAGACCCGCACCTGCACCATAGTCTAGCATCATTTTAACAGGCCCAGGTTGCATAATGTGGTTGGCAAAATGATCAATACCCTTCGCACGAGCCAGCTCAATACCGCTCATAGTGCTGCGGTAACCATCCCGGTATAGATCGTCGTAGAGATCTTTATCTGCCATGTTTGTTAGCCAATATTAACAAAATTTTACTCATTTTTTGCCATTTTTAACGGTTATTTTTAGGCATCGACTCTTGTATGCGATGTAGGCTTTTTAGGCGATTAATGTGGATTTTGCCATCTTTAATTGCTGATAAAACCATGCAGCCCGGTTCATGGCTATGGCTACAATTAGAAAACCTGCACCCTTCAAGATAAGGGGCTATATCTCTGAAAAAAGTTGCTACATTTTCACGTGATATATTGTGCAGGCCAAATTCACGAATTCCAGGGGAGTCGATCAAGCTACCACCATTTTGTAAATGATAAAGCCTAGCTACAGTGGTTGTATGACGGCCCATGTTTGAGTTCTCTTTTACTGCGCCTATAGCTGGTGCATCCTCTTGAGGTATCCATTTACGAGCTAAAGATGATTTTCCTACGCCAGATTGACCGACAAAAATTGATATTTTGTCAGTCAACATATTGCTAAGCTCGGCAATACCCAAATTTGAAGTTGCCGAAATTGGTAAAATAGGATATCCCATCTCTTTATAGGGTATCATCTGCTCCATTAACTCATCACTATTTTGTGCCAAATCCATTTTATTTATCAAGAGTATTGGTTGAATTTTGGCTGCTTCGGCTGCAACTAAATAACGGTCAATAAGGCCAGTGTTTAAATGACCACTGGTGGTTATTATAAATATCTGGTCAATATTAGCAGCAATAGTTTTAAGTCGGCGATAGGGTCCAGGGCGTTGTAAAATAGAGTGTCTATCTATAACCGCTGTAATAACCCCTTGTTCGGAGTTTGCCTTCTGCCATATTACTCTATCGCCACAAACTGGTTCTATGCCTGCTGTCTCTCTTACAGCACAACGGCAGCTTTTTCCTTCACTATTTTCTACTTCAACATTTAAACCAAAATGGGCAATAACAAGACCCTCTTCAGGCTTGCCAAGGGTTGCATCTTTTAAAAAATCCAACCCCTCTTCTTGACGGGCAACTATACGGTCACTACGGCGTTGTCTTATGGCATTTATGCGTTCTTTTTGTCTATGGTTTATGGTTCTTGAGGTTTTTTTTCTTGGCATAAATAGTTGTGTCCTAAAGGAGCAATTATGATAGAGTGGAAAACGTTAATTTTAGATTCTATTTGTTTGTTTAGTTGAGGTACAAGTTAAATATGCAAAATTCTTTGTCTCGCTTGTTACGTTCTGTGTTGTATGTTCCTGCCTCAAACCAAAAAGTACTAAAAAAAGCCCCCCACCTAGATGCCGACTGTTTGATCCTAGACCTTGAAGATTCCGTCCCTAGCCAGCTAAAGGAGAGTGCTAGAATTTTAGCTCAGGAAACTCTGCAAAAAGTTGATAACAAGGATATACTACGTACAGTACGAATTAATAGCTTAGAAACAGATTATTGGATTGAAGATGTAAAAGCTGTATTCTCTGGTCTGCCTGATGCGCTCGTGGTTCCTAAAGTTGACTCTATATCTTCGTTGCAAAAACTGTTTGATCTTCTAACAAAGCTTGAAGAAGAACATTCTGCTGAGTTTGTCTGCCCGGTTTGGGCTATGATTGAATCTCCCCTTGGGGTAATTAATTCTTATACAATTGCTAATCACCCTTCGGTAAGCTGCCTTGTAATGGGAACATCCGACCTTGGTGCTGCCCTTGGAGTTGTGCCTTCGGTGGACAGAGCAAACATGAGTGTGTCTTTGCAACAGACAGTGCTTGCAGCAAAAGCAGCTGGAGTTGGTATTATCGATGGAGTTTTTGTCGATTTAAAAAATCCGGAAGGGTTTGCTACACAGTGTCGAATGGGAGCAGATATTGGTTTTAATGGTAAAACTGTTATTCATCCTAGCCAGATATTACCAGCCAATAAAATATTTTTACCAACTGAAGCAGAAGTTGAACATGCCAGAAAAATATTAACATCATGGCAAAGAGCCCATAGCCAAGGCGAGGAAATTTGTCTAGTTGATGGAGTGCTTGTAGAGAGACTTCATGCCCGCAGAGCCCTGGAAATCTTAAAAAGCGTTAATGAAATGTTGGGAATAACCGATTTATAGTATAAAGGTCGGACATAAATTCTGGAAAAATGTTCTGTTTTGTGTTTAGATGATGGGTGGACTTGGTGGTTCAAAATATGAGACTTATTGTTGCTATTTAACCTATTGGTTAATGTCTTTTGCTATCTAATATATTTTTATAAATACCAATAGGTAGAAAATAAAAGTTGCGGGGGGGAGTTTATGAAGTTACAGGCAAAGACGACACTTTTAACTGTCTCCCTTTCCGGTGCCATGATTGTCCTTCTAATTACAGTTAGCCTTGTATCTTTTCGTTATTTTTCTCTCTCAACTGCTAAAGACCATGTTCGCTCTGCTGCCGAGATTGTCCGAGTTAGTCTCACTGAAGCCATGATAAATGGTGTTATTAATCAACGTTCGCAGTTTTTAGAGCGGTTGAGTGAGGTTGACGGTTTGTTGGTTGCTAGGGTTATCCGTGGGCCACATGTAGTTTCACAATTTGGAGAAGGACTAGAAAAGGAGAAAGTTGCCAACAGTATTGAAAAAGAGGTTTTAGTCACTGGTAAACCCCACTTTCTTATGGTCGAAGGTGATACTGGTCCTACTTTTAAAGGTACAATACCCTTTGTGGCAACCAATGTCGGAACCCCAAACTGTTTAGAGTGCCATGCAGTAAAAAATGGTGAAGTTCTAGGGGCTATAACAATTCATCTCTCTATGACCCGTCTAAAAGAAGAAGCTCTTATTACCATTAGTATTATGTTTGTAATTGTTTTGGTGTTTGCTTCATTTTTCACCTTCTTTTTTCGGATGCAAGTTTCCCCTGTTGTGCAGACTGCACAAGGTGTTTCTAATGTGGTTGCCCAAGCTAAAGATGGTGATTTTAGCGGCCGTATAGATTATAGAGGCTCCGATGAAATGGGATTGATTGCCAAAGATTTAAACCAACTTATGGAGCACTTGCAAAATAATCTTGGAACCATTAGCCAAGATGTTGCCATTTTGATGCGTTATGAGCTGAAGGGCAACACCAACTTAATAACTACCACCACTGAAATGGTAGAGACACTGTTGGAAGTTTCGCAGTTTAAGCAGGCAGTTGAAGAGGACCAGACTATCCAAGAGGTCTACACCAGAATTGGCTATATGTTGACGGAAAATTTTGGTATTAAACATTTCTCTATCTATGAAGTAAGCAGCGATAAAGAGTATATCAAACCAGTTATAGTTGATGGCGAAATGGAGGCAACTTGTAAATGGTGTGATCCTGAAATTCTGCTTCAGGCAGACTCCTGTCGTGCTCAGAGAACAGGACATGTTATAGACTCCATAGATAATGAATTAATCTGTGGTAAATTTAAGCATGATAGTTCTATAGATGAGCCTGTAGGACACCTCTGTATACCAACTTTTCATTCAGGTGTTGTGGGTAGTGTAATTCAAATTATAATTCCCCGTGAGCATGGTCGTTTATATCAAAATTTATTACCATTCATTCGGGTTTTCTTGCGTGAGTCTGCTGCAACTGTAGAGACTAAACGTCTGCTAGATACCCTGCGGGAAACCACCCTGCGGGACGCTTTAACCGGGCTTCATAATAGACGCTTTTTAGAAGAGTATCTGGAGACACTTTTAGCAACAACCAAGCGCAAAGAGCAGCGATTATCAGTTTTATTGATGGACCTAGACCACTTCAAAGAGGTAAACGACACCCATGGTCATGATGTTGGTGATCTGGTTTTGAAGTCTTTAGCTGCTCTATTTTCTAGTCAAGTACGAAATTCTGACCTAGTTATACGTTTTGGTGGTGAAGAGTTTTTGGTGATTTTACAGGAGAGTGAAGACTATTCTGGTAGACATTTAGCAGAGAAAATACGCCAAGCTGTTGAAAAACTTGTAATTAAAATTCCTGGCGGAGAGTTGCATAAAACAATTTCCATAGGAGTAGGAGGCTATCCATCTGACGGAGATGATCTTTGGGATGTGATAAAAGCAGCGGATCTGGCTCTTTATGAAGCAAAGAGAGCAGGGCGCAACCGGGTTGAGGTTTATACCAATAAACTACAAGATTTGGAAAAGTTATGAAAAAAAATTTTTTATTAATTTTAGGATGTGGAATTTATTGTGAGTGGTAGTTTAAATTAATGTTACTACGTAGATTCAGGCACTATATTTCCAGGTGGTCGCTCTTGTTGTTGATAGTAGAGTTTTTAACCGCCATCGTCGCCTTTTATGTCGGGATTAATGCCCGATTTATGATAGAGGTACGACCACTGGATGAATTTCATGAAGATTTCCTTCTGCTTCGTGCGGTTTTTTATGCCTGTATTTTACTTGTCAGTATGGCTGCAACAGGGCGTTATCAACGTTTAATGGTAGCAGGCTTTATTGATGAGTCTTTGCGAGTTGCTTTAAGCTTTGTTATTGGCACTGTTGCCTTAAGCTTAATATTTTATTCATTTCCTACTGCTGCAATAGCTAGAAAAAAAGGCACTGCAGCAAGTGTTATGGATGATT
>JADGBW010000161.1 GCA_015231305.1 Magnetococcales bacterium | reverse complement strand
GTTTATATCTATGGGAGCCTGTTCACCATAGCCTTTTGGTATCCAGTAACGCAATTTTTTCAAGAGTGTTTGGGGATCAACTGGTTTGCTAAGGTAGTCATCCATACCAGCATTAAGGCATTTCTCCCGGTCACCTTTCATGGCGTTTGCAGTCATAGCAATAATTGGTGTATGCCGTGAGGTTAATTTTTCAAGGTTTCGAATAGCATGGGTAGCTTCAAAGCCATCCATGACTGGCATTTGGCAATCCATTAAAATAAGAGCATATGGCAGCTGTTCAATAGCTTCTACCGCCTTTTTACCATTAACCACGGTATGTGCAGCATACCCCAGTTTTTTAAGCTGTAGTATGGTTACTTTTTGGTTAATTAAATTATCTTCAACCAACAAAAGCAGTTTACCATCTTCTAAGGCATCGTAAGAGTCGAGGTTTGCGACCTTTTGGCTTTCAGTCTCTTCACTTGTGGCAATGGCATCTACTTTTGGTTGTACTGCTTCAGGGTCTAATAGTTCTACCATGGTTTCAACCCATTCTGACTGTAAAACAGGTTTAGCAATGGTTGCACCATAGCCAGACTCTAATAGTAAATCTCTTTGTTCTTTGTCTTCTCTCTCCATATAGGCGATGAGATGGGTTTCATTGAGGATTTTTTCTTCTTCTAAAAATGCTGGTATATCAATAAACTCTATATGTTTATCGGATAGTTCTGTGGTGATAATAATAAGGTCATATGGTCTCCTTTGCATTATAGCTACACGAACTTCAGCTACTGCTTTTTCCCAAGAAGAGCTAGTTTGTATATCGATACCCCAAGCCTGAAAATAAGGCTCTAATATCTCTTGGTCGGTACTATTCTCTATGACCGTTAAAGCTCTTACATTTTGCAGTGGAGCGATATTTAGGCCACTGCTATCTCTTTTGTTAGTGACAGGTGAATATTTAAATGGAATTTGAAACCAAAATTTAGACCCAAGGCCCTCTTCACTTTCAATACCAATTTTTCCATCCATCAACTCTGTCAACCGTTTTGTAATTGCCAGCCCCAAACCTGTGCCACCTTGTTTCATGGTGTTGTGTTTAGCTTGGGTAAATGGTTCAAATAGTTGTTTTCTCCCATTTATTGATAGACCAATACCGGTATCACTAACCGAAAAAAGAACACTGACATTATTGTCAGATTCAGACTCTATGGTTGCTCTTACAACCACCTCTCCATATTCGGTAAATTTAAGAGCATTATTAATAAGGTTTAAGAGCATTTGGCGTAGGCGACCAGGATCTCCTTTTAAGATATTTGGTAGTTGGGGGTCAATATAGGTAACAAGAGATAGTTCTTTTTCGTATGCTAACCCTGCCATCAATTCTGCTGCACCTTCTACCACTGTAACTGGAGAAAAATCAATCTCTTCAATATCAATTTTACCAGCCTCAATTTTAGAAAAATCAAGGATGTCATTAATCAAGGCTAGAAGAGAAATTGAAGACTCTTTAACTATTTGGGAAAAACCAAACTGCTCATCGCTTAAATTTGTGTCCATGAGTAGATCGTTCATCCCGACAATAGCACTCATGGGGGTGCGTATTTCGTGGCTCATATTTGCTAAAAATTCAGATTTTAGCCGAGAAGATTCTAGAGCAGCAGCACATGTTTCTTCTAATTCGCTTAGCTGTTTCTCTCTTTGAGAGTTGTCACGGAATATAGCAGCTGAGCCAATAATATTTGCTCCATCCATAAGTGGTGAGGTCACAAGAGAAATTGGTAAGAAAGAACCATCCTTACGGATAAAATAATCTTCCTCTTTACGGAAAGCCCGACCTAATAAACTTTGATGAATTGTGCAATCAGAAGTTTTAAAAGGGGTTCCGTCACGGCGGGTGTGGTGTACTGCTTTATGGAAATTTTTGTGAAGCAGTTCGCTCTCTTTAAAGCCCAAAAGCTCTTCCCCCTCTTTGTTGAGGGATAACAACTGCCCCTGAAGATCAAGCACATATATGCCATCACCAAGTGCATCAACGATGCTATGAAGAAATTTTCGGTTATCTTCCAGCCGGGCTATAGAGGATATCTGTTCTGATATATCTGTTGCTGTAGAAATATATTGAAAAGGCTGGCCAGATGCAGTTAGAAATGGGGTAATGCTCTCATCAACCCAATAAAATTCACCATTTTTCTTACGTTTTTTTACCTCTCCATGCCATGTTTTTCCATTACGAATGGTGCTCCACATCTCTTTTGCAAAAGATTTTGGATGGTAGCCAGAGTTAAAAATATCTAGATGTTGACCAACAAGTTCTTCTTTAGAATATTGTGATATCTCAGCAACTCTATCATTAACATAAGCGATTATACCGTCTTGGTTGGTTACGGTTATTAAGTGGTGTTGATCTATTGCTTTTTTTTGAAACTTAAGCTTAGCCATAGACTCTTGGAACTGACGTGTACGTTCAACAAGTAGAGTATCAAGCTTCTCTCTTTCAGTGATATCACTGAAAATTCCTTCAACACCAACCTGTTTGTTTTTACTATCATAAACCACTTGGGCTGTTAGTGAAATTGGAACGTGGTTACTTTGTTTGCATTTCAAAACCAAGTCAAAATCGCTGACTGAGTCGGTCTTTTTTAAAATTGATAGCAGCTCTTTTAAATAAGTAGGAGATACGCACAGATCCCCCAAAGATTTTCCAAGTAGTTCATGTGGAGTATAAAGCAGCAGTTTTTCACAAGATGGGCTGATAAATTTTATTCTGCCCTTTAAGTCTATGCGATAGTATACATCTTCAATAAAGCTACATATAGACTCATACTGCTGTATATTTTTATGGACCAGTTTAGTCTCTTGCTGGGCTTTGGTAATATCACGGACAAAAAACAGCTCTCCGTTGCTATCTGCTAGCCAGTCATGAGGATGACCAAAAAACTCTATTTCAAAAAGCAGAGGAGTAGTTTTACGAGGAGCTTTAGGATAAACAAGAGCAACGTTTATAGTACCAACTCTTCTACCACGATCACAAACTGGGCATTGAGTAGGAGGAGGAGGGGTTATACTGTTTAAAACATCCTTCCACCAACTATCAGTTGAGGGCCATAGAGCAGTTAAAGTTTGTAAAGCCCCACTAATATGTGAAAGAGTGCCGTCCTCTTGCCACAAGGCAAAACCTGTTTTGGAAACTAGCTGATCTGGCTTTGTGGTAGCCTCCCTACACATATATCTCTCTCTTGTCTTGTCTTTTAATGGGTGCTATTTCTTTTAACACATAAGGATAGTGGAAATATGAGTGGGACACAATAAGTCAGTTATAATATGTTGAATGTTGCTGCTGTGTCATCAATATTGTTTTTGTGATAGAATGTATGGGGGTGTTTACAAAGATAAGAGCAATGTTAACTAAGAAGGTGTGCTAAATTAGCTGAAATTTTGTCTTTAAAATACAGATAATGTAAGTACAATACTGTTTAGGCACATATATAATCCAGATGTTTATCTGTTCATAATACTGGATTATATATGTGGGAAAAAGTGCAGAGATACTAAAAAAAGGTGTAGTTCTGAGTAATGGTTGAAATATAGGGATAGATTTTATTGCTACAAGCCATTAGCCCAATCCAAGGGTTTTTAATTTTCTATGGAGTGCTGAACGTTCCATGCCTATAGTCTCTGATGTTCTTGAGATGTTGCCGTTATGCTTTTCTAAAAAATGCTTTAAATATATTCTCTCAAAGCCAATTCTTGCTTCACGAAGGCTTTCTATATCTAATAGAGAACCCCAAGGAGTTGAAGCTGGTACAGACTGCTTTTTGTGGACAAATTCAGGCAGGTCTTCTGGTTGAATAATTGTACCAGGAGCCATTATAAGTAACCTTTCAACTAGATTTTTCAGCTCTCGCACATTTCCAGGCCAGTTATAACTACGTAAAGTTTTGAAGGTTGCGGGGGCGAATGTTCTTTTTTTGCTTTGGGTGTCTCTTTGTAAAAGGTCGGCAAAATAACTTATCAAAATTGGAATATCGTCTAGCCTCTCCCGTAATGATGGTAGTTGCAGTGGTATAACGTTAAGGCGGTAGAATAGATCTTGGCGAAAGCGACCTTCTTCTATCTCTTGGCTTAGTTTTTTATTTGTTGAGGCAATAACTCTAACATTTGCTTGAATAGATTTATTGCCACCTACCCTTTGAAACCTTCTCTCTTGCAGTGTTCTTAATATTTTTGCTTGGGTTCTAAGTGACATATCGCCAACTGCATCCAAAAATAGAGTACCACCACTTGCTTGTTCAAAGCGTCCTGCTTGAATTGTTGGGGTTCCGCCAAGGCCTCCCTCTTCAATACCAAATAGCTCTACTTCAATTCTCTCTTCTGGTATAGCTGCTGAACTAACAGCTATAAAAGGGCCGTTACAACGGTTTGATAAACTGTGGATCTGCCTTGCTGCTACCTCTTTGCCAGAGCCATTTTCACCACTAATTAAAACCCAGCCATCTGTTGGGGCAAGTTTATCTATCTGCTCTTTTAATTGCATCATAGCTGGTGATTCGCCAATCATTGGTGGCAACTCATCTTCCATCTTGGCTTTTAGTTCACGGTTTTCTTTTATTAATGCAACGGCGTTAATAGCTCTATCGAGAAAAAGCAATACGCGGTCAAGAGAGAGAGGTTTTTCTAAAAAGTCATATGCTCCCTCTTTAGTGGCAGAAACCGCCGTGTCAATAGTGCCGTGACCAGACATGATGATAACTGGTACGTCTTGATCTATAGGGTTATTGTTGTCTTGTGATTTTATCCGCCTTAGAGTCTCAATTCCATCTATGCCCTCCATCCAAATGTCTAATAATACAGCGGAAACATTGCCTTTGGCGAGTATCTCTAAGGCTATTTCACCTGATTCTGCCTCGACAACAGTGTACTCTTCATCTTCAAGAATACCCCGTAGGCTGGTTCTTATTGGTGCTTCATCGTCAACAATGAGGATGGTTTTGTTCATTGTGGCCCCTAATTTGAATTAATTATTGCACTTTTTTATATTGCACTTTTTAAATATTGGCTGCACCATTTTGCGGTTCTCTTTCCACAATTGGTAATTGGATATCTACCAGAATGCCTCCCCGTTTAGATTCACGCAAGCGAATTGTACCACCATGGTCCTCAATAATTTTTTTAACAATGGCTAAACCCAATCCTGTGCCCTTCTTTTTAGTAGTAAAATAAGGCTCAAAAACCCGTGTTCTATCAGATGCGGGAATACCAGAACCACTGTCTGCTACCTGAAGATGTACCCAGCCTGTTTCCTCTGGTAGTGTGGTAGTGATAGTTAAATGTGCATCACCTTGTTTTTTATCGCTAATAGCTGCAAGAGCATTGGTTATAAGGTTGGTTAATACCTGTTTCATTTGACCAGGATCATGGGGAAACGGTTTTAATTTTTTGGTAAATTTAGTCTCAAGTTTAACAGTTTTCAGCTCTTGGGAATGGAGAGAGATAACTTCACGTATTGTAGCATGAAAATCATTTTTATGAAGTTGGGGTCGTGGCAACCTTGAAAATGTAGAAAATTCATTTACCAGTACTTTTAACTCTTCCACCTGTTTAATAATAGCGTTTGTACCTTCATCTAATATCTGCCAATCTGGTTTTTCTATGCCGCCATCTTTTAAATATTTACGTCGCAAACGTTGCGACCAGAGGTGGATTGGTGTTAGTGGATTTTTAATTTCGTGGGCAATTCTTCTAGCAACCTCGCTCCAGGCTGATGTGCGTTGGGCTACCAGAACCTCACTTATGTCGTCAAAGGTAGCAATAAACCCTTTGTTTGCTCCTTTTCTATCTTCACGAGGAGTAACACGCATCATAAGTGTTAAAGGTTTGTCGCCTTCGTTGGTCTGAATCTGTACCGCCATAGTAGATAGTTCGTTTGCGCTACTCCCAGGTAGTGGTGGAGGTGCTACTCGATCAGGATCTTTAATTGCTTCCCATAGTCTGCTCAGTGGGTCTAGCACTTCAAGTGGTGTGACTTCTTTAAAATTATGACCAATGGATTTTATAGGGTCAATTCCTATCATAGATCCAGCTGCTGGGTTCATTAGGGTAATTTCATTTGCACTATTTACACAGACCACTCCTGATGAGATGTTGCGGACAATTGCTGTCATAAATCTGCGTCTTTCATCAAGCAAGGCATTTGTGCTTTGTAGTTCCTCTCGGTTTTCATTGAGTTTTTTGGTCATTGCATTAAATGCTGCCATGAGGGTGGCTAGCTCATCATTGCCAGTAACTGAGAGATTTACCGAAAGATCACCAATAGCTACTTTTCTTGTGCCAATTACCAGCTCGGTAATAGGGCTAGTAATGTCGTCTGCAATACGGAAACCAGACCATATAGCAGCTAAGGTTAATAACAGTGTTATTAAGGCTAAGGTTACAGTATGGTTGGACTTAAGTAATCCATGTGCTGCTCTTAGTTTATGATAGTTAACATAGGCAGATTCAATGGAGTCCATCTGGGCCAGGATCTGACGGTCTATCCAACGGCCTGTAGATATATAAAGATCATCGCTAAGGCGAACAAAAGCTCTAACTCTATCGCCTTTATCGCTGGTAACTAAAAGGGCTTTGTTGGTTCCCTCTTTTAAGCCACTTAAATCTGGTATAGGGTCAAATGGTAGCTGCCCTGCTTGGGCTAGCTGTGTGCCATCACTGCGGAACAGGGTAACAACATCAAGCCCGCGAGAATGACGCTCTAGCTCTAATACTGCTCCGGCAGTACCTGCGCCTTCTAAAGCCATTGCAGAGGTAACAGCTCTATTGCGAACAATAGACTCAGCATCATGTTTAACTGTTTGTTGGTTTTCTCGATAATAGGCACGAGATACTGATAACGAATTTTCTAAGGCTTGGGATATCTGGTCAGAAAACCAAGAGTCAACACCGCGGTTGAGAAAATTAACCGACAAAATTGCTAAAATAAGGGTAGGTATTAAAGATAGGGCAACAAACATCATCACCATGCGGGTGCGAAGTTTAGAGCCAGGCCTGCGACTTTGCCTGTCAGTCCATAAGTGAAACAGGTTGCGAAAAACAACTATACCCAAAATTAAAGCAAAGAAAAGATTGAGATAGAGAAGAATGAGAAAAACCATCCCATAATCTCCACCTTCAACAGCTGCTGATCCTTTAATATTTTGACCTGTAAAAAATGTTGTGGAAATAATGGCTATTAGCAATAAGCCAAAGCCCCAACGTTTCCAGGTTTTAGCTGATATATTCATTGTTTTACAAAATCCACATCATAGTGATAGTCCATTGCTTGGTCGATAGTAAGCCACTGTTTTAAAGTACGAAAAAGTGGAGACATACCTTGATGGTCAATTTTAAAGGCTACCCTAAGCCAGTAACTAGATTCTTTTTTTAAGTTGGCATTTTTACCCAACAACACAAAACGGGGGTTGCTAAAAAAACGGATTGCATCTTCTGAGTAAGGAGTATAATGAATTTTATTGGTAGAGAGGTCATGCATCTCATACCTTTGAGTTACCAAACGTAAGCGCAAGCTTTTAGAAAAGGATACTTTAGCCAAGGGAAGGTCTGGCAGATATTGCTGCCGCCTAAAGAAACTAAAATGGTAGGTAACTCTTATTGGTTCCCCATGGAGAAGGGTTTCTAGTATTGCTTTTGAGAATGCAGGTTGCAAACTAGCTCTAGCATAGAGGTCGTCCCCCTGCAAAAAAGCCGAAGCAGATGCGATGGGGTTAGGGTTATTTGTTTTAGGGTCTTGACTGCAACCAGCTGTCATAAAAAAGCTGGTTAACAATAGCCAAAAAGCAATGTTACGGTGTCTACTAAAATTCAGAACCATTTTAGCGGTCTCTCCGACCTTTTTGTAAGAATATTATTTCTATATTTATAGTATTGTGTTTCCAAAATAAATTGCCCAACATCTTTAGGGGCAAGTTTACTCGTAAAATGCAGGTTATCCTAAATATTGGCGAGTAACCTCGCTTATTCAGATTTAGAATATAGTGATTTCAATCCATAAACAGACACTATAAAACCAACTTGGCGTCGTTCCC
>JADGBW010000045.1 GCA_015231305.1 Magnetococcales bacterium | reverse complement strand
CAGAACCTATTATAGAGCCAGAACCTATTATAGAGCCAGAACCTATTATAGAGCCACCACCAAAGATAGAGCCTATACCTGAAGCAAAAGTTGAACCTCTACCTCCTCTTAAGGTTTCAAAAAAACTATTAAAAATAGAACCTAAAAAGGTAGAGAAAAAAAAGCCGAAAAAAGTGGTTAAAAAGAAAAAACCACTAAAAATGACTAGCCGCAAGCCCAAGGTTAAGCCAAAACCAATGGCAACTCCGGCCCCAAGAAAAATGGTTAAGAAAAAAGCTGAAAAGAAAAAAGTTAAAAAGAGACCGGCATCTCTTGATTTTTCTAAGGCAATTGCTCGGCTAAATAAGGGTAAAAAAAGTACCACAAAAGCCCAACCTGCTGCGCCACCAAGAGCATCTCGGTTAACAATTGCCTTATGGCAAAGAAAGCTTAAAATGCAGGTGCGAAACAACTGGACAAAACCTGGTGGTCTACGTAATGAGTATGACCTTGAAGTGGTTGTTAGGGTAGCAGTTGGGCCAGATGGCTCGTTACAAAATGCCAACATCATCCGTGGCTCAGGCAACAATATTTATGACCGTTCTGTACTACGCGCTATTTTTAAAACCACCTCAATAGAAGCTCCCCCAAGAGGCTGCAAAGAGTGCCGTTCACTAGACTTTGTCTTCCGCCCTACTGAAGAATAAATTTTTCTTAATTTTATAAAAATTTACAGCAACTAGTAGATTGTTAAGAATTTCTATTGCTTAACACCTTATTACATGAAATAAATAACAATAGCTTTTCAAATTATATCCTAGATATTGCATAATAAGCAGCTTACAAGCAGAATTTTTTCTAAAATAATAATAAAACAGATTGGAGAAAACAGATGCAGCCTGACTCAATGGAAAAAGCATTTGATAATGAAACTACGGATTCAGCATTGGTGGCTACAACTGTAACAGAGAAAGCAATAGAAAATTACCCTAAAGAAGATGCGGACAATAATGAAGATAGTGAAAAAATCTGGAGCCAGATAACATTCACCGGTTCTGGTTCAGAATATTTTCGGATATGGATAGTTAATCTGTTTTTAAGCATACTAACCCTAGGCATTTATTCTGCTTGGGCAAAAGTGCGCAAAACCCGTTATTTTTATAACCATATAAATATTGACGGCCATAACTTGGAATATACAGCCAACCCATTGCAAATTTTAAAAGGTCGTGTGGTTGCAGCATTATTATTTGGTCTAATTGTTTGGTTATCATCAACAGCCAACCCTACGGATTTGATAATAGCAGGAGCCATTCAGTCATTTATAATACTGCTATTTCCCGTGATTTTGGTGTTGTCTTTAAGGTTTTCCTTACGTAACACCCAATACCGAACCATCAACTTTGATTTTTCTGGTAGTTTTTCTCAATCATTTTTTAACTTTTTACTTTTACCAATTTTAATATTGCCAACTTTAGGTCTGTTTATCCCGTTTATTACAAAAAAACAGACCGAATTTATTATGCAAAATAGTAAACTTGGCAAGACACCTTTTAATTTCAACCCTCAATTAACTGTTAGAAACTTTTACGGTATTTATCTAAAATTTTTTGCTGGCCTATTTGTATTAAGTGTTGTTTCTCTTATAGCTGTGCAAACATTGGGGTTACTTGGGTCTGCAAAAGATGTTCAATTAATTTCTGCTTTTTTCTTCTTCATATTTTTTGCTTGGGGGGCCATATGGTTAAAACTTGCAATATTTAAATTAATTTGGAGCCAAATACGCCTGGATAATATCATTTTTCAAACATCTATAAATACTTACCAAGGTATTTGGATTTTTGTAAGCAACATGTTTTTACGTATAATTACCTTAGGGTTGGCAACTCCTTGGTGTCAGATCCGTTGGACACGTTATAAGATAGAGTCCTTATCTGTACAAACAAGCCAGTCTCTATCGGCATCTTTTATTTCTGCAAATAAAACTGGTAAAGACGGTAACATTGCAGAAGGCTTGGATGATTTAGGCGGTATGGATATTGGTATTTAGCCAAAAATCCTGCTTTGTGGTGAAAACATAAAAATGCAACAGATAAAAGGCAACTATTTTAACGGTAAATCATCTGCTAGCCATTCTGCTATTTTAGAGTTGGGTGATAGTGGTGTTATGGAGTTACTGCAACCTGAAAAACCTAAACTGGTAATAACCCTTAAGCAGAGCAAAATAATGCCCCCTATTGGCAACACACCAATACGAATATGTTTTGGTGATGGTGAACAGTTTGTCACTAATGAACATGTAATTCTTAAAAATTATATGGCAAGTAGTGGTGTTGGGGCTTTAGATCGTGCTGTACATAAATTAGAGAACCGTTGGTCATTGGTGTTTGGGTCTCTATTGATAATGGTTGTTTTAGCCTGTTGGAGTTACCTATACGGCATACCAATGGCAACGAGAACCATTACAAATTTAATACCTACTACAAAAGATAGACAAATCGGTGAAAACTTATTAAAAATCCTCGATGAAACCTCTCTATTTGAACCATCAACAATTCCTGAACCACAAAAGCAACGTTTTCAAAGTTTGTTTACTAAAACAATCTTAAAACTGCCAAAACGTGAAGGCTTGCAATATAAGCTAATAATACGACACTCTGCTCGTTTGGGAGCTAACGCAATAGCAATTCCATCTGGAACTATAATCGCGACAGATGATTTTATACGCCTAATTAAATATCATCATGAATTTCAAGGAGTAATAGCCCATGAAGTTGGGCATATTTATTACCGACACGGTATACGCAACACCATACAACAAAGTTTGTTATCAATGGCATTGGTAATAATGGTTGGCGACACTTCTACTATTTTAGAAGACATTACCAACTCTATCCCCCTACTACTGAGCCAAACAGGTTATTCACGAAAGTTTGAAAGAGAAGCAGACCGTTTTGCGTATGAATATCTGAAAAAAGAAAAAATATCCGGCAATCATTTTGCGAATATTTTAACCCGCATATCACAGAGCAAAGACCAAAATAAACTAAACACCTCTGCACAAAAGATAAACAATTATCTATCTACACACCCTGGAATAAAAGAACGGATACAACTATTTAGAGATGACAACAATTAATAATAATATTGCAACCTAAGAGAAATAGTTATAAACCAGCATAATGCTTTTAGAGTCTCTTTTAATTTTTAGGAATTGGTAGAAGACGCTTAAATTTGTGTTTAGATATATCTGGTAGTTTAAATTCCCCTTTGCTTTTACCATAGCTAAGGTGGAAATATTCGTGACGCTTAAAGCCAGTTACTTTTGCTAAAACATACCATGGGAATGATGATATCAAGGTGTTGTAGATCCTTACCTCTTCGTTGTACTCATCTCGGCGTGTGGCAATGCGGTTTTCAATTTCTACTAATTTATCCATCAACTGTTGATAGGTCTTTGAGGTACGTATTTTAGGGTACTGCTCAACCACTGCTAAAAGTTTTGCCATAGTGGGCAAGCCGGGTTTTTGGTTACCTACTGCTTGAGCTGTGTTTGCGGTTGCTGCTGAGTTTGTTTTAACAACAGCACCTACAGCAGCAGACTTAGCTTGTTGCTGTTTAATAATACCCTTGCCAATATTTGAACGAACATCAGCAACATGACGGAAAATATTTCGCTCTAATGCTGCTTGGTTAAGGGTTAAGTTAATAAGGTTTGAGAAGAGATTTACCCGTCTTTGTAGTACATCTTCTACATGACCATTTGATGTAAGAACCCGCTCTTCTAGGTTAACAAAACGGTTAAAGTTGTAGAGAGTTGTTACGCCAAAAACAATTATTGAGGCAAAAGACAAAAAGACAATAAGAGACCTGGCTTTTACAGGACGCAAACGAAAACGCTTAGACTCAAATTCATCTTTATAAAGCTCGCGCATCATCCGCTTCATACGACGCATACGTTCGCTATTGGCGGCGTTTTGCTCTAACTCATCTAATATATATTTATCTTTGTCCGTCACTATTGCTATCCAAAATTGTTATAGGCTATCTATCATAGTAGTCTGTATCTTCACTACTCTTTTTTTCACTACGGACTAGAATGGTAAATATAGCCAAAGCAAAACCTGCTACAAATGCTCCAGCCACAGCCAATATCATTGGCATCTCTACTTCCTCGCCAAAGACAAAGCGAACCACAATCTCATGCATATTTTGTGATGCAAAAATCAGCAAAAAGATAGCGAAAACCAGGGATAAAACTAACCTGACCATACCTGATTCCCTCTATTTTTCAAGTTCTTAAACCTCAATAATATAATAAAATTCAACAAAAAACATTACAAAACTCAAACTACTTCACCAATTACATCTCCAACTTCATGCCAATATTCTGGTGGTAGTTCTGTAGCTAATTTTAAAGCTCCAGCAGCACCTGAATAAGCAGGGTCAGCAACCCTAACGACATTTACATTACCATAACCATGCAGATGGTCAATAATAGCGTCACGTAAACCTTGTATGTGCCCACCACCACCAGCAAGAATAATATTTTGTAATGCCTCTTGCTGATATTCAGGATCAAAAACTGGTATCAGACTCTCTAGTGCTTCAAAAATATCCGGTAGTATTGCAGAGCAAGCTCTACCAACCTCATTGGTGATGTTATAGCTCTTTGGTTTTCCATTAGCCCGCAGAGTAACTACTATTTCTTGAGTTTGCTCTCCAACATAACCATATTGCTCTTTAATTCTTTTTGCCAGTTGTTTTGTTATCTGTACCTCTGGATAGGTTTCAATAATTGCCAAAACCAACTTTTCGTCTATATAGTTCCCTGCCTTAATGAGAGTAATTTGGTCTTGTGTAGTTGGAACAGTACCTTTCATGGCGCAAAAATCAACTGTTCCAGCACCAATATCTATAATAATAGCATTAGTAAGCCTATTTAACCCATATGCAGCCATGAATGGCTCTGACACAACCATTGCCATGGTCATCATGCCACCTGCTAATTTTAGTAGCTGCCTTTTATTGCTAACTGATGCCCGGGCTGGAACACCAATAATACCATATATTTGATCATCAGACTGTGGGTTTACTTGGGTAATTCCATGCTCTAAAAGCTCTTTAGCTGCTTGAGTATGTTTGTGGCTACCCTCTTTTAAAACCCCATCAGCTAGAGGAAAATAAATATCAAGATAAGAACGCTTTGCCAACGCCTCATCACCAACCACCATTATATTGTTTAACAACCTAGTAGCAATAATATCACTTGGATAACCAACCACAGAACGGACCAAAGCTTTATTACCTCTACTAGATATAATTGCCGTCTGTGAAGTTCCTAGATCAATGCCTAAAAGAAGCCTTCTTGCGCCATCTTTTTTTAACGACATGATCTTGTTCCTTGAATATATGGGAAATAACAGTCCAAGAGTTGTGTTTAGAAAAAATGCAGTTTATGTCATGGTAATCAAGGCTAAACTGTATACCGATTACTGTAACACGGTAAACATACGTTGACCTTTTCGTTCAACCTCCAATAATACACCAGCCTGACCTTTAGAATTTTTAATGGCAAGATCCAAAGCTTCAGCTTTACCAACACCTTTACCGTTTATAGCAACAACAATGTCACCCATTTTTAGGCCAGCACGATCGGCAGAAGAGCCAGCGTCTACATCTGTGACCAAACCACCAGCTTTGTTTTTAAGAAACTTCTTTTTGGCAATAAGTTTCTTAGTAATAGGAGTCATCTCCAGCCCCATCCAATCGAACTCAGTTTTTGCAGCAACAACACCAGCTGGCTTACGAGGTTGAACAGCAACATTACCTTGTCGCATAACAAGCCTGTTATTTTTATCTACCTGACCTTGGTTCCAATTGTTGGCTGTTGTAGGTTGCTGTGGCATTTGGGCAAAGTTCATTTGAGCTGGCTGTTGTAGTGCTACTAGCTGGGCATCAGCACGTCTATCGAGCTTAAGGGTCATATCTTGGCGGTCACCATCACGTACAATAGATAAGCGTACCTCTTCACCTGGTTCAAAGTTTAAAAGCAACTTATCAAGTGCAGTCGGAGTTTCAGCAATGCGACCATTTATTTTAAAAATTATATCATCAGCTTGTAAACCAGCTTGTGAAAAAGCACCACCAGGCTGCACAGAAATAACCAATGAACCAATTGTAACAGGAGATTGCAGACGTTTAATATTAGAGCTATCTAGTGGAATAAGAGCAACACCCAACCCGGTCATTTGATCTGTAGGGGCAGCTATTGGCATACCAATGGCTCCACCAGGAGAGTAGGCAAACTGGTTTGAAGGCCCTGGCCTATTTTGCACATATGGAGATGTGTTAGGGCCGTACATACCGTTTGGACCCTGGCCAAACGCTGCTGGAGTTGTTGAAGGTAAAATTTCGTGACAATTCTCACAAGGGCCACGGTCATCATGAGCTAAAACAGCATCGGCAGCAATTGGAGGTGCACCACCTGTTCTTGCTGCCACAGCAATGCCCGCAGGTTGCCCCATAAGATTTGGTTGTACCTTTGGCAGACTTATAAGGTCTTCCATAAAATTTTTGGCAGACGAAACAGGAACAGCAAAACCAACCCCTGAAAAAGCACTAGTTGTAGTGTAAATAGCAGTGTTAACACCAATTACATAACCATTTTGGTCTACAAGAGGACCACCTGAGTTGCCTCGGTTTATTGCAGCATCTGTTTGCAATAAACCTTTATGGATAGTGCCTCCAATATTAATAATTTTATTTTTACCAGAGATAATGCCTTTGCTAACTGTTTGGTCCAGACCAAAAGGGCTACCAATTGCAATAACAGAGTCTCCTGGCTGGATCTGCTCACTATTGCCAAGTGCTGCTGGAAATAGTGTCGATTTAGGAGTAATTTTTAACAGTGCCAAATCACGCCTATGATCCCGGCCTACCACCTCTGCATGATATCTTTTGGTACCCAAAGCATTAAAAACTGTAACATTTACATGGCGAGAGCTTTCAATTACATGGTAGTTAGTAAGAATATAACCGTCTTTGGTGACAACAATGCCAGAACCTATGCTCTCTTGAGATATTCCACTAGTTGGAGGAGCAAACTTTAACCCTTGCTGGTTTTTTGGGGTAGCATCGGCAGGTATTTGGTTTTGTGCGTTGGTAGCACTGACATTAACCACACTTGGCATAATAGAGCGCACAACAGGGGCAAAAGTGTTAGCAGCTTGATTTGGTTGCTGCACAGCAACTTGTTGCCCTAGCACATCGTTAAATGGTGCTAAACCAGGAGTATTAGAGGTAGGGTTAGGTACATTATGGGTTGAGACACCAGTGTTTTGAACATTAGCATTTTCGCCAATATTTCTTTTGGTGAAATATTCTGAATACCAATAACTACCCACCATCATGAAGATGGCAGCAACACCTAATATAAAAAGGTATTTATAATAGTCATGGGACTGGGCTTTATTTGGTGTGGAACTCATGAATCCTCACTATTTAAACAAAATCATCTGATTCATTTGAGGAGCTGTTTTGGTCACGCATACGGGTAACTCCCGCTCCGAGGGCCACCAAGCCAAGAAGGATAAGTAATACAGGAACCACGCCACGTAGCACCTCAACAACAGACCACCACCAAACAGAGACTCCCCAAAGACCGAGTGCTAGTGATACCAAGCCAAAAATTATGTTGGCCATTTTTGATCCCTCCACAGAGTTATCTTTTTCTTATAAAATATATACAACATATTGAATAAGTTAATTTAAATATAAAAAAACACTTACACTTATTTTGTTGGTAAAAACCTAAAAAATACCTATACACACAATTAATGCAGCGTCAAACCTACAAACTATACATCACAAAACCACTAGGAGCAATTATTCGAATTAAACATTTTCACTACTTTTGCAAAAAAATTTTTAAGCAAAAATTAACATCTAGTCAAATAATAGTGTATTATCCTAAATAGAGCATCTGTATGCAACAAAAACTCTTTATAAAGGTTTTAGTTATAAGAAAGGAGGTCTCTTGTCTTGGTTTAGCAAAATAAATTCCACTTTTTCAAAAAATGGAGAAAATCTTTTTAATAGATCTTCTCCACCCCCTTATATGGGTAATAAGTTTTTAGTGGAACCAATAGCATTAGAGCCAAGAGTGCTTTTTGATGGTGCAGGGCTGCATAGCGCGATTGATATAAACGTAGAAGAAAATTCACAAGTAGTTGCAGAAACCCAAAAAGCAGTTATAACAGACAACATCATAGCCGATGCCCTTGCTCATAGCAGCGATAACCTACACTTAGAACAAAAACCAAAACAAATTGTATTTATAGCTTCTGATGTAACTGATATTGATACTCTTTTAGCTGGAGTAGACCCCGCCTATGATGTCATTTTACTAGATGCTAATAGAGACGGAGTATCACAGATTGCTGAAACACTAGGCTTTTATAGCGACCTGGATGCCATTCATATTATCTCCCATGGTGATGATGGCCAAGTTAATTTAGGCAATAACCTGTTATCTAATAACAATATATTACAATACTCTACCCAATTAGCCCAATGGGGTGATGCCCTTAATAGCAACGGTGATATTCTATTTTATGGCTGTGATGTGGGTGCTGGTGTTGATGGGGTTGAATTTATTGAGCAACTCTCTCAACTTACCAATGCTGATATTGCAGCGTCAGATGATATTACAGGTGCAACAAACCAGGGCGGAGATTGGGTTTTAGAAAAAACTGAAGGTATAGTCGAAACTTCAACAATATTTACAGTAACTGCACAAGAAAATTATTCTGGAATACTAGCAGACACCTACACTGTTACAACAGCAACAGAAGAAGCATATGGCGGCACAGAAACAACAGCAGCACCAGACGGTACTGGTCTTTCACTACAAGAAGCAGTTGGCTTGGCTGCTGCTGGAGATACAATTACATTTTCTACATCTCTTGCCTCTAGCACTATTACCCTTACTTCAGCAATAACAATTGCCAAAAATCTTACTATTGAGGGCGATTTTGATGGCTCTGGAGATAATGTAGCAGACATTACTATTAGCGGTGGTGGTGCAAACTTACAGGGGTTATTAGTTACAGCTGGCACAGTAAACTTAAACAGCTTAACAATAGATAACTTTGACTATACTGCAAGTGGTGGTGGTGCAATTGACCATACAGGAGGTACACTCAACCTCAACAATAGCACTGTGAAAAACAGCACAGCTACATTGGGAGGCGGCATTTATAGCTCTTCAACAATAAATATTACTGAAAGCAGCGTGCAAGACAACACCTCTACAAGTAATGGTGGTAACCTTTACATTACATCAACTGGTACGTTAACAACTACAGACACAACCATATCTGGTGGTTCTTCAGGTGCTTGGGGAGGAGCTTTTCTTAGCTTTGGTACGGCTTCACTTACCAGAACCACAATTAGCTCAAACAGTGCTTCGGGTAGTGCAGGTGGTATATATTCAAGTGGTACGTTAACAATTACCAATAGTACTATTTCTGGTAATTCCGCAGCTGGTAGTGGTGGAGGGTTATATTTATCTGGCGCAAACACCAACACCATAAACCATAGTACCATAGCATTTAATATAAGTGACAATAACGACAGTGGCTCAACTGGTGGTGGCATTTATCGTAGTAATAGCACAGTTAATATGAGCCACAACATTGTTTCTAACAACTACCAAGATAGCGCAAGTAGTGTTGCCAGTGATCTGCAAGGAACCTTTGGAACCCTAGATTATAATCTATTTAACGATGTTGCAGGAGCAACTTGGACCACAAACACCAACAGCATAGCAACAGACCCCAACCTACAGAGCTTGGCTAATAACGGTGGCAGTGTAAAAACCCACGCTCTACTTGCTAGTAGTTCTGCTGTGAATGCGGGCAACCCTTCTGTTTCTAGCGAGCCAACCTATGATTCACGCAGTACTGGCTATAGCCGTAAGGTTGGCACTATAGACCTTGGTTCATACGAAAGAGCTTTACCATCTGTTACTGCTGTTTCGATACCTAACACAGCCATGAATGTTGGTGACACTGTAACAGCAACCATAACCACTGCTAGTGACGACGGGGTTTCTTTAAAAAATATTTCAGGAACCATTGGGGGTTTTTCTTTAAATAGCCTTGTACGTAGTGGAACCACATCATACACCGCTGAGTTTGTAATTAAAGAAGGAGGAACAGATGTAACAGGAGCTACTGATCTTGGTGTTAGTTTAACCATAGATGATTATGCTGGAAACACCAGTGCTGCTTATACCACCTCCATAAGCCAAGCTTCAGACACAATCGACGCAAATAGCCCTGTTATATCTGCAACAGCGTGGAGCACAACTAGTGGAGACCTTATTACAGGGGATAGTGTAAACCTAACTGTAACAGCTGATGCTACAGGTCTTTCAGTGAGCACAGCAACTATTAATGGTGTGGATGTATCGTCAACATTTGTAGATAATGCCGACAATACATATACCTTTACCTATACTGTTGCAAATGGTGATGACGATATAGCCGACAGTGCTACAATACCCATTGTTATTACACTTGCAGAATCATCAGGAAATACCACAGGTAGTTATACCACTACACCTGCTGCTAGTTTATCTCCTGGGATTGATGCAACCTTGCCTACTTTGTTTAGCGTTACCCCCGCAGATGATGCTAGCTATATTTCACTAACTGATAATTTAGTGCTGACTTTTAGCAGTGCAGTTGATGTTGAGAGTGGCAACATTACCATTATGAAAACAAGTGACAGCTCTATTGTAGAAGCTATAGATATAACCAGCAGCCTAGTTACTGGAACAGGCACTACTACTATTACCGTAAACCCATCGGTTAGCCTTGCTTTAGGCACTCAATATTATATTTTAATTGATGCTACAGCTTTTGATGACTCTGCTGGCAACAGCTATGCTGGTATAACGTCATCAACTGCTTGGAATTTCAATACAGAACCTGACGTTACAGCCCCTACTCTATCAAGTTTTACACCAACCAGCGGTGCTAGCGATACCTCAACAACCGCCAACTTGGTACTTAATTTCTCAGAAATAGTAGATGTTGAGAGCGGTAACATTACCATTTACAAAAAATCAGATAAATCTATTGTAGAAACCATAGCTGTCACCAGCAGCCAAGTTACAGGAACAGGCACTACAACTATCACTATTGATCCTTCGGTAACTTTAGATTATGGCACGCAATATTATATTAAAATAGATGCTACAGCCTTTGATGATACAGCAAGCAACAGTTATGCTGGAATATCAGTTGCAACTGATTGGAGCTTTACTACCGCGGCAGACATAATAGCCCCTACTGTTTCTACATTTTCACCCACTAACAGTGCCACACAGGTGACTGTAACATCAGATTTAATTCTTACTTTTTCTGAAAATGTATATAAAAACAGTGGAAATATAACCATTTTGAAAGACGGTGGTTCCATTGTAGAAACCATTGCTGTAACAAGTGGGCAGATAGCAGGAGAAGGCACTAATACAATAACCATTAATCCGTCAAGTAACTTAAGTGACGGAACGACTTTTTATATTCTCATAGACTCCAATGCCTTTGTTGATTATGCCAACAACAAATTTGCTGGTTTAACTGTAAGTAGTGATTGGAAATTCTCTACCATTGCTGAGGCAGTAACAAAAGAAGTAACTACAATAACAACAGACCTTGCGGAAACTACAGAAAATGTATCAACTTCTGAGTCTGAGCCATCATCTGAAACTGAGGTAACCTCTGAGCCTGAAATAACATCTGAAACTGAGGCAACAACTGAAACTGTTACCCAAATAAAACCTGAAACTAACAAAAACAATACTATAAAAACTGATAATGAAGAACAAGCTGAACATGAAGCTCAGATGGCTGAAAAAGCAGAGCTTTTACAAGCCAAAAAAGATCAAAAAACTCTTTTATTCAAAAAAGCTCTTGCTGAGTTAGACCTTATTGATTCTAAGGGATTTAGTTTACCTAATAAATTCCCCGATTGGTTTCCTGAATTAACCAGTAATAAAATTGCTTTATTTATAGGTATTAATAACTATCAGGGTCTAATACCTGACCTCAACACACCCAACCATGATGTTACAGAGGTTAGTGAAATACTAGAAAACAGAGGATTTCAAACCATTGTTCTTAAAGATGTTTCTTACCAAAAACTGATGGAGGCATTTCGTGGTATTTCAGAAAAGATAAAATCGGGGCAAGATTTGGTTATATATTATGCTGGTCACGGCTATTTACGAGAAGACAGTGGTAAAGCCTATTGGATTATGGGAGATGCTAAATCTGACTCCTCAAAAAAATGGGTATCAACAGAGCATATCTCTAACTTTCTAGCATCAGTAAAAGCCAATAAAACTCTTTTAATTTCAGATAGCTGTTATTCTGGATCTTTAACCAAAGAGGGCAAAGTAACAAACACTACACCCACTGCACCAACACCAGAAACCCAAGAGCGACGCTCGGTAGTAACTATGTCGTCAGGTGGTGAAGAACCTGTGGCTGATGGTGGTAGTGAAGGCCACTCTATATTTGCGTATAACTTGATAAAGGCATTAAAAAGCAATAATGGTTTAATAAGCGGTACAGACCTGTTTACTGAAGTCCGTGATGGTGTAACCGAAAATTTCCCCCAGACTCCCCAATATGGCGCAGTCTTATCTGCAGGTCATGAAGAAGGAGCTGACTTTTTCTTCAATAATTCCAATACTCCCTCTCCTTAAAGCTCAAACTAAACTAGTATTAATTGACTACTTGGCTTTAATCCTTATAATAATAAAAACGTGTTAACATATAGTTTACATTAATATTTTTTAATACAATTAATAAGAGACACTAAACTGTATATTACTATTTTTATAGCTTAATAAAATGAATACACTTAAGCCAATTTTGCGCAAAATAATTAATTTTTAAACAGCTATTGGATAATGTTTCAATTTTGCAGAAAATTTATTAACCCTAAAAAGACTCTCCCAACAAGAGAATATTTTGCAGTAGTTCTAACACTACTTATGTTAGGTGGGTGCACTGTAAAACCAGAACCATTATCATTGAAAGATCGTAATCAACAAGTTTTCCAAGACCTAGCTACTCAGTTTTCTCGTACAACTCCACCATCAAAACCCATAACCATAGATGACGCTATGGCCCATGCCCTTATGTTTAATTTAGGCCACAGGGTAAAAACCATGGATAAAGTCATTGCACTTGGTATGAACAACATAGCCTCACAAAAAATGTTACCCATAGTTGCAAAAAGTGCTGGTTATAGCAGCCAAAACAGGTTGTCTAGTGAGTCTGGCCAACTAAAAACCACCACTTCCAGCTTGAGTATATCGTGGAATGTTCTTGACCTTGGTATAAGTTACATTAGTGCCCAACAACAAGCTGACAGGGTTTTAATAGCCCAAGAGTTAGAGAGAAAAGCAGCCCATAATTTAATGCAAGAGGTACGGGCCACATTTTGGCGAGCTATTGCTGCCGAACGCTTAGAAAAAGCCATTGTGCCATTAAAAATAAAACTAGATAAGGCTTTAGAAAGCTCTCGCCAAGCAGAAAAAGAGCAGATAGAACCACCCACCGAAGCCTTAACCTACCAAGTTACACTTTTAGAAACCTTACAAAAGTTACAACGATTGCAAAAACAGGTATCAGGAGCAAAAACCAACCTAGCAGAGTTAATGGGGTTAGACCCTGGCCACCCATTTAAATTATTAGCACACGAAGCTATTGAACCCATAAATGTTGCTAAACTTCCTAATATTGAAGCCATGGAAGGTTATGCTCTGCGCAATAGACCAGAGTTGTGGGAGAAAGATTATAATAGGCGGATAAAGGCATTAGAAACTAAAAAGACCATTCTTAGGCTATTTCCTGGCCTTGATTTTAGCCAATCGTTAGAATATGACGATACGGAGTCTTATGCCAATAATTCTTGGGGTGAGTTTGGAATTAACGTAACTTGGAATTTACTCAGTCTTCTAAATGCTCCTGATAATATAGCCCTTGCTAAAAATAAAGAAAGAATTCAAGACATAAGCCGCCTTGCACTAAATATGTCAGTTTTGGTTCAGGTTCATGTTGCACTTCGCAACCTAATTGAAACCCGTGAAGAATATGATATTTCAGCTAAGTTAAGTGCAGCCAAAGAACAACTATATATCCACGCGAAAGCAGAACAAGAGGCTGACACCAGCAATGAACTTGATGTGATATCAAGAGATAGCGAACGCATTCTATTTGTATCCCAACACGATTTAGCTTATGCCAAGTTGCAAAATGCTGCTGGAGCTTTTTTAGTTTCTATTGGTTTGGATTTTCTACCAAAAAACATAAACAAATTATCATATGATGAACTAGCAACCATTATTAAAGAGAACAATCAACTAGTTACAACAGGTAGAATACCGGGTCTTGTAAAAAAGGAAAAAGAAAAAATTGCAGAGCCAGATAATTTAAAAGGCAATATTAAAAACAGTGAAGATACAGATATTGATAATCCTGAATGGGAAATTATTGACCAATATACACCAATACAAGATACAACCAAGACATCAAGTAAACCAGTTGAACCACAAGAGGCAAAACAACAAAAAAGCGTAATTAAAACTGAAAATGCTAAATTACCACTACCTAACAGTAATTTAGACAAACCCCTTAATGTTGTAAATTTAGCTCTGTTAAAAGAAGACTTTGGACCACTCAAAGTTGATAAACAAGTTGATGTTAAACAGATAATAAAAACTACAGAATCTGATATTAAACCAGAAATAACTGTACAAGATGATAATCCCATTAAAGCTGAAAGAATATTATTAGCAAAAGAAGTTGCCAAAGCTATTGAAGATGCCAAACTATCCAAAACTAAAAAAAGTATTATAACCGCCAAAAATATTATTTATGGTGATGGTTATGTGGTGCTTAGCTTTATAGTTGATAATAACTTACATTACAGACACTTTAATTTAGACTCCCCATTGCGCTTTGTTATCGACTTTTACAACACACAAGTTGAAAAAGCAGAGTATATAAAAGGGTTTAAAAACCACATCATTTCAAACGTTAAAGTTGGTCATCCTGGTAAAAACACATCAAGGGTAGTTTTAAATTTGAAAGAGCCAACTAAAACTGAGTCATACCTTAAAAGTGATGAGTCAGGATCATATCTAATTTATAAATTATCAAAAAAAGCTAGTGAATAACTCCCAGATAAAGGCCTAATCATGGCAATATTTTTTGATGATTATATTTAGATATTTTTAGATTAACGGATATATAAATGTACAAAGTATTAAATGTTTTCACTACATCACTTTTCATTCTCACCTTAATGGGCCAAAACCTCAGGGCCGAAACTTTATCTATCTCTCATAATAATGAGTCTCCCCATATTGTAAGGGTTATATTAACTGTAGAAGATGAAAGCCTTATTTCCAGCCAGATAGATGGCAGAATCAAAAAAATAAATGTACGAGATGGTGACCGCTTTAGAGCAGGGGAAACACTTGCAACTATAGATTGTGCAATTTACGAAGCTCGGCAAAAAAGAATAGAGGCAGAATATCTAGCAGCTAAATACAATCTTCAAGCCCAAAAAAAATTAAAACAGTTACGCACTGGCAGTACAATAAAACTGCGTAATGCCACGGCAAACCTTGCCAAAGCCCAAGCTGATATGGAGATAATTAAAGTTACACTTGATATGTGTAGCTTAAAAGCCCCTTTTTCTGGTTTAGTGGTTAATCGCAAATCCTATATTCAGCAATATGTCTCTAAGGGTGAACCAATATTGGAGATAATTGATGACTCTACCATTGAGGCTCATCTTATTGTGCCTTCTAAATGGTTAATATGGTTAAAAAAGGGTGCACAATTTAGTTTTACACTAGAAGAGACAAACTTAAGCTACAACGCTAAAGTTAGCCATATTGGAGTTAGGATTGACTCCGCCAGCCAGACTGTAATAATCAAAGGTGATGTGCAGGGTAAAAACCCTGAGTTACGAGTGGGAATGGGTGGTTATGCTACCTTTATACAGGCTCCATGAACAACCACCAAAACAGGCAGTTAACTGGCTGTTTAGCAATGCTACAGCTACAAAGAGAGGTAAGACAGGCAGATAGTGTTGAAGAGTTAGGGCTGATAATGGTTAACCGCAGCCAAAAGATATTACCAGCTACTACTACTCTTTTTTGGCAAAAAAATTTAAGCTCAGGTGAAATAAAACAGGCTTCAGGTGTAGCCCAGATAGATGCTAACGCTCCATTTATTATTTGGGCCAATGCTATTATTAACAGGCTAACAAGCCAGAATAATAAAAACGAAGCTTTTACAGTAAATAAACAAGACTTACCCCAAGATGATATAAAACAGTGGGCAGATTGGCTGCCACCTTATGGGCTTATGCTTCCCATATCATCACCTAACAACACAACAATTGGTTGGCTTTTTACTGTGAGAGAAACCAGCTGGCAGCCAAGTGATATGGTGCTAGCCCAAGAGCTAGGGCAAATATATGGTTATAGTTGGCTTACTTTTAACAAACAAAACTATTTTAACACAGCAAACAGTAACAAACTGACCAATAAATGGAATAAAACATTATTTTTTGCTTTTTGTATAATTATTAGCGCGGTTTTGTTTTTAGTTGATGTTCAACAATCTGTTTTGGCCCCTGCAACTGTAGTACCCAACAACCCAAAAGTTGTAACATCGCCTTTAAACGGGGTAATTAAAAAAGTTGCAGTAGAGGCTAATAGCTCAGTTAAAAAAGGCCAAATATTATTTAGCCTTGAGACAAGTGAAATTAAAAATAGAAGGGATGTTAGCAAGCTAGTACTGCAAGTAACAAAAGAGAGATATTTAAAAGCGCAAAAAGTTGCTTTTTCTGATCCCGAAGCAAGAGCAAGCCTACCCCTGTTAAAATCACAAATAAAACAACACTCAGCCGAAGCCACTTATGCCGAAGAGCTTTTGGCCAGAACAGTTGTAAAGGCTAAAAACAGTGGCATTGCCATTTTTTCTGACCCTTCTTATTGGTTGGGCCGTCCTGTTAAAGTTGGCGAGCAAGTAATGGTTATAGCCAATGCAAATGAGGTAGAGGTGGAAATTTTTTTAGGGGTTGACGATGCTATAATAATGCAACCAGGGGCAGAAGTTTTACTGTTTTTAAATAGTGACCCCTTAAACCCCATACCTGCAAAACTACACTATGCTTCGTATCAAGCCACAGTTGACCAAAGAGGTGTTCTTGCCTACAAGTTAACAGCCAAGCTATTAACAAGCACAACCCCACCCCGTATAGGTCTACAAGGAACGGCCAAACTATTAGGGCCACAAACATCTGTTTTTTATTATATTTTTCGTCGCCCAATAACAGCACTGCGCCAAGCCGTTGGTTTCTGATACTAAACAACTAACTTTAAAGTTAAACCAAAAATTGGCAGTTGATCTGCCAACAGGAGAACTACGCCAGGATTTAAAAATATATAACGGTCCATCTGATCCCCAAAATGGCCCAACATGGAGTTTACATGACCCAATTAACAACAGTTTTTATCGTTTGCAATGGCTAGAAAAAACCATATTGAAACACTGGAGGTACGGCAGTATCCAAAAAATTATTGCAGCAGTATACAGTGAGAGTGGCGTATCAATTACCTCTGCTCAAGTTGCTACCATGCACAATTTTTTAAAACGCAACAACCTTCTTGTGACCTCAGATAAACAAGGGGTGCAAACTCTATTACAACAAATTGAAAAAGCTAAAAAAGGCACTTTAAAATGGCTTTTGCACCACTATCTTTTTTTTAAAATACCCCTGTGGCATCCAGATAAATTTTTACAAGCTGCCCATCCTTTCTTTGGGTTTTTCTACACCCGTACATTTATGATTATATTGGCTGCTGCTGGTTTTGCTGGCCTTTATTTAACTACTAGGCAGTGGGACTCATTTAGTGCAACATTTGACTACTTTTTTACCCCTAAGGGGGTTATGTGGTATGTGTTAGTGCTGGTTTTTGTAAAGGTTATACATGAACTTGGCCATGGAATAACTGCAAGCTATTTTGGCTGTCGGGTTCCCACTATGGGGGTAGCATTTATGGTGTTATTTCCTATTTTATACACAGACACCAGTGAAGTTTGGAAGCTAAGCTCGCGTCGTTCTCGCCTTACAGTTGCTATGGCTGGGGTTGGGGCCGAATTGATAGTTGCTGTAGTTGCAACAATATTGTGGAATTTTATGCCAGAAGGTGCAATGCGCAATAGCGTAGTTATGCTGGCAACTGTAACATGGATAACCTCCCTAGCAATTAACTTAAACCCCTGGATGCGCTTTGATGGTTATTATATTTTAGCAGACTACCTAGCAATGGATAACTTGCAAGAGCGGGCATTTGTATTGGGTCGTTGGCAACTGCGGGAGTGGCTTTTGGGGTTAAAGGATCCCCCACCTGAAAATTTTCATCCCAAGCGTAAGTTTTTACTGCTAATTTATGCTTATACCACTTGGATATATCGTCTATTACTGTTTTTAGGTATTGCACTTTTAGTGTACCATCTACTTTTTAAGCTTCTCGGTATAATATTGATGTTGGTGGAGCTACTATGGTTTATAGTGCGACCAATATATAAAGAGCTTAAGGAGTGGTGGGTGAGAAAAGCTGAACTTCGCTTAAACACTAGATCGACATTTACTATTTCAGTTATTATATTGCTAGCAGCAGCTCTGTTTTTCCCATGGCAAAACAGTGTTACAATTCCTGCTATTTTAAAAGCTAAAATGCAGGTTAAGCTCTACCCCCCAACCCCATCCATATTACAAAATATAGCAGTTAGAAGAGGTCAAACTGTTAAAGCTGGAGAAGTATTAGCAACCCTTAGTTCGCCAGATCTTGAGCATGACTTAATTAAAGCCAACAACGCTATTGCTAACCTTCAATGGAAAATAAACCATGCCACAAGCAACCGTTTACTGTTAGAAAACAACAGTGTAATGCAAAAGGAGATGGTAACACTTCTAAGTAAAAGAGACGGGCTTTTACAACAAAAGACGAAATTACAAATTACAGCACCATTTGCTGCTGTAGTAACTGATATTAAAAAAGGGCTAACCAAAGGTAGATGGCTAGCTTCAACTGAAGCTATATTAGTGTTAATTGATAGCGGGACTCCCCAATTTTACGGGTTTATATCCCCTGCAATACAAAAAAGAGTATCAGCTAACAGCATTGGTACATTTAAACCTTATGACCCAAACAAACCACCTATTAAGGTACGACTTTTAAATATAGACCCTGTAGCTGTTAAGTATCTTGAAGACCCATATTTTGCTTCAGTTTTTGGTGGACCCATCGATGTTTGGGAAGATACAACAGGCCAAATGACCCCAATATCACCAGTCTATCGTTTAATATTAACCCCTATAAATGCAATAAAAGACATTACATTTGAAACACCTGGAGAAGTACAACTGCAAGCAAAAAAAGAGGCTATTTTTCAACAATTATGGCGACATATAGCCCAAGTATTTATTAGAGAAAGTAGCTTTTAGTTGCGACCAAACAGAAAGTGTAAAATTTTATTTCATATATAAATTTTAACAATTATATATTTTACATATAATAACAACATTTTAAACGTTTTATTTGTAAATTTATTTTACATACACACAACAAGCAATTAATTAAGTCAGAACATGTAACATACTGTTTTAATTTAATTAATACAGTGTTTTTTAGCAGTGGTACAATGGTTGCAGTATTTTATTGTAACTTAAACATTTTAAGGCTAAAATAAAGCCGTTAACTAAATAAATTAAAAGTGGAGGTTACAGTGTTACGCTTCAAACATATGTTTATATCGGGCTCCATTTTATTAGGTCTACTATTATCTTCAACAGCTATTGCAGACAACCTTATTGTCTATTCTGCTAAGGGTATACAGTTAAAATCTGGTGCAATTATAAGTAGCACCCAAGATTTAACATTACAAAATGGGCAAGAGCTATCGTTAATTTCGCCAACAGGTAAAATGATTAGGCTTGTAGGTCCATTTAGTGGTATGCCTATGAGCAGTAGCGACGATAAAAATAAAAAAAGTGTAAAGGAAGCTTTACTTAACCTGTTATCAGACTCTGGTGAAGGTGAAGAGAGTTTTGGGATAACTCGAAGTACTGACGACGTGTTTAGGCTAGCTAGTCGCCCTGCTCCACTACCAAGCCCTTGGGTTCTTGATGTTACTAAAGACGGCCCATACTGTTATCGCGAAGGTGATAAAGTAATTTTTTGGCGTTCTAACAAGGCGGAAGCAAGCAAGATAAGCATAAATATTCTTGAACACACCTGGAAGGCAAAAGCCGTATGGTCGCAAGGTAAAAGCCACCTAGCCTCACCACCTGCCATGCCTGTTATAGATGGCGCTGTCTACCAAATTACCCTTAACCAAAAAAGTGCAAAAGGATCCCTTAACGTGGTCCCAGACTCTTTACAATCTAAACTGGCTCAGGCAGCATGGTTAAAAGAGAAAGGCTGTGTTCCTCAGTTTAAAACATTGGTACACTCATTTTTATAAGAGAGATACAATTTAATTAAACTAAGGCTAACTCCAATTTTTGAGTAATTGTTCAGGTCATTTCTGCAAAAGTAGAGATGGCCTGTTCTTATTATGTGTTATTTTAGGGTAGGGTTATTGAATAATATCCGCACATTATTTTTTGCCACGCTAGCTTTTCTAATGGCGGTTAGCGTATCCTGGATAGGCATGGAAAAGCTTTCTGTTTTAGGAATGATGGAGAGATGGATATCAGATGTTCGTATTGCCTCTCTAACACCAGCAGAACCACAACAACCAGATATTATAATCGTTTCCATTACTGAAGATACACTTAGGCGTTTTCCTTACCGCTCTCCAATTGACCGTAAATTTTTAGCCAAGCTTTTACAAAACCTACAAGACAAGCAGGTTAAAGCCGTACTTCTTGATATGCTTTTGGACCAACCAACAGAACCAAAAAAAGATGAAATATTAAAAAAAGTACTAGATAATTATACCCCACACCTTGCTATTAGTTATGTTGACTCTAAAAATCTATTAACAAGCTTTCAACAAGAGTATCTTAACGGTTATTTACCTAAAGGCAGTGCAGGTTTAGCAAATTTAGGTAAAGACCCTTTTGACAACACTGTTCGCAAGTTTTTTCCCGGAAAAATTACTACAAATGGGGAATATATACCAAGCATTACAGCAAACCTAGCCCAACAACTTGGAGTAAAACCACCAAAAGAAACAATTGAACTTGCTTGGCGTGGATCACCAAATAACAGCGATAATGACGGCCCTTTTCGGGTTTTTCCTGCCCATATGGTATCTTTTTTACCTGCTGACTGGTTTAAAGATAAAATTATTTTAATAGGTTCAGACCTCTCCTTAAGAGACCGTCACCGCACCCCTTTTTCGGTTAACGCCCGCAACCAAAAGGGGCTGGCACAATTTGGTATGCCAGGGATATATATTTTGGCCCACTCTTTAAGCCAAATATTAGAAAACCGGACACCACCAACCCCTACCCCCATATATAACGCATTAATTTTATCTGTTTTTGCACTGTTAGGCTCAATTTTAGCTTGGGTTCACTTAAAGTTATGGATACGCCTTAGTTTAATTGTTATATCAATTCCTATTTTCTGGTTGGGTGGTTTTTATCTGTTTAAAAGTGGTGGTCCATTGGTCCCCCTTATACTACCAACCATGGGGTTTCTTTTTTCTTTTACATTCTCTGAAATCTACCGAGGCTGGGAAGAGAGGAAAAAAAGGGCTTTTTTAAAACAGGCTTTCTCCCGTTACCTCTCCCCTGAATTAGTAGACCTTTTGGTAAAAGATCCTGACCGACTTTCACGCGGGGCAGAACGTAGAGAGTTGACATTTTTATTTACTGACATTGAGGGATTTACCACCGTTTCGGAAAAATCTGACCCACATGAATTAGCACCTCAAATGAACATTTACCTAGACGGTGTATGTTCTACAATTCTTAAACATGGCGGAATGGTAGTTGACCTTATTGGCGACGCTGTATTTGCTATGTTTAACGCACCCCTAGATCAAAAAGACCATGCTAACCGCGCAATTGCCTGCTCTCTTGAGATAAACAGCGTAACAAAGGAGTTTCAAAAAACCCCAGAGGCAATTCGCTTGGGGTTTGGTCGCACCCGCATTGGCGTTAATACTGGTGAAGCTTTAGTAGGTAACTTTGGTGCTGAAGACCGTTTTAAATACACCCCACTAGGTGACGCAGTAAATACAGGGGCAAGAATTGAAGGTTTAAACAAATATTTTGGTACACAAATTTGTGCCTCATCCCGCAGCATAAAATCTGCCCAAACAAGCCAACACAGACCCATTGGGGATATTGTTTTAAAAGGAAAAAAAGAGCCAATAACTATTTTTGAAGTTATTCCTGATGATATGTATAACAACAAACCATATTTTGAGAGTTATCTTAAAGCGTTTAAACTTTTAGAAAATAACGATATAGAAAAAGCCCAAAAAGAGCTTGAAGCTCTTGCCAAAGAGAATCCACAAGATGGCTGTGTATCTTTCCATTTAAAGCGAATTGAAGATGGTCAAGGTGGTACTTTAATCACTATGACTGACAAATAACTTCCTTCTGCAATTATCATAGCAAAATTCCCACTTAATTTTTATATTATTTCTTGTAAGTTGCAATAGTTAACTATTGTGAACAGGGTTGTTTTACGATATAATAAGCGATTTATATTGTATTGTTGTTGTACCCTGGGAGTAGACCATGGATGTAGACCCAAGATTTTACGGACTTCACGCTTTTAAGTCAGCAACTGAGGCTTTAGCTTCTATGCTACAAACAAAGCAAGAAACTACCCCAGCTGTTCTACAAGAGCCAGAGTCTCAAGAGGTTAATACTACCTCTTTAACCCAATTAGAAAGCTTGCCCCCTGATGTTCCTGTTAAGCAAACAACAGAAGCTTTTTCACAAAACAGTGACTTAGGTAATTTACTTACAAATTGGGCAGAAAAAAATAAACAGGTAGGTGAAGTTAAAAAAACTACTATCCCTACACAAGATACTTACCAAGAAGCTATCACTCATGAAATTGTCTCTGAAGAAGAGATTTCTCAAGAATTGGTAACCCATGATGATACTGTTAAAGAAACTGTCACCAATGATATCTTTGAGCAGCAACCATCACAATTCATTGAAGTTGATCGTGCCCAATCTAAAAACCTAGAAAAACTCTTAAACCCATTCTTAAAAACTAAAACCGATAAAAAAACTCTTGTTACAGAGAGTGCTCAAGTTGAACAACCACAGGTTGATGAACAACAAATTGAGCAAGCCGATGAAGCAACAGATTTAGACCTTAACACACCTAATGCGCCAAGAGAGATTGCTGTAGACACCCAAGACAGTTTTCAAAAAACCCTTCTTGCTGCAATGCCAGTTAAAAACAGAGAAGCCAAAGAGATATCTGCACCAGAAATATCCAATTCAAATTGGGTATCGAAACCAACACTTGATGTACAGGAAAGTACAAACATATCACTAACGCAAAAAAAAGAAGAGAAGAAGGATAGGGTTGTTGAAAACAAAGAGCCAAGTAAAAATTGGCTTGGCCACCCCACCCTCGATTTTGACCCAACAAAATCAAATATATTTAATAGCCTACCCATAAAAGTAAGAAGACAAATAGCAGAGAGAGTTAACACCCAACTTTCTGCCCAGTGGACTGCTCGTCAGACTATAGGTATAGACAACAACACTTCTGCATTTATTCTAGAAGAGAACACAAAAACACCAGATAACAGTGCTGAAAAGCCAAAAACCTCAAAAGCCAATGCCCAAGCACCAAATCTTGTCTTATCTACACCAGAAACTATCTCAATAGATTCTCATAAACCAAGTGAAGATAGAAGCCAAGAAGAGATAGATGCAATAATAGAGGCAATTAAAGCTGAGGGAAGAAGAATGTTGCAAAAGCAGGATGAAGCAAGGCTTTCTGCACTGCGCCAAGATGCAACCATGCTTGCAGCATTCGATGATATAGCAGCTAGTTTACAAAAGTCTATTAGGTCATCAAAACCTGAAGATCAACCACTTATATCCCACGAAACCCTTAAAA
>JADGBW010000009.1 GCA_015231305.1 Magnetococcales bacterium | reverse complement strand
ATAATATCCAAAGCTGTGTCATTGAGGGGAACAGCAAAAGCCTCACCATTCTTCGAGTCTTCATCCCGTACAGTAACCATCCTCCTGGATACATACACATCACGCCATTCCAAACCAGTAACATTGGACTAACACAGACCAGTCATCAAAGAAAACTCAACCATGTCGGTCAGATGCTCTGGTAATTCCTCAAGAAACTGAATAGCTTGTACTTCCGATATATACCAGACTAAACCCTTCAGCTCCTTCCCCATGTAAATCTTCGGAACCTTATCTACCCACTCCCACTCGCCGCATGCACGGTTTAAAATTGTCCTTACCGTCTCAAAGTGACGATTGGCTTTAGATATCGAAGTTGCCTTTACCTTCCTATTCCAGATTATCCGACAATAATCCCTAGTAATCTGATCAAGGTATAAATGCTCAAAATAAGGAGACAGCCACCTCAACCTTACAAGCTTGTTCACTTGATCCTTGTGGTGCGAGGTTTCATCCAAATACCGCACAACAGCCTCTTTCCAAGTACTACGAGGCTTCTGCTCAAGATGATCAAAAGTCCACTACAAGTACCCATTTATCAGGGTGTTCTATGAATTTTCTGGCATACCGCACAATCTGTTCAACATGTTCCTCTTTATAGACTTCTTCTGCTCGGTCTGATTCAAGCAGTTTAACTTCAGTTTTTACCTGTGAGTATTCTTCATCCGTCATCTTTATTAATTCAGGATTACTCAAAAATCCGATTTTTTCCCTAAGCTCCTTAGCTCTCTCACGAAGCTTAGAAATTTTTACAGTTGTGTGATTAATGTCATTATTAATTGCATTAACTTCTGTAAGCCTAATTTATCTCAAACCCGCTTCAACTATTTTTGCCGCAGGTTTGGCAAATTGCATATCCCCGAGGCGTTTTTTGAGCAGGAGGGATAGATCAGTAGGATTGATGAAATTTGCTTGTGACCTCGATTGCAGAAGTATAGAGGGAATTGTTTCCCTGACTTTCCCGTATAAGCAGAAGCCTTCAAATATTTCCCCCATTAATGGCACTTAATCAACCCTTTAAACGGAAACTCTATACGTTGTTTAATGTAGGCTCACTTGGCTAGATCTTTTTGAAAATAAATCAGGTCATACAAACAAAGAGAGTCGGTTTCTTCTCTGTTTTCGTCCTGTACAATTTTGAATTTTCTCTCATTTGCTTTATTACAAAGCTCAATTGGGACAATGTTCAGGTGTTGAGCTTTAACCAGTTTATGCTAAGTACACGCTTCGCATTTAAAACCCGCATAGGATACCTTTTCAATAAACCGCCAAAGCTGTTTTGGACACAGCTTGGTCCCCTTTAAATGGGAGGATGTTCAATTTGACTATAACTCATTTTTGCCGCACAATAATAACAGATTCGTAGCTGAAGTAGTAAAAAATAAATGAGACTTAAGACATGAATGAGACTTAAGACATGAATGAGATGAACCATTTCCAATCATCCAATAACAATCAACCACTAATCACTGTTGACGAAGCGTATAAACAAGCAATTACCCATTTTGAATCAAAACGCTACACAGAAGCTGACCAAATTTGCACAGCTATTATTCAAGTAGCACCCAAATACACCAAAGCTATAAATTTACTTGGTGTAATCGCTCAAAAACTCAACCGTCATGATATTGCTATTGATCTGTTTCACAAAGCAATCAACATTGATAATAGTATAGCTTTGTTTTACTACAACTTAGGAACATCTCTTTATCCTTTAGGACAAAGAGATGGGGTTGTCAAAGCCCAACAAAGAGCAATAGAAATTCAGCCCAATTATTCTGAAGCATATAACAGTCTTGGGAATGTACAAACAGAACTAGGGATGTTAGAAGAGGCTATTGTAAATTTGCAAAAGTCTATATCATTACAACCTGAATATGCTGAAGCCCACTGCAATCTTGGTAATGCTCTAAAAGAACAAGGACAACTTGATGCAGCAATTACAAGTTACCAAAAAGCAATAGAAATTAAACCTGAATTTGCAGCAGCACACTCCAACCTTGGTATTGCTCTAACAAAACAAGGACTACTTGATGCAGCAATTACAAGTTACCAAAAAGCAATAGAAATTAAACCTGGATTTGCAGATGCACATTGCAATCTTGGTAATGCTCTAAAAGAACAAGGACAACTTGATGCAGCAATTACAAGTTACCAAAAAGCAATAGAAATTAAACCTGAATTTGCAGAAGCCCACTACAATCTTGGGAATACTCTAACAGAACATGGGCGACTTGACGCAGCAATTACAAGTTACCAAAAAACAATAGAAATTAAACCTGATTGTGTAGTAGCGCACAATAATTTAATTTTTTGCATAGACTTGAATTCCAACATAAATACAGATTTATTCCAAACTGAGCGAGAAAATTGGAACAAGCAACATGCTGAAAAGCTGCGATTTAGTTGTCCTGATTTTCACAACAACCCTAACCCAAAACGAAAAATAAAAATTGGTTATGTTGGTGCTGACTTTATACGACATTCAGCATCTGACATTTTTAGCCCAATGATATTGAGACATAATCCAAAACAGTTTGAGACATACTGTTATGCTGGCAACACACAAGAAGATGATATAACAACACAACTAAAGAAAAAGTCCACCCATTGGTTGTCAACCTCGAATATAGATGATATTGCATTATCTGAGAAAATCCGAGAAGATGGTATAGATATACTTATTGATCTTTCCGGCCATACCAAAGGAAATCGTTTGTTAACCTTTGCCAGAAAACCTGCTCCAATACAAATTATGGCTTGGGGTTATCCACATGGAACCAAAATGACTGCTATGGATTATCTATTTGCAGATCCCATTTCCATTCCAATGTCAGAACGAAAAAAATACTCAGAGAAGGTTGTTGATTTGCCTTGTGTTATTCACCTAAATTCCAACATCCATTTTCCAGAAATAGAAAAACTTCCAGCCAGTCAAAAAGGATATATTACCTTTGGTGCATTTAACCGAATAATAAAATACAATAACACTATCTACACTTTGTGGTCAGATATATTGCATCGTATTCCAAACGCAAAACTACTTATTAAAACAGCGGATTTAACCTCACAAAAACGTATAGAAGAAGTACAGAACTATTTTAAAAAACATGGTATTACTCAGAATCAACTTATCATGATGGGGTCTACACCAAAACAAGAACACCTCAAAACCTATAACAAGATAGACATTATGCTGGACCCATTTCCCCATAATGGTGGTACAACAACATTAGAATCGTTACGAATGGGGGTTCCTGTATTAACATGTGAAGGCAAGACTCGCTGTCCGATCAGTGCATCTATTTTACATGTTATTGGTCTGGATAATTGGCGTGCTAAAAATGAAGAGGACTATCTCCACAAGGCAGTAGAATTTGCCAAAGATATTGTAATGCTTAAGAACCTCCGTCATCAGTTGCGTAATCGTTTTGATGAATCGGTTTTGGGGAATTCCGAACTATATGTAAAAAATGTTGAAGATGTATATAGACAACTGTGGAAGAAGTGGTGTGAAGGTAGGAATTTACACCAAAAATAGATGGACAACTACACTAAATTATTTTGTTCTAAAGTTTGAAGATGATAACTGGTTCTTATCAGATGGTTGTTAAAACAAGATTCCCACCAGCCAATTAATACGGTTACACTTTTCTGGACACCAAATTTAAGGGAGAATAGAGATCCCCTATAAGAGATGTGTCTTTATCACTAGTATCCCAACATTTAATGTTGAACGATATTTAACTGCTTAAAACAAAATGAAATAATTGAATATCAACCTGTTACCGACTTAAACTTACCCGGCTCTTTTTGCCAATCTTCTGCTTTGACCAAATAGCAGGAGGCACTTTGTAATCATCACTTTTACGTTATGTCCTAGTTTATGAATCTCACACGCCCGGTAATGAGCACCACCACATGCTTCTAGTCCTATAAGGCATTTAGGGAAGGTTAACCAAAAAGACAAGCACTATGCATCTTGTCAACCTCTTCCTTAAAACAGTCTTGCCATGCTTGTAAACACCGTGTAAATGGAAGATGTTCTTTGCTAAATCAATACGTTAAATTGCTAAAAACATACTTTCTGCATTTGGTATTATTAACCAGTACAGGCAGAAAGTTACTGACTTTGTGGTGGCAATAAACTTGGTGGTGATTTTTCTAGGATTTCCCTTAACTTCTCATCCTTGCCAATTTGAATTAGATGATCTCGAAGTTCAGATGGAGATTTAAAAGATGAAGGATCTATGCCTTGATCAAGCAAATATTCAATAGCCACATTAGGTAGCGGAGGTGGCAATAAATTAGGGTTAAATGGTTGGTTTAACCCAAGATCATCATCACCATATTGTCTTTTCAATTCCTGCATTTTAGCTGTGGGTGGAGGCCTTAAGCCCATAGTAATAGCTTGGCGTATTTTTTCTGGATCTATACTGCTTTTTTTTAAGAGCTCTAACATCTGTTCTGGTGATGGAGTTGGGCCTTTTTGTTTCAATAGCTGTCGGATATGTTCGGTATCTACTCCTTGTTCTTGCAAACTATTTAAAACATTTTCTTGATTGGTCATACCCTCTCTCATAATGTTTTGAAGATGGTCTGGCTTCAACCCTTGCCGAGCCAAAGCATCAATAAGTTCTTGAGTAAAGGGTGGATGGTTATTGGGTGGAAGATGGTTAAGGTCCATAGGGTTTAACCCTAATTTTTCTAGCTTTACTCGAATTTCTTCCGGGGGTGGTGCTATAGCTTGGTTTAATATCTGGCTAAACTTTTCTCCTACCTCCCCTTTGTTACCTATTTGGCCCAAAACATCTGCTGGAATGTCTGCTAATATGGCTTGTTTAACTTTCTCTGGGTCAACACCTTGGTCATGAAGTGCAGCTTCTAGAATATCAGGCTGAGGCATCATTCCAGGATGGATATTCTTGGATTTTAAAAATTGATGCAACTTATCTTTATCTACTCCTTGTTTTGCCATAATTGCACCAACTCTTTGAGCTAACTCTGGTCTCTTTACTGGTGGGGGGCGGTTGGTCGATGTTGGCGGTTTATGATTATTTTTTATAGCTGGCTTTAAACGAGACAAAACTTGCAACCTTCGGTCTGTAAATTGTGGGTTGGTTTGAGAATCAGGAACATATCCATTTCTGCCTTCAAATACAGTTAAATGGCCTGCCTGATTATCTAGAGATATAGCCCCCCTTATAACACTTATAGTTAACCCTGTTGAGTCTGTGTTTTGATTGGAACGTTTCACCTTCATTTCAGCTAAAAACTCGGTACCACGAATACCTATAGTTGCGAGAGGTGTTTTTATTAGAAAATTTTGTTTCTGAATTTTCCCAATTTTTCCCGTAATACTGCGAATCATCCCTTGCTGAAAACCAAACCAAGCTCTGTTAGGCTTGTCAACATCATCAAAGAAGCGGTATTCATTTATGTTAAATTGAGAGTCACCATATACAGCGATTATACCACCATCAGAAAAGCGCATCTGGATAACACCATCACTTTGGGTATGAACTGACTCACCGCTTTTAATTTCACTCCCTTTCATTAAAGCCCGCTTATTTCCAAATGCATCCTGAGCAGTTACGTTTCCTGAAACAAAAAAAGCAAATGCCGCTTTTTCACCTGATTGAAGAGGAGAAACCACCAAGAAAAAACATAAATGAAGAACTAGGAAGAAAAAAACTGTCTGAAAATTGACTCTCATGATGATCCTTGAATGGTGTAAATGAATTAGCTAGCCGCTCGGCACAATGCTTATTACAATTTTAAATACGGTAAAAAACGTTTCAATTGCTTGTTATTGGTATCTAACTTAATGATACAGCACAATATCTGCAAACATTTAATTTGTAAGGGTTTGTTAGGAAAATAACAACAAATATATGGCATTATAATTGCTTAATGAAACCTAGTAGACTTTCATATATTTTTAGAAACACTCAAACACACCTAACTGATCAACTATAATTGTTTTGAAATTATCAACCCCTCCGTTTTCTATTATAGTTACACTCATCCTTTGGTTATCTCTATGGGTAATGACAGCTCACGGAGAAGAGGTTTTTCCGAAAACAGACGATGCAACAGTTATTTACCAAAAACTCTCCCGCTTAGAAGATGAATTGGCAGGAGACCCTACTTATGACATGTTATTAGGAAAAGCAGCCATTCAGTCTGGACAACCAGTAAAGGCTGTACTTGCATTAGAACGGGTGATAATTACCCAGCCAGAAAATAGTGAGTCTAGGCTACTTTTAGCTTCAGCTTATCTCGCTCTTGGAGAGTTCTATCGTCTTCGAGATCTATTATTGACAATTGACCCCAGTAACCTCTCGCCACAGTCCAGAAGTACTTGGCTGATATTGGTACAACGCCAGGCAGTTGTTGAAGCGTCAAATACCCCTAAGCAACAACCTTTTGATGGTTATCTACGTCTAACATTAGGCTATGACGATAATAGCAACAGTGGCCCACCACCTGATGAGTTAGAAAGTTTAGGTCTATTTACCAGCGAGACTATCGATCAGTTGCAACCTCAACCAAGTTTTTTTTCTGCCCTAAGAGGTGTCGCCAACTATCGAAACCAACTTTCAGATAAAACAGTTTTTCTGGCTGATGCCACAGTCGAAAAACGCTTGTATGAAGCAGCCCACGATAATGACACCCTACACGCAAAATTTGAAGCTGGAATAAGCCACAACTGGAACAAAGAAAGAATAACAATTCATGGAGGTCTTTCCAATACTTGGTTTGGTCAGTCAATCCAACAACGCTCTCCTTCTGTTACTATGCAATGGCGTCACATGGGTGAAGGTGGAACACAGACTACCTTCATAGGACAGGGCGTAATTTATCTATATAATGATGATTCTAGCCGTAACAGTAGGAGATGGACGGCAGGTGTCAACCAACAAACCTCTTCTTCATTCCCTAAAAAAGGAACCAATTTACAGTATGGTGCTCATATAGGTGCATTTATTATTAATAACAAAACATATGCTGAGAATCGTCATTACCTTGGTGGTCTGAATTTGGGTATAGAAGTCCCCATCAAAAAAGACCTCTGGATATTTGCCAGATCTAGCTATGAAAAGAAAAAATATGAGCAGAATACCTCCTCATTAGTCGATCAACAGGTTGACGACCGCATTGATTTTAGTTCTGGTGTTAGTTATCGTATAAACAAAGACTGGCGAACTACTATTAGGCATGATTTTGTCAGCAACTTTTCCAACAACCCAATAGAAGAGTATCAACGAAATGTGTTTGGACTGAGCCTTCAACGTAGTTTTTAATACTCATCAGCATTAACTGCTAACCAACGATCTTATGATCATGTCCCAAAGGAAGATCAATCGTCATCTCCAATCCTCCTTCCGATCTATTCTTTGCTGTAATTTTACCATGATGATCAGCAATAATCCGAGCAGCAATAGCTAGACCAAGACCTGATCCTCCCCTCTCTCTATCTCGGGCTTCATCACTCCTAAAGAAGGGTTTAAAAATTTGCTCTAACTGGTCATCTGGAACCCCTTCTCCCTGATCTAATATTTGTATAGATATAATTTCACTGTTTTTTCTTGCCTGTACTTTAATCCACCCTTTATCAGGGGTATGGCGGAGGGCATTCCTAATAATATTCTCCATGGCCGAGCTCAGTTGCCTACCATCACCTTTAATGATGGTCTCCTCGCAAAAAGAGGTCTCAAAATGCTTGTTTAGTTGAATAGCTTCATAATTTACATTTTCCACAACTGTTTGTATCAATCCAACTAGGTCGATCCAATCCTCTTGCTGAATAGGTTTGAGATGATCTGGACGAGAGAGAATAAGAACTTGAGAGATCAACTCATCGAGACGCTCAAGGTCCATTTTAAGATGGTTCAGATTATCCTGAGAATCTGAACCATTTGGCTTAACCAACTCACTGGCAAGCCTAATACGAGCTAAAGGCGATCTAAGTTCGTGGGAAACGTCTCTTAGAAGTCTTTTATGGGCGTAAAAAAGATTTTCCAAGCGTTCAGCCATAAAGTTAAAATCTTGACTCAAGCTGTTCAGCTCATCTGGCAACAGTGTTGGAGGCGATGGACACCGGGAGCTCATATTTCCTTCCGCTAACTTCAGCGAAGTCTCTCGTAACTGCTGAATGGGACGGGTAAAATGGCGAGCAATTAAAAAAACAACTACGGCACTCACAATAATTAACATTACAAATAACCATGGAAACAAGCTGATTAAACGCAACAGAGAAGGTCTAGGAGGCCCTGCGTATAGGTAATAAGTTCTTCCTTCCAAGCTCTGTGTTACGAGTGGATCTGCCATTTTTATTCTATCTATCTTTCCTGGTAAGTTTTTATGGAATGGTGGAACGGGGCGGCCTAAAATTTCTCTATTTTGATCATCCACAATAATTAACTGGTCTCTATATTTATGTTGCAATAGAGCCTCCAGCAAACTTTTAATCCCCTCTTGCTTTAGAACTGCTGCCAAAGCTTCACGGTTTTGCAGTTGCTGTTGAAAAAACTGTGGTCGCTGTTTTTCAAAGGAACCCCTAATATGATCTGAAACCCAGGCAACCGCTCCTGCCATTATTATTAGAGTGATCCAGAATGAAAAAAAGAGTTTGATAAAGAAATGCACCGTTTATTCCTTATCGTGAATAGTAAATTGGTAGCCTTCTCCACGAATAGTAATAATTCGTATGCTGTCAGGAGAAATATCTCCCATCTTTTTCCTCAAACTACTAATATGGAAATCAATGCTGCGGTCAAAAGGGCTTAGTTTACGGCTCAAACAATTAATGGATACGTTCTCCTTACTAACAATCTGACCTGCGAAACGGATCATATAAGTAAGAATTTTATACTCTGCTGAAGTAAGCTCCAATGGCTTACCCTTGATAGTAATCTGTCTAGAGCCAGGGTGAATTTCTACATCACCTACAATAATATTTCCCGAATCCACCAAGACACCAGATCCAGGAAAAGTGAGCTCACTTCGCCTTAAAACTGCCCGTAGTCGTGCTAATAAAACCTTGGGGTTGCATGGCTTTGCTAGATAGTCATCAGCACCATGTTCAAATCCTATGATTGCATCATCATCCTCTCCTCGGGCAGTCAACATTAAAACTGGTGTTTGACTTATTTTCCGAAGCCTTTTAATAAATTCAAAGCCATCCATTTTTGGCATCATGATATCTAGAATAATGGCCTTATATTCAACTTGAGCCACTTTTTCTAAAGCATTTAATCCATTATGCACAGAATCACAGAGGTATCCCTCGCTACTTAAAAATTGAGAAAGCATTAAGCAGAATTGTTGGTCATCATCGACGATAAGAATCTTCGGCACTGTTTATACCTTTTATATCAAACAGGAAAATATTGCTGCTAATAACAGCAGAAATAACCCGGTAATTTATTCCAGGTGTATTCTAAACCATCAATCATGCCATAGAACAATTAGCTGCTGAGGCTCTTTTAAGGTAACGTTTCAATAATAGTACTATCATAAACAAAGGAATTAAAAAGAAACTTACAAACCCTTACATAATCACTACAAAATTAAACAAAATATTAACCGAAAGAACAATCAAATTGCAGTACTGTTAAAAGACAACAATTGGAGAACAAACAAATTGGCTTGGTTTTCTGATATTGAATGAACCTGCTGTTGTCCAGGTTCTATATAGTAAAGGAGAGTATCACATGATGATTAGTGGAATGACAGGCATTGGGTCCATGCCAAAAATGGGAGGTGCTACCCGTATGCAGCCTCCCTCTACAGACCAGCTTATTTCAGATATGGATGCAGATGGTGATGGATCACTTACTACCACAGAGGTAAAGGGAAAGCTTGCAGATGACTTTACTAGAGTAGATTCGGATGGAAATGGTCAACTAACAGCAGAAGAGCTGGATTCAGCCTTGGCTAATATTCGTTCCAACATGGGGAACATGGGACCACCCCCAGGTGAAGGTAATGGACCACCCCCGGGTGAAGGTAATGGACCACCCCCAGGAGCAGGTAAAGGCCCACCTCCTGGAGGACCTTTGAGTATAGAGGAACTTCTCTCTCTCATGGATGAAGATGATGATGGCTTACTAAGCAGCAATGAGGTAGAGGGACCACTTGCCAATAAATTTGATCAGGTAGATAGCGATGGAGATGGCCTCCTTTCTACTGAAGAACTGGAAGCTGATCTAGCGGCTGTACTTGAACAACAAGCCAGTCGATCTGGCTCTCAAGAGGCCAGTTTATTTTTTGGGGGACTCTCTCAAAGTGCTGCGAGTGGTCGCTATTCATCAATAGTGCAGTCATTGAGCTTTCAAGACAATAACAATTTACTAAGTGAATCATTAACCGCTTAACTGCTATCTAAAAAAGCCACTCTGAAAGGGTGGCTTTTTTTTTGGGAAAAACTAACAATAATTTTAACGGTTACCATCTATTTTGTTACTGAATATTTCAAAAACATTCTATAACTATCAGCAATATAAAAAAATTACGAATAATAACTTCACCACAGAACCCGACCCTTCATTCATTACAACCTTGGACAAAAAACTATTTTAACTTATTAGTTTTCAACCAATTATTTTTTTATTTTAAACTATGAACAAATCTTTAATTTCACTTTCAAACCAATCATAACGTTTAGGAAGAACTCGATGTTTTTTTCTAACTAGAAACAACTCATCTTTGATTGGGTACTTAAGTGTAACTATATGTAGTAATGATTGTTGGTCAAAATGCCGAACTGCTGTCTCTGGCAAAACAGTGAATCCGAGTCCCTCGGACACCGGTATTAAAATCTGGTTTATCTGATTGATGTACCCACTTTTTTTTAATTTTCCTATACTATGAAAAGTTTTAGCATAGTTAGCACTTAAAAGACGGTCAGCATATAGTTCTCCATCGGGGTGATCAATAAAACCCAACTTGCTTAATTTTTCAAAATCAAGAGACTGATGGGCATAGCTAACAGGCAAAACGAGACACAAAGATTCAAAACCCAAAGCATCAAATGCCAATTCACTTGATGGGGGTGGCTGAGTGATTATCCCTAGGTCTACGGTGTTATGCAAAAGTGCCTGGATGATACGATGGTTAGGAGCTGCTTCAACTGCAATCACTAGCTCAGGAAAAACCTTCTGTCTTTTTAGTAGCTGTGGGTATAAAAATGTTGCCATAGAGCCTGAACAAGCAATACGACACTCTCCTTTATGAGGGTCGTCAAATTGCAAATCTCTAAACAGCTCGTCTTCCTCTTGCTTTATTTTATAGCCAAATTGGTACAAACTTTCCCCTTCCCGAGTTAATTCAAACCGTTTCCCAATCCGATTCAAAAGAGGAACCCCCACCTGTTCCTCAAGCTTTTTTATATGCTGGCTTACCCCAGGCTGGGTCATATATAGCTTTTTAGCGGTTTGAGTGAAGTGACCTACGTCAACCAAGGTGAGAAAAGTATGCAGCCATTGCTGGTTAATCATACAAACAATCCTATTATATATTACAATATTTTATCATTTTTATAATATATGATAATTTTCAGTTTTCAGCACCTAGGTTTATAGTGGTTACAAATATAGAGATAAACCACACTTCTTAGGAGTTGATCATGATTAGTAGATATCCACGAACATTTTCTCATATTGGTATTTCGGTACCAGACTTAGAGGCTGCTGTAAAATTTTATACTGAAGTATTAGGTTGGTATCTAATAATGGAACCAACAAACGTTATCGAGGATAATAGCCCTATTGGTGAAATGTGCACAGATGTTTTTGGGGCTGGATGGGATAGATTTCGCATTGCCCATCTATCAACAGGAGATCGTATTGGTGTCGAACTGTTTGAATTTAAGAACCAAACAAACCCTGAAGATAATTTCGAATACTGGAAAACAGGAATTTTCCATTTTTGTGTGCAAGATCCCAACGTGGAAGAGTTAGCAGAAAAAATTGTTGCTGAAGGCGGTAAGAGGCGCATGAAAGAACCACGCTATTATTTTCCTGGAGAAAAGCCATATCGTATGATTTATATGGAGGACCCGTTCGGAAACATCTTGGAAATATACAGCCACAGCTATGAACTTCATTACGCAAGTGGTGCTTACAATTAAGCTTTAGATGACAATCTAAACAAGGCTTCATGCCACACATGCTTACATAATATTTAAGAACAACTAAATAGAGAATGCTCATCAAAAATGATTGAGCATTCTCTTTTGACGAAAAATGCTTACAACATATTTTGCCGCTGGAACATCTACCTTAAACATCCAATTGCTACTGTAATAACTCAGGCAGAATGGGACGGGGTAACTCTATCATTGGTTTAACTATTAAATGCTAACTTGTTGAAAAACCCAAACTGGAACCCCATAGAAAAAGTGAAAACCAGTGAAAACTCTTACTAGTAAAAAATTAAATGTCCTTGATTATTTTCAGCAAATAAAATTTATTTATCAACCTTTTCAAAACGATAGGCAGCCATACTCAGAGAGCCATAATCAAAGCTATTATGTATATTAGTACAAAAATATTGCTCTCCTGCTGCTCCTAAAACTACAAATAATGGCATAAGGTGTTCTATAGTTGGATGAGCGACATTTAAATGTGGTGCTTTTGAAAGGTTACTAATTAATTTTTCTGGGGTTATTTCTTTAAGTTTATATGTTAACCAATTTACAAACTCTACTGACCATTGATCTGGGTCTGATCCTGGGCGTTGCATTTTTTTAAGGTTGTGAGTTACAGCACCAGACCCAATTATTAAAATACCCTTATTTGCCAGTGTCCCAATGGCTTTTCCCATTAAAAAATGTTCGTAAGGGTCCATATTAACTTTTAATGATAACTGCACAATTGGCATTTCTCCATTAGGAAAAATAAGCTTGAGAGGAACCCAAGCCCCATGATCTAGACCTCTAATATTGTCTGTTTTTAGCTCAATTTCATGACTAGAAAACGCCTTAGTAACCTCATTAATTAACCAAGGTTTCGTATGAGCTTTATACTGTTGTTCAAACAAAGGAGGAGGAAAACCAAAAAAGTCATGAATTGTTTCCAACTCTGAAGCTACAGTCAAGGTGGCTTTGGGCTGCTCCCAATGAGCTGACACAACAATAATACCTTTTGGAGGGGAAATAGAGCTACCTAACGAAACCATAAATTGCTTTGCAGGCAGGTCTCTTAATAATATATCAGGAGAACCATGAGAGATAAATATTGGGTCTACCCTACTAAACTGCCTTTTATCGACATTCATCTTCCATATTCCTAACCTTATAGCTTGAACCTAGAACTGACACTTGAGCATGTATGAATTACGTAACATTTTTATTGTAAACAATATAATATCAAAGTAACTTTTTTTATTATTGATATTTTTTTGTTATCAGCTAGGAGAATCAATAAAACTGTACCAGTTAAATTCAGTCAACTACCTACAAAGGTTAACTGTTATTTGAAGCCCGACAGACATAGCGGTGAATAATATTGCGCTCAGATACTCCTTTTAAAACTACCTCTTCCCTACTTGAGGCAAAATGTTTTTCACTTAAAATACCCTTAACCCCTGCCCCACCATTGACTGATTCTGAGAGGCAAATTTCACCAGCCTGAGCCAGCCCTTGTACACGGGCAGCAATATTTACCGTTTGACCAAAAAAATCAAGCTGATCACCAGCATTTACAGTTAATGCCGGGCCACTATGCAGACCGATTTTAAGACCTAGTTCATGGGGTCTAATAGTATCTGAATAGGCCATAAGGCCTGTTAACATATCCAAGGCTGCCCGTACACCATCCTGAGGAGTGGAAAAACTCGCCATAATGGCATCACCCATGGTTTTAACCACAGCACCGGAATGTTGACGCACAACCTCTTTAAGAACTAGAAAGTGATCTCTAACCAAGCGGTAAGCCTCAATATCTCCTGTTAAGTCATAAAGCTCTGTGGAACCTTTTAAATCAGTAAATAACATGGTCAGATCCCGCACTTTCAGGCTTAAGTTTGGGTCTAATTTTTGAATACCGTAATGGTCTCGAAATGTTTGATTATTTAACAATATTTTTCCGGTAACACGTGGCCCAAAAAGGGATATCTGTTCTTGACTGCCTACATTTTGTATATCTTTGGAGCCATCAGAGTGACAACTAGGTACTTCAAATAGTTGGTTAAACACGGTAGCCTTACTTTTGTTGACCATCTTTATATTAACTGGTGTGACAGGCAAAAGTTGGGGTAGGTTTTTTTTGACAAAACCATCACTATTCTGCTCAATATTTAGCAAACCAGGATCAGCAGTATCTGTATTTCCTTTAAAAGAAATTGAGTCATGAAAATCCAGACATGTCACTCTATAAAGTTTATCGTGTTTAGGGGTAAAAACAAAAACAGCACTCTCTCCAGGCTCTAGTCTAGCACTTGCCAACCCCTGTTTTTCCAACATTTTAGAAACTTCTTGGGTAAAAGGTGAGGCTTGAGAGGCATAATAGGATAGATAGGTTTCTAGATTAGCATGGGGATCTTTAAGCGGGGCAAGCAAAGCAGGGTTGGTGGAAAAACTAACTTCTACAGTGTCGTCCATTATTGAAGGGGCAGAAATATCGCACAGCGCGCAATGAAAATGTTCACCCTGGGTATCATTGATACATTGAGCAGATGGGCTACTTGTAAAACCACACAGTGGACATATTAAATCCCAACCCCACTCAAATAAGCCAATACGGGTTCCGTGAATAAACAGGTCCAGCATAGTTAAAGGGTTAACATCCAACTCCTGAGCTAAAACCATAGGGTTAAGTCTAACCCTTAGCACAGGATCACGATTAAGTAGAGCCTGAGCTAGTTGTTCACCAATTGTATTGGGTGCGCCAGCTAGATGGGCAGCCTGTTCTATTTTGGTGTAGAACTGATCATGGGACATCTGTTGTCTCCTTCAAAAATATCAGTACAATATTTTGTAGTTTAACCTAGTTTTAGCTGTTGGGCGTGCATTTATAATGCAACATGTTATTTTTTATATTAAATTAATAAAATATAGAAGCAACCTTGTTGGTGAATTACAGAACAGTTTGTGGTAAATATTTGATTTATAAGTGGCAAGGCTATTGCCAGTATGATCTAAACCTTACAACTACCAGTTTTTTATAAATAGCTGTAAGGTTAGAAATTGTTCAGACTTCTACTGTTACAAAGTATAGAATAATTAACCACAACTATAATGGATAGCCAATTTATGGGCTGAATTTACCTCATGACCTAAACCAACAACACCTGTACCTTCTAAAATATGTTCATCACGATGGACAAACACCATCTTACCACCATCAGGTGAAATATATGTTCCATTTGCACTTTGGTCTATAAGATATATCCGTCCACGGCGATACTCAAATTTAGCATGATCACGGGAAGACTTATTATCAGGAACCATGAATGTATTATTCTTTCCACGTCCCATAGATGCTCCAGTATTGAACTCATCAATTGTCACATCTTTGCCACCATGACTAACAGTAGCAGTGTTCTTTTTCTGCTCCACAACAGGGGCAGCATCCATACCACCCATAATAGTCAACTCCTCCTCCTCACCCCAAGTCAACTCACAAATACGGATAGCTTCTGCCTTTCCTTTTACATGAGACCTAATTAACTCTCGGCTATCAGCTGAAAGATGATCACTCATAACATCTAGGGTTTCACCTGTTGTTATAATTTGATCTGCTTTTGCTTGACCTGCCATACGAGCAGCAAGGTTTACCGCATCGCCAAACACATCGTTGTTCTCTTCAATAACATCACCAAAATGGAACCCAACCCTGATTTTTAATTGAGATCCCCAAACTTCTTCATGCTCTACAACATCCTCTTGCATACGGATAGATGCCTCAGCTGCTAAATCTGCACTTGGGAAGGTACACATTACTTCATCACCTATGGTTTTAATAACCACACCTTGATGATCCTCAGTAATTTGTTTGAGAAGATCAATACAGGCAGAGGTTAATTCACGGGCCTTTTCGTCTCCAATTGCTTCATAAAGCTTAGTGCTGCCAGCAATATCAGCAAACATTATAGCTGCTTGGCTATTAACCTGCTTTGATTGTGAAGAAGGAGCTTTTTGGCTAATTGCATCTTGAGTGGCTGGGGTAGCTTCATCTAAAGAAAATTCTAAATTTGAAGTTGGCTCCTCTTTTGTTAATTCCAGATTTGGAGTTGTCTCCTCAGTTGATAATTCTTGATCAGAGCTAGCTTCTTCTTTAGGGAATTCCAAAGCTGGTGCTGCCTCATCTTTATAAAGTTGGTGATCTTGGTTAATCTCCTTTTCAGGTAATTCTAAGGAAGGAGCTACTGCCTCTTTAACTGGCGGTGGAGGTGGAGTTGTAGTAGTCTCTTCTTTAACTGGAGGTGGAGGTGGAGGTGTGGCAGCATCCTCTTCAATTGGTTGTTGTGGAGTGTGATGGGTAGTATAAGAACCCCTAGTTGGTTGGGGGGCTGGTGGAGCCTCAGTAAACAGTAACTGCACAACCTCACCAAGAAGTTTACCTTCCAATTCTATCTGCCCTTCAAGCCTAGCAATTGCCTTTAAAGACATATTAGAATCTTTCTCGTCCTTTGCATTTTGCAATATCTCTTTTGTCTCGACATTAAGCTCTCTTAGTCGTGTAAAGAGACTGTCCCAATGGGCAGCAACCTTGGCTTTATTCCCCTTCGTCATTTTGCCTTCCTTTTATGTTAAACATAAGGAATTATAATATGTTCCAAAATATTATTGGGTAGGTATTTAATTCTGGAACAATTTTAAAAAAGTGATCAACTCAGCTTATGCTATTCAATAATTTAATCAAAATTTACTATGTATCCTATAGCAATTAGCAGATATACCAGAAATTACCTTAAAAATCCATTTTTAAGGCACTCTAATATTATGCAGTAAACTATACAAGTTGCTACTGTATTAAATATCGTGAAAAAACTGGCGCATATATTGCCGAATATGTAGGGTAGTGTCTCAGAGTAATGTTGGTGCTATAAGAAAACATACCGAAGGTAAACTATTGATATATAACAAAAGGTGCAATATGAGCGGAAATAAAACACGCATACAAGCAATTAATAACATCATGAATCGTGCACAAAAAATATGCAAACCAACAGACCCTCTGAGTAAAATTTGGGCAATTGATGTCTTTAATTTAAGCACAATGGAAGATTCTCTATCTAAGAGTTCTTTTAAATCTATTAAAAAAACCGTCCAAACAGGTGAACCTCTAGACCCACAAACAGCAAATAGTGTTGCAGCAGCAATGAAAGAGTGGGCTATTGGTAAAGGTGCTAAATTTTTCTCGCACCTTTTTTATCCCATGACCAACATCACAGCTGAAAAGCATGATGGTTTTATTGTTACCAACTCCGATGGCAGAGCCATTACCGAATTTACTGGCAGCCTTTTGATTAAAGGTGAACCTGATGGTTCTTCCTTTCCCAATGGTAGTTTGCGCATGACAAGTGCTGCTCGTGGTTATACAGCTTGGGACCCCACCAGCCCTGCTTTTGTGATGCATACACCAAACGGTGCTACCCTAATGATACCTAGTGTTTTCATGTCTTGGACTGGTGAAGCACTAGATAAAAAAATTCCCTTGTTGCGTTCTAATTCGGCAATGGATAAAGCAGCTAACCGTGTTTTATCGCTAATGGGAGAAGAAGATATCGCCCCATTAAGTTCCAGCTGTGGTGCTGAACAAGAATATTTTTTAATTGATGAAAATTTTGCTAATGCTCGTCCCGACTTACTACTTGCTGGGCGCACACTATTTGGTGCTCCTTCAGCCAAAGGACAGCAATTTGATGATCACTATTTTGCGGCCATACCTGAGAGAGTGCAGGTCTTCATGCAGGATTTTGAAGACAAACTTTACAGGCTTGGCATACCAGCAAAAACCCATCACAACGAAGTAGCACCAGGACAGTTTGAAATTGCACCATATTTTGAGGCAGCAAATGTAGCAGCTGACCATCAACAACTAATGATGACATTACTAAAAAGCACAGCTAAAGCTCATGGTTTCACTTGCCTTTTACATGAGAAACCTTTTGCTGGTGTTAATGGCTCTGGTAAGCATGTTAACTGGTCAATTGGCAACTCGACACAAGGTAACTTATTAGACCCAGGAAAAACACCTCACGAAAACCTCAATTTTCTACTCTTTTGTGGTGCTGTAGTTCGAGGTGTTCATCTTTTTGGTCCTATGTTACGTGCAGCAATTGCATCTTCAGCAAACGATCATCGCCTTGGTGCAAACGAAGCTCCCCCTGCTATTCTTTCTGTTTACCTAGGTGAACAATTAGAAAGCGTATTTGATGATATTAAAAAAGGTAAATTACTGGAGAAAGCCAAAGGCGGGGTAATGGACCTTGGCATTTCGCAAATTCTCAATTTTGATCGTGATCCAGGAGACAGAAACCGAACTTCTCCATTTGCTTTTACTGGTAACCGTTTTGAATTCCGCGCTGTTGGTTCGTCACAATCTGTATCTGGCCCTATTGTAGCTATGAACACTATGTTAGCTGATTCACTAACATGGATAGCAGACAAACTAGAAGTTGCTTTAAAAGATGGTACAGACAAAACTACGGCAGTAATTATAGTTTTAAAAGAGCTAGTAGAGCTTCATGGTAACGTTATTTTTGGTGGTGACGGATACTCTAAAGAGTGGCACGAAGAGGCAGTTAAAGATCGTGGCTTAAAAAATATTCCTACTACTGCTGATGCATTGCCTGCATATAAAGAAAGATCTGTAGTTGATCTCTTTTCTAAAACAGGTGTTCTTAGTGAAGTAGAATTAGCCAGCCGATTTGAAGTATATGCTGAACAATATGTACAATCTATCGAGGTGGAAGCTAAACTGGTTATTGATATAGCTACTACCAAAATTTATCCTGCTGCTATCCAACATATTTCTGGCATAACATCTACATCATCCAGCCTGAAAGAGTATGGGGTAGATTTAGAAAACTCAGGGGTAAAAACAGCAGTTACCGAAGCTAATGCTATGATGGCAGCTGTTAAGGAACTAAGTGCTGCTGTAGCAAAAGATGACTTTGCCTCCATCGAAGAACATATGAATTATTGCGCGCAAACTATCTGTAATATGATGTTAAATGTACGTACTCACGCAGACACATTGGAAGGAATTATTGCTGATGAGCTATGGCCTCTTCCTAAATATCATGAAATGCTCTTTATAAAATAGTTTAACTAACAAACTTATCTTGGAGCTGCTTATTTTACTATACAAGTAAAATAGTAGCTCCAAGACTCAGAACATATTTTCATTAACTACCCACATTTACAGCAAATAAGTTATTATTTTCACAGGTGGATAGTTAAATACTGCATATATTTACTCATAGCAATATAGCCTAAAAAAGAAAGAAAGAAAGAATTTTAGACTAGCTCTATTAATGCAAAGGCGGGAATCTAGGGCAACAAAATACAACACCCTGGGTTTCCCGCTTTCGCAGAAATAACATGGCAGGATTTTAAATGTGACACATTTAAATTTGAGCCGCTAAACAAAAAAACGTACATTTTATAGATGGAATTGTTAAGCTACAGTAGTAGATAAATATTAAACTATAGCTTAACAATATTTTACAAGCTAAGTTAGATGTTATATCTGCGCTCAAGGCTAGATTGCATGGTCTGTATTTGAGTAAAAGCATCTTTAAGGTGGTTTCTTTCAAAAAGGCTTAACTCATTTATTGGTAGAAAATTATTAGGGGTTTGGCCAGAGTCTACTTGCCGTGCTTGATGACGCAGCCTAGTAAGAGATATGAACTTGAGGGCATCTTTAAGGTCAAGTGCATCACTGCGACTAATCTCTTTTCCATCAGCAGCAGCTATTAATCTATCGCGAGTATTTACAGGGTCTGAAACGTCATTTAGTGCATAGACCCTTGCCAACTCTACAATTGGTATAATGCCTTTGCTTTTTAAGTCTATAGTTTTATCGTTTTCTCCACCTTTTATAAGAACCAGATTTTTAAATATGCTAAGAGGTGGGTGAAACTGGATTGAGTTACGTGCCAATATACTTAAAAATAGACTATTTTGACTGCAAAGTTTACGAACATGCTTATTAAGGCTTTTTGCTAACCCCTGCTCTCCATGTACAAAACGTAGATCAAAAAATGTACTGGCATTCATCAATGCATCTGGCTTGGGTTCTGTTACCCATTTATTAAAATATTTCTTCCACTTTTTTAAAGGTTTACGCCACTTATTGTTTTGCGCCATAATATCACCAGGGCAAAAAACATAACCGGCCTCATTAAGTCCAGAACAGACAAACTGGGAAAACTCTTTAAAATAGTCTCCATGTTTAACTGGGTCATAGGCATTATCCAACACTAAACAGTTATCCTGATCAGATAGTGCTGTCTGCTCTTGTCGACCTTGAGATCCAGCTACCATCCATGCATAAGGAACAGGAGGTGGACCAAGTTTTTTTTCTGCTATCTGTAAAATACGGATATTAATGGCATCTGTTACTGTTGTTACCATTTGGCCTGTGGCATGAGGAGAAGCTCCACCTTGCACCAAACCGCTCATCAATTCAGGAACACGCTTAGCAATCATACGTAACCCACTTACTGACTTACGTTTGTATGCATCGCCTACCATAAATACTGAAGAAGTTGTTTGGCATTGCTGCATATTGGTATTAGTAATTACGCCAGCAGGTTTGCCTTTCATCAAAACAGGTACGTGATGAATGTTGTTATGGGACATTAACATCAAAACTTCAAACCCGTAGGCGTTGATATCTATGGTCATAGGTGAGGCCGTCATTATTTTAGAAACCGGCTGTTTGCGAGATACTCCTCCACCAAGTACTCGGCAACGTAAATCACGATCTGTAACAATACCAGATAACTTTGAATTTTTGGTTAGTAACATACAGCTAACCCTGTTTTTCATCATCGCTTTGGCTACATCACGTATAGAGTCATTTTCACTCATAGAAATAGGTTCTCGTTTTATGAGGCTCTTGACAGGCATAGTAAGAAAATTTCCAGATTGGGGTGTATTTTCTTGCTGCCTTCTCTCCAATGCACGACGTAGCCTATCCCCTGTGCTTGGCACATCTAAAGCATTAACAAACTCTTCATTAGAGGCATATTTGGCAATGTTATCCATGAAAATTTGAAACATAAGAACCTCATCCAAGCTTTTTGCTATTACTGTCTGAGGTTTGCCACTTTTTTCATCAATAAATGCGCCCATTTCCAACAGCTCCCCTGCCCCAAGTTTTGTAACCGCCTGATTTTTAGCCCCATGTATAACAATAGTGCCATGGTGAATAAGGTAGATTGACTTTGCGTTATCTTCAGAAGGGGTAAAAACTTGGTCTGGTACGAGGTGTATACGAACCACATTTGAAGAGATTGCCTTCAAGACTTCCATAGGAAATCTTGAAAAATATGGGTGATCGTGAAGGCATTCACTTACTTCATCGGATTTTATAGTGACACAATTCATCTTATTTTCTCACATTTTTTTGCTTTTTTTAAGAGCTTAGAATATTAAACGCTGTTTTAGCTCTAATTTACAAAAACTCACCGTAAAAAGTATTTCCCACGTAATTAAAGAAAGCAAAAGCAGTGCCATATTGCTGCACTGCAACAATAATGTCAAAATAATCATTTTTTCCCTCAAGTTACACACTTAGAAGAAAAACCAAGATAATTTTACAGTAGGAAGATTGTACCGAATGCCACAAAATGTTGCAATGCAATATAAACTTTTGACTCATTTTGTGGCATTTTGAACAATCGATTGGCTTGATGACACACTCTTATCTGCAAATATTATGAGATATTAAAAAAAACAAAACATATAAGACTAAGCACTAATCAAAGGGGTTGGGGTAGCTACCAAAACGTGAGGGGACCTTATAATATTATGATTGTGTTATCTAACATAACCATTAAATATGCTATAAGTTTATTAAGACAATATTGATGCTAAACTCTATCATAATAGTTCCTCTTTAGTTACAATAATAGCACTGCTATTTAAGATTTAACCTTATACATTCAAACCACCCCAGCTTTTTCAGCCAACCAAACTTTAATAAGTGATTGATAGGTTACAACATGCTTATTTGCAGTTATTTTTATCTTTTCTAATAGAAAATTATAGGCAGGCGTAGAGATATATATTTTGTGGAGGGTTTTAGGTTGGGTAGGTGTGCGTTTTGCCCTACATCCAATCTATGTAGTTAGATGAATAATTTGACTCCCAAAACTCCCGTTCTTCTGATTCAGTTTTAAAACTTGCATACAAAAATATCAAATATCTTATTAGCGACAACTCCTTGACATAATGATATTATAAAATATAAGATAGTATGATTTTTTAGAAATATTTGCAGGCACTTATTAAATTATAGTTTTATAAATTTAGAACAAAACAACATGCTATATTTTAACAAGCTTAAAAGACTACCTAATTCATTTCAAAAAGCTTGAGTTGGTTTAAATAATCGGAGAGCAGTTTAATGAAGACACAACTAGATATTGATTTTGCCAGAATGGCACATTTAAATTGGGAACAAGAGCTAGAGTTAATGGTTAAAAAGGCTAGCGTTCCTAGCAAGCTTGAGTCACACAAAGACTGCGAACTTGGTACTTGGCTGCATGTGACCGGCATTAAAAAATATAAGGGCAATCAAGCTATTAGGCAGTTAATTGATGTACATAAAACATTTCATTCCGTTGCTGACAGAGTTTCTAACGATGTTAACATATATGACCAACTCAGCCTTAGAATGGATATGAAAAAAATTAGAGGGTTAAGCCGCGAAATAATCTTCTTGCTTACAACTATCGAGTTAAGCTCATTGGAAATGCAACGTAGAGGAAATATACTGACTGCCCCTATAAAAAAGCTCTTACGAAACCTTTTCGAAAGTTCTACTACTACCATTAGCGACAAAAACAATATACTAGAAATAGGCCATGCTAGGCTGGTTCACCTCCAATGGTCCAGAAATATGCTAACTGCATTTGAGGACTGGGGAAATAAAATTAAACTAGAGTCAGCTGGAAAGTGTTCGTTAGGAGCATGGATAGATACAATTGGATTGAAACGTTATGAAAGTATTCCTGAAATAAAGTTACTTGAAGAGACACACAAAGCGTTTCACGCAAAAGCTGATGATACCATTCGCGCTTTAAGAAAAAAGAACTTAAAAAAATCTGATCTATATTATGAGCAGATGCTCGATTATAGCACCGAGGTGATATATTTACTCTCTGTCTTGGAACTAAGACTTATTGACTCAGATGATATTGCTCCATCAGCAAAAGTTTTTGGCTAGAAAGACACCAAAATAGTAGAGTTATTTTTCAAAAAGGATAACCACGAGAACAAATTTTTAAACTTATTATAATTATTGGTTTTTCAAATTTGGGTTTGCTGGGTCCATAATAATTTCATCCATTGGTTTGCCAGATAACAGACGGTTTATCTTGGGTACTTGATATTTATCCTCAGGGTTTTTAGATGTATCATCTTGGCTTATTGGAAGAGAAATACCTGTTCCTCCAATTCCACAATAACCACCGGGATTTTTAGCAAGATATTGTTGATGGTAACCCTCTGCATAATAAAATTGTGTAGCTGGTATTATTTCTGTGGTAATTTTTCCTAGCCTATTTGCTAGCAATACTTTTTGATATTCTGCTCGTGTTAACTCAGCAGCCAATCGCTGTTGGTCGTTGTAGGTATATATCCCAGACCGATATTGAGTTCCCACATCATTGCCCTGGCTCATCCCTTGAGTAGGGTTATGTTGCTCCCAGAAAACCTTTAATAATTGTTCATAACTAATAACCAAAGGATCAAAAATAACCTGCACAACTTCGTTATGTCCCGTTTGCCCAGAACAGACCTCTTCATAAGTTGGGTTTGGTGTATAACCTGCTGAATAACCCACAGCCGTAGAATATACCCCAGCCAACTTCCAAAACATACGTTCAGCTCCCCAAAAGCAACCTAAACCAAACAGGGCAAAACTTAAATGCTCTGGAAAAGGTGGGCAGATAGGGTTACTATTAACAAAATGCTTAGCTGGAGTTTTCATTGCCTCATTACGACCCACAAGAGCCTGTGACGAATCCACCATATGAGCCTTATTTTTTTTAAACATAATAAAAGATCTCCACATTCTTTTTAGCACTAGTAGGTAATCCAAATATAAACTGCACAACAAAAATATTGCGTTATTTTAGCACATTGGGTAAGTAGTTGAGTCCAATATGTTATACTCAACAATTGCCAATGAATGAGAATGACATTGTGCTCAATTTATGTGCTATTTAAAAGCGGAATAACTATAAAGTTTTATAACAATCAACCACTCAATAAACATCATCATACATCAACCATATAATTTATTTAAGAGTAATAATGAATAATAAAATTAACACAGAGTGGAAAAATAAAGCAGATTTTCAGAGAATCATTTTTATGATGATAATTGGATTTTGCTATGCTATCGCCAAATTTGTCCTATTCGGCATAATCTTCTTTCTGGCGATTAGCTACTTAGCAACTGGTAATCCCAATGATCGTTTAATTAAGGTTGGAGCCCAATTCAGTACATATGCCTATCAGGTATTTTGTTACCTAACATTTAACAGTGAACAACGACCTTTTCCCTTTGATGAATGGCCTAAGAACTAGATTAGCTAGAATAATAAAATTGCAAACAGTGAGTTATATTTAAACAACTCACTGTTTGCATAGGTGTAGCTCATCAGAAAAACATACCCATTGATAGCATTAATACAACCAAAAATAGGATTGTCATCACCCCTCCAGCCCGCATAAAGTCAGCTACCCGATAGCCTGCTGGCCCCATAATCAAGGCGTTAACCTGATGGGTTGGTATAAGGAAGGAGTTTGAAGTTGCAAGGGCAACGGTAAGAGCAAAGACCGCAGGGTCAGCCCCAGCCCCAACCGCAATATTAATTGCTAATGGAACCAGTAGAACAGTCGCCCCTACGTTTGACATAACCAAAGTAAAAAATGTAGACAAAACAGCAATAGCAGACTGTAACACCCAAATTGGAGTATCTCCTCCTAGTGCGTCCAAAACTCCACTAGCAATCCATGCAGCAGTACCGGAGGTCTCAACAGCTCCTCCAAGTGGGATCAAGCTTGCAAGTAGAAAAACGGTCTTCCAGCTAACAGCTTCGTATGCCTCATCAATATTGAGAACCCCTGAAATTATCATTCCAAGTGCTCCTGTTAAAAGAGAGACTGATAATCTTAATTCTGTAAATAGCACCATAGATAGGGCAATTACGAAAAATATACCTGCCCAGCCAACTTTATGAGGTCTTAGTTCATCCTTGGGATATTCAGAAGTAACAACCAAAAAATTGCGATTGTCTTTTTCTAGTCTAGATAAACTCTCCCAACTAGTATGCACAACCAAAGTGTCGCCAGCCTGAAGTGGCAAGGCTCTGATTCCATCACCCTCTTGCATGGTTTTACCATTTCGGTGCAAACCCACCATTGAAATACCAGTCTGTTTCCGTAACCAAACATCACGAGCACTTTTACCAATCATGTTGGAACCAGGAGGAATTACTACCTCTGCAATGCCAGCATGGGTATCTGAAAGAGCCTCAGAGAAAACACCAAGGTCTTTATGGATTTTACATCCCCACTTTTTCGCCCAATCATCAATTTCTTCCTTAATGCCCATTACCCCAAGCTGCATACCGCTTTTTAGCAAAAAGTCACGGTCCATTCCGGTATGCCCCATAACTACTTGGCCAGTAAGGCGAGTGGCAGCAATAACTCTAATTTTATGATGGTCTACGTCATGTTCTACATCAAAAAGTGTATGCCCATCCATTTTGGTTTTTTTCGGAAGAGAAACTACACAAAGCACATAATCAAGCCCGTAAATCTCTTGGAAATAATCCATAGGACTAACAGCTAATGCGCCCTTACCACCAGATGTAGGCAAAACCAAACGACCAGCAATGACAAAATAAAGAATACCAGTCCCCACTAAAGCCAAACCTACAGGGGTAACAGAAAATAGCCCCCATGGTTCCATCTGGTTTTCAGGAGAGAGCATTGTATTGGAGTTCATCATTAAGTCATTGAGCAAAATAAGAGGGCTGGAACCAACCATGGTTACAGTACCACCAAGAATTGCACAAAAACCCATGGGCATAAGCAGTCGAGATAAAGGAAGTCCGCTACGTGCAGAAATACGACTTACCACAGGGATAAAAAGAGCGGCTGCCCCTACATTTTGCATAAAGCTAGAGATAATACCCACTGTACTAGAAATAATGGGAATTATACGTTTTTCTGAGGTTCCCCCTACCTTCATGATGAGGACTGCCATTTTACTCATGATGCCAGTTTTATCTAAACCAGCACCAATTATCATTACAGCTATTATTGATATAACCGCATTAGAAGCAAATCCATTAAATAGATGCTGATTGTCAACCAAGCCTTTTTCAAGGCCCATTGCAGGGGCAAAAAGTGTTGTAAGCCCAAGTATTACCATCACCAAAATAGCTGCTACATCTACACCAACCACCTCAAATACAAAAAGAAAGATGGTTAAATATAGAACCCCCATCACCCATGCCACTTCAATAGAGGGAACCAGAGTAACAGTGAAAAGCCCTGCTAAGGTGAAAACAAGAGCAGCAATTAGTGTTTTTTTGGAAATTGAAAGCAGTAACATAGAAGAGGATACCCTAGGAACAATAGCATATATTTTTATTATTTAGCCTTATATAATCGTTATAAGAAAAAATATACCTCTTGACTTGTTATAGCAATGGATTTTCAATAATCCTTAAGCCAAATGAATTAGATACTGGTAGATAAATAGACCTACCCATAGTTGCAAGTTCAACTTGATAAGTTACAATTATGCAACGTTTTGATAATAGAGATTTTGTGGATGCTTGGCCTGTGCAAAGAAATACCAACGCTCCAAAAACAACCCCAACATCTGCACTCCAAACGCACTATGTATTACAGGTATTATGTTTAACCAACTGCCTACTAAAAGCAGGGTAAAAGGTAAAATAAAAGAGAGGATAATAAAGAGCCGTTGAACCCATATAATAGTAGTTGGGGCGCGCCCATGAAAAAACTCTTTAATATTAAATGAACTAGCAGTAAACCCACGAGTAAGCTGGCGAATTGTTCCGTGGTGAACACCAATTGCTGACTGTAAAGATGAGGTTGGCTGTATTCGTCTATTTCTAGCTAAAGACCAGGATCTTGATGCCCACGCCAATATGGTAAAAAATAGTGCACTATAGAGCAAAAACTCTCCCAAAGAATACCCCCTGCCAAACCCTGTATGAGCAAAAACTGCTGCCAAAGTATAACCTGATGCCAACCCCATTAGCAGAAAATTTATGACAGTAAAAGGAGATGCCCATTCCTGAAAAAAGCGTACACTGGCATATATCATTCCCGTTGCAATAAACAAGAAAATACACAGTAAAACAGTGACACCACTTAATATCCAGGTTAAATCCATACCGCTAAATTCCAAGAAAAAATTGTCCCATCTAAAATAATGAGACATGGCTGATATAGCCATTAACCCAATAACCATGGGTAGTAGAATCACCTCACGAGATAACCAGGAACTTCGCCACCTCTGCCAAGCATATATACCTCTGCTAGGATGAGTTAAATGGAAAAAAGAGGCAAAAAGACCTGCCCCCATAAATAACAAAGCACATCCACTGCCCACCCCATAAAACCAGTTGGAATCCAACAGTTCAACCCCGGTCATATAGGCAAAAACCCGACCAGAAAAAAGCGCAATAAACATCCCTTGACCTGCACCTATTAGAGTGGTCAAAAAAATTACGGAAAAAGCAGGTCTCATTTTATACTCCTTCTTTTACTACCAGCTAGTATAATCATCCAAGCTCCTATCATCCTTGCCTGGTACGGAAAGCTCGCCTTCAATTTTTAAAGGATTATCAGAACGAACCAGTTGTTCAGGTTGAATTGTTACCACTGTTTTACGTCGAGGTAGATAGTGGTTAGAAGGTTTTGTTCCCCACTCTGGCATCAACTGAAAACCACCATGTTCACGAATCCTTTGTGACACTTGAGAGTCAGAATCGTTAATATCACCAAAAACCCGTGCACTAGTTGGGCAGGCCATTACACAAGCTGGCAGTCGCTCTTGTTCTGGCAGCTTTTCATCGTAGATCCTATCTACACATAAAGTGCATTTTTTCATAACTTTTTGTCCTTCGTCAAACTCCCTCGCTCCATAAGGGCAAGACCAAGAACAGTATTTACAACCGATACATTTATCGTAATTAACTAAAACGATACCATCTTCCTCTCGTTTAAAACTTGCCCCCGTTGGACAAACAGGAACACAAGGGGCATCTTCGCAATGCAGGCAACTTTTAGGAAAATGAATTAAATCGGTTTTAGGGTATGTACCAACTTCAAAAGTCTGAACCCGGTTAAAAAAAGTGCCTGAAGGGTTCTCGCCATAGGGGTTTACATCTGTTAAGGGTCCGGCCCAGCCTGAAGTGTTCCACTGTTTGCAACTGGTCACACAGGCATGACAACCCACACAGACATTTAGGTCAATAACTAGAGCTAACTGTTTTTTGCTTGTTTTATCCATTACCAACTCCTAATTTTGACCTGCAAAGTAGGCTCTGAGTTTGTTACCCCATTTTTTCATACCGGGAAAATGGTCCAGGGTGGGATAATTAGGTTCGCAACTCTCCTCCCCCTCCTCTGCTTTATATATTTTAACTCGAAGATCAAACCATGCAGCCTGTCCGGTAATTGGGTCAGAGTTAGAAACCGTAGCACCGGATTGATGATTGGGAAGTTCTTCACTTATTAAATGGTTCAACAAAAAACCTCGTTTGGACTCGTTAGCCTTGCCATCTAACCCCCATGCTCCAGAAGCTTTTCCTATGGCATTCCAAGTCCAGACTGTTCCTGGTTCTACCGCCTCACTAAAGCGAGACTGGCATTTAACCTTTCCCCATGGAGACTCTACCCATATCCAGTCTCCATCATCAAAACCAACGCTGCGCCCCACTTGTGGATTAACAAACAGATAGTTTTGGGTATGAATTTGACGCAACCAGGCGTTTTGCGAATCCCAAGAGTGATACATCGCCATTGGGCGTTGGGTAATGGCACTTAAAGGGTATTCACGGGCATTTATCAACTGGGTTTCTAATGGTTCATAATAGAATGGTAGTGGGTCAAAAAATGTCTCTACACGCTCCTTTAGCCGTTCTGGTGGTCTGCGTTTAGATGGTCCTTTTCCTTGTGCAGCCAACCGGAAACTTTGCAAAACTTCGGAATAAATATGCAGGTTAATAGATTTAGCCTCACGAATTAAACCATGATGCCTTGCCCATTGCAGATACCCCTGGTTCCAATTACGCATATATTGATATGAAGGAGGAAGCTTGTAGTGGTAAAAACAGTCATTTTTTTCATACATCTCCCACTGGCGAGTGTTAGGTGCTCCCTTCATAAACTTTTCACCACTACTTCCGCGCCAACCAGCTAAAAAGCCAATTCCAGACCCAGGCTCGGTTTCATAGTTGGAGATAAAATCTGGATAGTCTTGATATTTTGCTGCACCATTCTCATCAACAAAAGCTGGCAGGCCTAATCTGGCTCCCATCTCTATAAGCACATCTTGAAAAGGTCGGCTATTACCTGTGGGTGGTAGTACAGGAACACGAATAGAGTCCACAGGTCCGTCAAACTCCGAAATTGGCCTATCTAACATAGACATAACATCATGTCTTTCTAAGTATGTGGTATCTGGCAAAACTAGATCGGCAAACGCGGTTGTTTCTGACTGAAAAGCATCACAGACAATAATAAATGGAATTTTATACTCTCCATTATCATCTTTATCTCTCAACATCTCCCGAACCTTCCCAGTGTTCATGGTAGAGTTCCAGGCCATATTTGACATAAATAAAAGCAATGTATCTATGGGATAAGGATCTCCTCGCCAAGCATTACTAATGGCGTTGTGCATCAAACCATGCACTGACAGAGGATATTCCCAAGAGAAACCCTTATCCAAACGATATGCCTCTCCATCATCATCCACAAATAGATCATCCGGGTTTGTAGGCCAACCAAGAGGCATAGCGTTTAACGGTTCTCCTGGACGGACATCTTCTGGCCCCTTTGGACCTTTGGCACAAGGCGGTATTGGCCTAGGAAAAGGTGCTTTGTGACGGAAACCACCAGGACGGTCTATGGTTCCTAAAATAGTCATTAAAATTGATAATGCTCTAATGGAATGAAAACCATTGGAGTGGGCAGCTAAACCTCGCATGGCATGAAACGCTACAGGGTTGCCAGTTATAGTATCGTGCTCTTTACCCCAAACATCTGTCCATTGAATTGGTAACTCAATTTTTTGATCCCTTGCTGTTACTCCCATGGTATGGGCTAAATCACAAATAACTTTTGTGGGAATACCAGTTACACCCTCGGCCCATTGTGGTGTGAACTCCTTTACCCTATCTTTTAACATCTGAAAAGCTGGTTTAACTGGTGTACCATCTTCTAAGGTATAGTCACCCATTAAGCGAGGTTTAGCACCGGGTGCGCGTTGGGCTACTGCTTTGTTTGCTATGCTGTCCCACCAATATTTATTTTCATTGTCAAAACAGCTATCGGGGTCATCATCTTTATTTAATTCGGAACGGACAAACATGCCAAATATATCTGACTTTTCATCCAGGTTTACAAGATCAGCAGCATTGGTATAACTTGTTAAAAATGAACGATCATACAGCCCTAAACGAATAATTTCATGAATAATAGCCAGCAACAGCGCCCCATCTGTACCAGGACGAATAGGAACCCACTGATCTGCAATAGCTGCATATCCTGTTCTAACAGGGTTAATTGCTACAAAATGCCCACCCTGTCGTTTAAACTCTCCTAAAGCTTTTTTCATGGGGTTGGAGTGGTGATCTTCAGCGGTTCCAATCATTATGAACATTTTGGCTCGTTCCAAATCTGGCCCGCCAAATTCCCAAAAAGACCCCCCTATGGTATAGATCATACCTGCTGCCATGTTGACAGAGCAAAAACCGCCGTGGGCTGCATAGTTTGGTGTTCCAAACTGGCGAGCAAACATTCCGGTTAATGCCTGCATCTGATCTCGACCAGTATACATGGCGAATTTTTTAGGGTCACTCTTACGAATCCCCCCTAAACGCTGCTCCATAATGCCAAGAGCTTCATCCCAACTTATGGCCTCAAATTTACCATCACCCCGCATTGCACCTTTAATCCGTTTTAACGGTTGGGTTAAACGTCCAGGAGAGTATTGCTTCATAATGCCTGATGAACCTTTGGCACAAAGCACACCTTGGTTTAGTGGATGGTTAGGATTGCCTTCAATATATCTAACATCCCCATCACGAAGAGTGACCCGGATTCCACAACGGCAAGCGCACATGTAACAAGTGGTATTTTTAACTTCCACTCGTCCCTTGTCTCCATCTGACTGCTTAGTTGGATCTTCCATCTATTTTGTTTCCTAAATTAATAATAAACAATATACTCAATACGATACACAACCACTTGCCATATTTAACAACATGGAAAACAGACCATAAATTAAATATTAGAGTATTTGAATATTAATAAGTTCAAATATACATTAGCAAACTACTACATTGACATCACACCACAGGAATGTCCTTACAAAAAATGCTATGTTATTTATGGTTTAGCTAAAAGTTTGAAATGTATTTTTCTTTTTTATAGGGGTTCTTTTTCATCTGAAAAGCCCTAAAATTTTATTCAAAATTTTATTGGGTAATCCAAATATTTCTCCAACATTATCTTTTGGTTTTCTTACACCTGCAAACTTGAAGTCAGAGCTAAACTTGTGACCACATGCAGGACATGCCATAAGGATACCACCAACATCTTTTGGTATTCTAAGATGCTGACCACATTTTTTACAATCCGTCTCAATATGTTCTGTCATTTGTTAGTTGGTCTTTAAAGTTTGTCTGAATAATCTTATAAATTAGCGGGGTTGCCCCATCTGTAAACTTAGGGTAAATAATAGCAGTCTAACTCTAGTTGAGCAATGGCTCAATCATCTTCTAGTGATATTAACGTAACATTAAAACTGCCAGCTATTGATGAAAATAATGGTACTGTAACTCTTGTATAATTCTTTCATAATATTGATAGCAAAATTGTAAAATATTTAGGGTTAAACATAGCAGAAAAGCTGGATATTATGTTACAAAGTATGGCAATAAAAAAAACGGCCCGTAAGGACTATCAGATGAGTTTATTTCCGGTGAGTTATGACTAATTTCAATGCAGTTTATTTACGTTTCTTTGCAATATTAGCAGTTTTTTTATCAATAGTTGCCACAATCAACCCTAGTTTGGCAGCAGATCCCCTGCAATGGGACGATGAGATACATATTGCTGTGGTTGGCCCACTTTCTGGTAAAACTGCCATTAAAGGTCAATCTATAAAGCGCGGTACGCAATTATATGTTGATATACACAATGAAAGTCGAGATAAAAACCAGAAAAAAATTGTTTTAGATTTCTATGACGATCAAAACAATCCCCAAACAGCTCTTAAAATGGCTCAAAAAATAGTTAAAGATAATAGAGCTGTTGCTGTTATTGGACACAATTACAGCTCTAGTTCAAGAAGTGCTGGCCCAGTTTACAAAAAAAACCAAATACCTGCTATATCTCCTACATCTACTGATATTTCTGTTACACAAGATAACGATTGGTACTTCAGAGCAGTTTTTAACGACAGATTACAAGGGCGATTTTTAGCCAACTATACAAAATCAATTTTGGGTTCAGATAATGTCTCTATTATCAGTGAAAACCTTACATATGGTCGTTCATTAGCAGATAATTTTGCCATTGCAGCAAAAAACCTTAATTTGAATGTTCAATATAGAGGTGAAATAGTTGTTGGAGATAAAAATTTTACTAGCTCAATTGACAATATTATTAAACAGCTAAAAAACAATAAAAAAACAGGAACTATTTTTTTAGCAACCCACGCAACAGAAGGGGTAATTATTACCAGCAAAATTCGTGATGCTGGCCTACTAAACCCTATTATTACCCCTGACTCTTTTGCCTCAAAATCATTTAGAGATGGCTTTAACAGTCTGCCAAAAGAGATTAATAATCCTGGCCATTACACAAATGGAATTTACGTTGCTACCCCACTTATTTTTGATACAGGAAATGAAAAAGCACAAATATTTAGGGAGAGATTTTTAAAAGAGTTCCAAGATGAGCCTGATTGGATAGCTGCATACTCTTATGACTCTGCTATGCTTATTGTGCAGGCAATAATTCAGAACAAAATTACAGGTAAAATAAAATCTATAAAAAAAGAGCGCAAGCAAATACGAGAGTTTCTTGCTAGTTTAAATAGCTCAGCCCAAGGAATTGAAGGCGTTACAGGCTTAAACTTTTTTGATGAAAATGGTGACGCTCAAAAACCAATATCAATTGGTAAATTTCAAAATAGAAGCCTTATATCAGCAGCAACTCAGCTACAGACTATAAAAAATATAGATGATATTGAAAACATGGATGATGCGGTCCAACATAAGCGTATTATCTTGGTCGAAAACAACCAGATGCACATTGTAAAAGTGGTCTTTGTTGGGTTTAATATCAATAAAGTTACTGAGCTTGACCTCAAAGATTTAACATATAATTTAGATCTATTTCTCTGGTTTCGTTATCATGGCGAACTAGATGAAAAAGAGATTGTTTTTCTTAACGAGGTTTCACCCATAAAGTTGGGTAAAGCAGTTGAAGAGGTTATTACTGATAACCAAACATACAAGCGATATCACATAAAAGGGAAATTTAAAGCCAACTTTTTAGATGGCAGCAACTCTCTTCGCAACCCACTGCTTAACCATATTCTTGGTCTTAACTTCCGCTATAACAAACTACCTAGAACCAACCTTATTTTTGTTAACGATGTTCTAGGTATGAAACTTGGTGGTAAAGAAGGGTTGACCCAAACCCTTAATAAAGCGCAAGTTTTAGGAGCAAACAGCGGTTGGCTTTTTAATGATGTAACAGTTTTCCAAGATACAGTAACAAAAAACTCTTTCGGTTCGCCACAATACTTAAATATAAGTGAAGACATAGACTTTTCTCGCTTTAACATTGCCTTATCTATCCAAAAAGATGAAATGTCCCTACGGGGTATGTTTGATTCTGAGTTAAGTAGGATACTTTTATCGGTATCAATTGTTTTATTGATAATTGCTGTTTTCAGATCAAAAATTGCTGTGCTAAATATGCTAAATCGCACATTTTGGTTATCTACAACATTCAGCTCTTTTATTCTGCTTTTAGCTTGCGAAGTTCTGTTATTAGAGTTTATTGGTGATACAGCCACGCCAAATAATGTAGCATCACTTATTTTAGTGTTTGATATTTTATGGTGGTTAGCAGCTGCCTTTGTAATAAACCTTGCTACTACCCCTTTTCTCTGGGCTCCCCTTGAGAAAAAAACTAAACAGAAAATCCCTGTAATTATCAGACGTTTTCTTACTCTTTCAATATTTGTATTAGCTTCTTTTGGCATTATTGCCTTTGTATTTGACCAAAGATTAACCAGCCTACTTGCCACTTCTGGAATGATAGCAATGATTATAGGATTAGCAATTCAGGTTAATATATCCAACGTATTTTCAGGAATTGCTATAAACATAGAGAGACCTTTTAGAATTGGAGATTGGGTAAAAATAGGTGATATTGATGCTGGACGAGTTGATGATATCACCTGGAGAACTACTAAAATTTGGAATAGAGATGGAAGTATAACTAGAATTCCTAACTCCAGTGTTGCTGAGAGTAATATCCAAAACTTTACTGGCCCTACCTGTGCCTCATCTACCTGGATATTTATTGATGTAAACCCCAAACACTCTCCAGTAAAAGTTGAAGCTATTCTCCAACAAAGCCTGTTATCAGTACCAGAAGTATTAAAAACCCCTCCTCCCTTTGCTAGCTTTAGAGGTGTAGAAGAGTGGTCAGCTAACTATATGCTTGGCTTTAATATTCAAGACTATGGACAACTGCTACCAATTCGCAAAAAAGTGGCTAAAAAAATATGGGCTGACCTACGTTTAGCAGGGATAGAGTTTGCTATAAAACGTTGGAATATAATTGAGACTGCTGAAGCCATTGAAACAGAGGAACCCTTCTCTCCTAAACGAGTGATGGAGGATCTTGGGCTTTATAACGCCCTACCAGATCCATGTAAATTAAAAGTTGAAGATGGTTCACTTATACAAAAATTTGCTCCTGGCCAGAATATTGTCAACTATGGTGACATTTGCTCGTCTATTATTGTAATTGTTGAAGGTGTATGTGCCATAAATACTAATTGTGGTGAAGACAAAAACATTGAATTAAGACGACTTGGAGCAGGTGAGTATTTTGGTGAAGAAGCTATATTAAATGGCGATACAAGAACAGCAGGTATGGTTGCAACTACCAACGTTAGAATTATGGAGATAAACAAACAAGACCTGCTTAGTGTCTTTAACCAAGACGTTGAAACAAAAGGTTTTTGGAACAAAATGCTTCGTGATAGTACCAAAGAAATTGCAGAGCACGCAGCCAAACTAAAAGAGAAACAGTTAGCATCTGATACAAGCAATAGCTCTGGATTTATGCAAAGATTTAAAAGATTATTCTCTTGAGTTAAGCTTAATTTAGCCGTTCCAATGAACGTTTCTCTTAGTCAATTATTAACCAAAGAAACGTAGGAAATTGGAAGTGCTATACATTTAAACCTAGATTCGGCAGTTGGCGGTGAGTGTATGTCGTAAGATGTTGGTTTATCTGGTGTATTTGTGGAAATCGCAGTCACCTTGTTGGTGATAAGATTTTCCCCAAATATTCCAGGTGAATCAATAGCTTGCGTCAGGTACGTGGCGACAACAACCGGATCTAGCCCGAATATTTCATGAAGAGTGGCCGAAAGGTTGTTCCAGGGGTTGTCAGAACAGGGCGCAGATTGAATTTTTCAGGTGAGCATACTGACCGTATGTGATCCTTAAAAATTTATCCTGCAACGCAGTTCTGGCAATCTCTGGGGCAGCATAGCGGCTATTCTTCATAAAATATCCAGGCTAGGTTAAAAATAACCAGATCAAATTAGTAATTCAAGAACTGTGAAAGTGAATTACTTTTAATTTTCAGAAAGTTGGGCTTTCAATATTTTACATCTTTCTTACAAGGCGGAAACCGGTATAGTCAACTTTGTAGTCTGGCAGGTAATTGCGACGATATGAGAAACTGGTGCTTTGGGGGCCACTGTTCCAACAACCACCACGACTCACTTTAAAGAACCCCCTCTCAGGGCCTTTTGGCTTATTGCGTTGACTTTTAGCATAATAGTGCTCGTCATACCAATCTGATACCCACTCACAGGCATTTCCCAACATATCGTGTAGACCAAACCTGTTGCTGGTGAACTTGCCCACAGGGGCAGTAACAAAATAATCATCCTCACATTGAAATTCTTGCCAAGACCAAGCAAATTTATCTTTTGTTAGTGGGTCTAAAAAATTTCCATGTTGACAAGCTTCATCTTCTGCTTTTCCCCAGTAACTGTCAGTTTGCAAACCAGCTCTAGCAGCATATTCCCACTCGGCTTCTGTTGGCAACCGGTATGTTCCACGACTATGTTTTGTCATCCAGTCAGCAAATTTTTTGCTATCTTCCCAACTAACATATACAGCTGGTTGCTCATTATCATTTAAAGTATACTCGCCCCAGCTTTTACTATTATGAGTAGATCTAAACTTCCGAAATTGTCTATTTGTAACCTCATATTTTCCAAGCCAAAATCCATCAATGCAAACATCATGTCTTGGTTTTTGGTCTGATGCAGCAGAATCACTCCCCATATAAAAGCAGCCAGTATTAATCCAGACAAACTCCATACCTGTTTTAGGATCACGCCATTTTTTAGCTGTAGCTGGGGTGCGTTCTTGCTCAATTCTACGACCTGAATCTATTTCTGACTGAACAATATTTATACTCTCAAGATCTGGATTATACTTTTTTACTTTGTTTAAATTTTCTTCAGCCATTCTCCAGTCATACCGTTTTGCTGCAACTATTGCCATGTGCAGATATTGCTCTGAAACCTCTTCTAAGCCTGATTTAGCAACTAAATTTTCCGGGTCAAGAGTTAATACTTCTAAATATATAGCAAGGTTCTCTTCCCAATCTTTAATATTTAACGGTCCTAGCTTTAAATCATCTTGAATATTAACTAATAAATTCTTAGCTTTTTTCAGCCTTTTTTCTTTCTCTTCTTGTTCTATTTTAAGAGCCTCTAATTGTAATCTTTTTTCTACTTCTTTCTTAATTTTCTCTGCAATTAACTCTTTTTCTTTTTCTTTAATAAGAATCTGCTTAGCTGTTAGACACTCACCTTCATACAAACTTTTATCAGCTCCATCAAGAGCAAGATCAAGCTCTAAGGTTTGGTCATGTTTGAGGTCAAAATCAATGGATAAACCAGCACACGGTCCATATTGTAAATCGAGGGTATGGTTTCCGGCTTTTATTTGATTAAATTTAGCAGGGGTTTGTATTTTTTTTGCTTTGCCATCTATGGATATAGAAGCAGCTGTTGGTGAACTTATTATAGATAATTTGCCAACTCCATTACGTAATATATAACTACGTTTTGTGGTTAAGTTTTTCTCTAACCTAACTGCCTCAAGTTCTGGAGTAAAATATAGTTTTTTTACTTGAATATGATATAACCCAGCGGGGATTCTTTCACTTTCATATGGAGTTTCACCAACTATCTTGTCATCAATTAAAACATCTGCTCCAGAAGGAATCGACTCAATAATCATAACTCCTTCTCCAATGTACTTAGTTTGAGATTTGCTTGTTTTTTTAGTAGAAGCTTGATGGGGTGTTACTCCCCTTTCAGGTGTGTCGGCTAACTCCTTAGAACTAACACCCCGCTTAAGAGAAACTATTTTTTTACCAGAAACAGTTCTTGTCACATACTTTTTTTTATCTTTTTTTAGTGATTTAGTATCTGGTTCATCAGTTAACCACCAAACAACCAAACCGCTGGCAATAAATACAAGAGATCCAGCTGATATTTGCGCCCAACGTTTGGATGATAATTCTGTAAACTTATTTTGTGCGGATACAAGGAGGGCTTCTCTACCTTTTTTATCTAATAAAGTTTTGTAGTCAGGTAGTTTTTTTAATGTTGTTTTGAGGTCAGATAGTTTTTTTAACGTTGTTTTAAAGTCTGATAAATTAACCAATACTTGTTTTAAGTCGGGTAGTTTACCAATAAGTGAATTGAAGTCTGGCAACTTCATAGACAATTAAATATCCCCCGCTTTTTGCAAAGCGAGGGATATCTCCAAATTTTTTACTGTTCTATTTTTTATTTGCTTGTCAATATATCAGTTGCCCACAAGTCTTGGCTAGCGTCAGGTGGGTTTTGCTTAAATGCTTTACTCTTCTCTACTAATTTACGTGCTGCTGGATCTTCTGAACGCTTGAGATATTCTGCTTTCTCAAAACATTCAATTGCCTTATCCCACTCTCTAGCGTTGTAAGCTTCAACTCCCTGATCATAAGTTTCAGAAAATTCTTTAACTTCTTGGATAAGCTTACCTTTGCGACCTAACAGCTCATATACAAACACACCCTCTTTTTTGCCCTTAACAGCAATGTTATCCAATAGGCGAGCCTCAATATGATCTTTCGCTGCCATATAAGTGGCTTCACTGATCATAATGCCAATATTGTACTGTTTACAGGCACTTTCGAGACGAGCAGCTAGGTTTACAGGATCACCAATAATAGTGTAGTTCAAGCGTTGCTCAGAACCAAAGTTACCAACAACAACTGGACCAGTGTGTAGTCCAATTCGGCAACCGATTGGTGGTAGATCTTCATTTATCCATCTAACACGCATTTCAGCTAGTTTTTGTTGGTTCTCAATAGCTGCATAGCAAGCTTTTACAGCATGATCTGTAACAGGCTGAGGCGCATTCCAGAACGCCATGATTGCATCGCCAATATATTTATCTAGGGTTCCATCACGGTTCATAATGATACCGCTCATGGCTCCTAGATAATCACCAAGAACTTGAACCAACTGATCTGGAGTTAGTTTTTCTGACATACTTGTGAAGCCGGCAATATCAGAGAAAAAGATTGTTACATCATCTTTTTTGCCGCCTAAATTAGCCTCTTGCCCAGATTGAATCATACCAACCACAAGATCGGTAGGAACATATTTTCTAAATGAGCGCAGCCCGACTTTCATCTTGGCGAATGATTCTATCACCTGATTAATTTCATCAAACATTGTATGCGGTACTGTTGGACCATCTAGGTTTAACACCCGGATGTTGTTTGCCTCAATTGCTAGCTCATTTAGAGGGTCAGTAATCTTTTTACTTAAACGAACACTGATAAAGATAACTATGACTACACAGATAATTGAGAAAAAGACCATCATCTGCATATTGCCGTTAATCTCTCCTAAGAAATCACTACTTGGAACAACAATACCGATAACCCAGTCTAGCTCATGGTCTGGCCTAAATGGTCTGTAGTAGGCAAAATACTCTTCGCCAGCGGAACTAAATTTAAGCTGATGTGAACCTTCAAAAAATAGTGGAGCACTCTCTTTGATTTTGAGCTTCTTACGTAAGGCTCTGTATGACCTGCTGATAGTTTTATCAGAAATTTCTGAAATATGTCTTATAGATACACTACCATCATCATTATTTTTTACAACTTGGCTGAAATCGTTAAGCCCGATAACCTGGCCCTTAGAGTTAACAATAAACGCTTGGCCAGTTTTTCCGATGGTTAAACTACCGAGAAATTTAGAAATATCGTTTAGAATAATATCAACAGCGGTAACACCAACCAAACCTTTTTTATCTTTTATTAGCTCAGCTACTGTAATACCTACTTGAAAGCTTCTGCCACCATCAGAGGCCCATGTGTAAACATCGGTCCAGAAATGCCCTCCATTTTCGACGGCTCCTCTATACCAAGGACGTTCACGAGGGTCATAAATTTTTAAAGGATCATTTTCAGTCCGCAAAATATCGCCATCTCTATCACGATAACGCCATGTGGTCTTAATGTAAGGAGCAATCATATCTGCAACAGCTTGCTTCTCTTCCGCTGTACCTTTTGGCATTTGAGCAGCTTGACTAAGGACCTCTTTTCCTTTTGCAGAGTCATCTAGGCGTTTAATAACACGAGTGCTGATATTGCCTTGTGATGTTGGCTTGTTGAGCCAGTGGTTGCCATGCTCATTGCCAAAATAAACCAATGAAAACTGTGGATACGTAAGTATCTCTTCTCTGGTTATTTGATTAAAAGTGTCCAGATCTAAGTTGCCGTTTTCGTCTGGATTAAAAAGAGCGGTATTTACTCGAACCAGTTTTGCTGCTGTTTCTAAATAGTTGATACTCTTATCAAGTGTGCCCTCACCAATTTTGACCAGAACCTCCTGGGCAAGTTGGTTTACAGACTTACTTGAAGTTATGAAACTTGAAATAAGTATGATTGATGAAATTGAACCAATAAATAGTAAAAATGCTGCCGGTAGGGATACTTTCAAATTGACATTATCTATTTTCATATTTGTCTCTTTTTATCAAGTTTGAAGTTAGGATAGAGTATACGCATTAAATTTAGCTCTCAATCTATCAATAATTACCTGCAAAGACTAGTAAATTATCCATTTTCTAGCAAGGTATAAAAAAAAACTAACCTGCCATAAGCTTACAAGATGTTAATCGCTGTTAACAATGTGAAAAAAAATGTAGTAATAATATGTATTTTTAAACTAATTTCAGTAGAGTTCAACTTTGTACATAGCCAATATATATAGTTATTTCAAATCAAAGACAGACACTCACAACCAACATAACGTCTTTTATGCGAAGGCGGGAAACCAGAGAGTTCAACGTTACTGCCCTAGATACTCACCTGAGTGGGAGTGACGAGGGTTTCTTAATTGTGTACATTTTTTAAGTGAAACCAATATAACACTATTTAAAGGCAATCATAGTACTTCCACCACCACTAAGTTTAGCAGAATCTAGTGAAGCTTGTGCGCCCCGTAACATTGCTTTGGATTTATTAAATGCCGGATACATTGCAATGCCAGCTGATATAGATTTGTAAGCTTCTAGCTCTGCATTACCAGCATGTAACTTATGCCACATCTCTCTTGTTTTATTTACTGCTATCATGGCTCCATCGGTATCTGAGTCAACCAGAAGTGTCCCGAACTGCCCTTCGTCTAAACGACCAATAAAGTCTGAAGTCCGTAAAGATTTACCTAAAAGATCACTTAACCCCTTTAAAGCCACCTCGCTTACCGTACCCGAAGAGCCATCTGATGCATCTAACTCTATCAGTGCAATACAAAAATTATTTTTGCTCCGTTTACACCTGATAAGTTCCAAGTCTATTTTCTCTAAAAAAGCCTCTCGGTTAAGATGCCCACTAAAAGCATCTGTATTGGTGTTTAATATTTTTTTCTTGGAGATTTTAATAGAGTTTAAGACAGCCCGCACCAAACGTACCTGAGATGTAGGTAGCGGAATAAAATTGGTTATATCTAAATTTCTTTCATAGGTAAGGCTAATATCTACTGAATCGCTAGAAAGAAACATGATTGGTGTCTGCGAAAATCCAAGCTCTTGCCTGATAACCCGCTGTAGCTCAAAACCAGAGCACATAGACATTCTTAGATCAATAAGAAGAACATCAGGACGAAAGCGACGCATTGGTGGCAGCATCTCCATTGGTTTAGCAACTAAGGCAACCCGCGCACCAATATTGTGAAATACCATAGCTATGTGTTCTGCCAAATAGCGTGACTCACCAACAACCATTACCTTTAGTTCACCAGTTTTTTTTGTCTCTAAAACAGAGTTAAGAGCCATAACAATACGTTCAGGCCCGGCAGCTTTAGGCAGGAAAAAGCTTGCCCCACTCCGCAGAGTATCAAATCGTTTCTGCATATCATCGGTATCTGATATCATGATAATGGGAGGTGGAACCTGACCTGACTGACTTACCAATATTTCAAACGGAACTTTACTTTTTTGAGCCATTTCATTGTTAACAATTATCGTTGCTGGCTCCATATTTTTAAGAATATCACCAAGATCATCTATGGCTGTGACATGCTTAACCCGCATATCGTTTTGCCTTAGTTTGGAAGTAACACCCTGAACAAATTCTGCATCATCTTCAACAATAACAATTACTAGTTCGTCAAGACGATTTTTTGACCTCCAGCCATAATTTTCAGGTGCAAACTTTTCTTGGTCATCAGAAAAAACACCCCGACAAGACTGACCTATCTGAGATAAATAACCACTTATTTTATCTATTTGTAACTTTTGTTCACCTCCCATACTCCAGAGTGGATACGAGAGAATTTTTTCAATCTCAAGGGCATGCTCTTTGAGGTTGGGAACAGAAAACACACCACTACGGTCACCTATATTCTGCACCAACCTTTTAAAGGTACTTTGCAGTCCATATTCTTCTGGAGTCTCAATAATTTTTTTCCACAGCTCATCGATTTCATTAAACTGGGCAATGAGGTTTTCGTTAAAATCATTAGTTGCTTTTTCAAGCAAAGTAATTTTTGATGGTTGGTTTTCGGATTCAGCCATTAACTTCTAGCGCTCCTGTAAAGCAGTAACTGCGGATCCAAGTAATGGCTCTAAAAAGAAATTTAGCACTGTTCTATCCCCAGTTATAATTCCACATGTTACCTGCATACCTGGAACAAGAGGGTATTTTGTACCCAAATGTTCGAAATAATACTGTTCTGTTGATACCTGAAGCTTATAGTAGGCCATGCCATCTTGGTTGATATATGTGTCAGGACTAATCGAAGTAACTTTACCCTCAATTATCCCTAAACGGGCTGCGTTTGCAGATGCTAGCCTTATAGTGACATTCTGATCAAGACGGACAAAACCAATATCTTCGGTTTGAAGTTCAGCTTCTATTATAAGTTGGTCTTTACCTGGAACAAGGTCTATTACAGTTCCCCCTGGTGGCACAACACCCCCAACTGTAACCACATGTAATGTTTTAATTACTCCATCAACTGGTGCAAACAGAACTGTACGTTTAAAGCTATCTTCAAATTTAACCAGATGTTGAGCTAGTTTTTCTTCCTCACTTACTGACTCTATCAACTCTTTTTGGGCCTCTTCCTGAAACGCATTTATTATTGTTTTTTCTTTCTCTTGGGCCTCTTGGATCGTAGACTTAATACGACGTAACGCCTCTTTATCTTCAGAAATTTGCCCTTGCAGTTTAGATTCATCAATTAACAGTGTAATGTGCTGCATTCGGTTTGAAAGGTCTTGACTTAAAAGTTTTTTGCTAATTCTTATCTGCTCACGAAAAAGTGCAGAAACAGTACGGTTAGACTTAAGCCGAGCTAATGTTCCGGCTATCTCATGCTTTCGCTGTAATATAACCTCTTTTTGTGCGTTTAATTGGCTATTTCGACGTTTCTGCCTAGAGACAAAAAGAGCAATACTGCGATCAACTAAATTGGGAAATTGCTCTTGTAGCTCTTTGGAATAGACCAATTCTGGTAAATTTGCCAATTCAGCCTTTAAACGAATAATTTTAAGCTGGGCATTAACCCGCCTTATTTTAAGATCTACCAAGTCTGATTGCGCTCCTACAGACTCTAAAGAGACAAGGGGCTGGCCAGCAACTACTCTATCCCCCTCTTTTACCATTATTTTATTTACAATACCCCCTTCTAGATGTTGTATCTCTTTTATCTGGCTTGCCGGGATTACCTCACCAGTGGCATTACTTACAATATCTAGACGGCCTATTGTAGACCATATTATAAAGGCAAAAAAACCAATAAATGTTACAAACAAAAAGAGATGATTACCAGCAGATATCTGCAAGTCATCGAGTTCCTCTTGTTGGTTATTTGTATCACTCATAGTTTTTAAGTTGGTTTAAACAAAAAATATAATTAAATTAAAAAAATAACAAATCTAAATCCGTCAGGTCAATTAATCCCTGCCGAATTATTGAAAAATATAGGCTTACTGTTCAGCGTCGTAAGCTGGAGCCTGATTAGGCACTGCAACATAAGACGGAGCCTGGTTAGGCTCTGCATCATATGCCGGAGCTTGGTTAGGGTTAACTTCATATGCAGGAGCCTGGTTAGGGTTAACTTCATATGCTGGTGATTTATCCTTTTCAGCCTCAACCTCATCTATCACAGCGGTAGGTTGCTCGTAATGGGGCTTTGCAGCATTTGTTGCATTTTCACCGTATGTGGGGCTAGAGCTTTTACCTTTTTTATTATTGTTGTCTTTTAACTTTTTTGTTGGTTGCGACTCTTTTTTATCTTCTTTTAACTGTTTATCAGGTTGCAGATCTTTAATGTCTTCTTTTAAAGGTTCAGCTGGTAGTAACTCTTTAGGTAGAAGTTCCTCATCAGCAGGCTCATTTGAAGGAACCGAATAGAGTCTCTCTATCTCAAGCTCTTCATCTGTAAGCATGGTATCCGGGTTATATCTATCTCCTGTGTCACTATCAAAATAATCATCAGCCTCCAAACCTTCATCAATTTCTTCTTTAACTTTAGGCTTCTCTTCCGCTTCTGCCTTAACAGTGTCATCACCCTTAACTGCCTGCGGAATTGTGTTAGAATTATCTAAAACCTTATCTGACTCTTGATTATCTTTAGCTGCTATATCGCTCTTGACTACACTGCTTTCAGATTTATTTGCTGGTTTATCGACTTCTTTTACTTTAGATACATCATCTGCCTTTATACTATCACCCTTAACACCAACCTTCTTTTCTGCTTTCTTTACTGAGCCATTAACAGCTTCATCTTTTATTTTAATATTTTCTTCGTTATATGAAGAGTCTGCTGATTCTGGTGTTTCGTTTGCGTTACTGACAATTTTTTTAAGAATTGCAACAACTTTATCTGAAGGCTTTAATGAAAAATTACCATGAAAAATTGGTATTGGATCATAAGCTAGATCTTCAGGAGACTCTTTTTTAAATAAAATATCAATTGATATTTCACCCATAAGGTTAAGCAACGATATAGCATCTAGTAAAATATCAACTCTGGCTGATTCAGCATCACTTTGCGCTGTTAACAGAGCTGTTTCTGAATTCATTGTTTTTGTCTTAGAGCCAATGCCAAACTTACTTTCAGAGTATGCAATTTGTAATGATTCTGCTGCAAGATCTGCTTGTTCTTTAATAGATTTCCAAATCATTGTAGAAGCTATCAGCTTATGCCAAGCATTTCTAGCCTCTTCTACTATATCTTCTCTGAGAGACTCCATGGTGATAACCAGAGACTCTTTATCTTTAACTGTTGCCATGTACTCTTTAGCTTCAGTAAAACCAAAACTAATAGGCATGCTTAATTCGACTTTACCTAAAAACTCACTTTTATCACCTAAAGTACCACCTACATTATGTTTCCACTTTTTCTCAAGCACTGCCTCAACTTTTGGAAAAAATGAGCGACTTTTATAAGCAAAAGAGTCCTCTTTTGCATTTTCAATGTCTATACCAGCTAATTTAATATCCAGATTATTATTTTCAACTCGGCTAATAACATCATAGATAGTACTTGGAACATGGCTTAAAATTGAAAAATCTAGATTTTCAAAACTTTCAAAATCTACAGGAGTTGAAGCAAACACTTTTTTAAATTTATTTATCTGAGTCACCATAGCTAGCTCAGCATTAAATAACTTGGTCTGGGCAGTTGCTAACTGCTTTCTTACTTCTATAATATCAGACGATAGACCTGCACCCTCAGCTAGCATAACCTCAGAAAATTTTGCTTGACGTTTAATGTTTAACTCAGATCTTTTTGCATAATCTAATGCGATTGATGCCCGTTTAACTTCCAAAAAAACAGTAATGCCATCTACGATTGTGTTATTTATCTGCTGTTTTAGCAGTAAATGTTGTATCTCTAATGCATGTTTACCTTTACGAATATCTGAGAGTGTTGCCCCGAAGTCCCATAATGTTTGGGTAAACTTTAAGCCAACTTCATTAAAATTAAGGTCTGAATCTGATGATAAACCTTCACCATCGATCTCTTCAAATCCTGTGTTTGCCGTTACGTCTAAAATAGGAAACATTTTACCCTTTTCTGATTTTAGACGATCTTGTTGTGCTGCATAGTCTGTCTGTACACCTTGTATTTTTTTACTATTTTTTAGAAGGTCTACAAGCAGAGGCTCCAATCTTTGCACTCTTGCTAATGCCGGAGAAACACTGAAGAGTATCATCGACAAAGATATACACCCCACACAACTTAACAGACTCAGTTTTTTCTGGGTCAACGTTGTGAGCAGCCACATTTAATCAACCATCTCCTCTAACATGTTCTGATCCCAATCTTCTTCTCTAGCTTCTTTGAAACCCTCTTCAACTTCTTTATTTTCACCAAGAACATCTTCTCTTGAACCAACATCGATGCTGATATCTTGTTCGGCAAAATAGCGGAAAATCTCTACCCACAGAGCACGGGTTATACTTCCATCTGTATAGTCCTCAAGCCAGTACCAAATTTCATATACAGCAACCCACTGCCTAAAGAAGTTTTCAACACCCTTATTAACACACATAATAGGCTTAACTTCAGAAGACTGTGGCACATTTGCACATACCTCTTCTAAGTGAGCAATTATATCTAATGGATCATGTTTAGTTGATACATAAACAGGGATTTTAACCTTGGTTGCACCACCTACGGTATAGTTTAAAACAGCAGCGTCAGATGCCATGCCGTTTGGTACACTAATAATAACCCCACTTAATGTTTTTAAACGGAGTGTTCGCCATGTAATATCAATAACTTGGGCATCATCTAAAAGGCCAATTTTTATCCAATCTCCAACTGAAAATGGTCTTTCGATATTAACCACAATGCCGGAGAATATATTGGCAATGTTAGACTGAACAGCTAGGCCAATGATCATAGTAAGCAGACCACCAGTTGCCAACAAGCTGGTTAATGCTTGCCCGAATACAAATGCAATAACCCCTAAAAAAGCAAATAGGTAGAATATTACCGAAACAAATTTTCTAATTATGTTTGGTACTATCTGTTCTGTACGTCTCTCCAGGGGCTTCCAAATAAACCTTTCAACAGCAACATTTATTAAAACTGGTGGCATAAACCACCATATTATATCATAAACTCTAACAATTGAGTCTATAGCACTGATAGTGAGATTGTTTACGGCAAAATCTAGAAGGATATTGCCACTTGCCAAGAGAAAAAGAGGCCAAGAAAAAGCGTAAAGCCCAAAAGATACTATGGAAAAAAACAGTGTCCGGTTTCTTGCATCAATTCCGACCCCAAAAAAGATCCCAATAACCGCAAAAATTCCTAAATATATAAAATATTCTGATGGTACAATATCGCGAATGGAAAAGGAATCACTGGAGATCATTACTCCAAAGTCCATTCTAGAAAAAGATGGCTCTTCGGTACCAAAACCAACAAATTGGGGACGACCCATACTGCTCTCAACTGTTGTTTCAGATGAGTACCAAGCCTGATCTACAACCCAACCAAGGGTTGGGTCAATAATTTTTGACTTTTGAATTGTTTCCGACAGAGGCACACCACTACCCAAGCGGATACCCAAAACGTCAACGACTAGGATAATATTATTCCGGCTTAAGTTTTTATGCCGAAAAGACAAGCCTAATACTTGACTACCATATGGCCTTAATGCATTAGAGAAATTAAGGCGAAAAGTGCCTTTAACTTTGTATAGTTTAAAATTAAGGTCTTTTTTTATAGACTCCTCAATTGGTTCTCCAAGAGAGACATCTCCTACAGCGTTGATAAGTTGCAAATCAGCTGGGTTAAAAGCACCTTGATAGCGAAACCAGATAGAGAACTCCAAATCTACCGTGTTTTCCTCTAGGTTGATGTTAGATGCCTCTTTTAAATTTACGCCAGAGTATACGACGTTGGTTTTATACATAAACCTGTCATTTACATAGAGCATCCTGCCTTGTTTAATTTCATTGATAAAATTGATGTTGCCTTTGGCTGTAATGGGCATCAACTGTGTTAAATCTGAGATAAGTTGAGTTCCGTTATATTTCCCCAACAGTATATTTTTTTGCACCTCCCCGAACTCATCAAAATACATTTTTCCATTAACCCCTTGATAGGATTTTTCAAGGGATGTGAGTGAACGGAGATATTTATGAATTTTACGTCGGGATTTTTCAACTTCCGAAAGAGAGTCTTCATCCTCATCTTCGATAACTATAGGAGCTTCAACCTCTTCAATATACTGAGGTTCATCATCTAAAAATAGTCTCAAACTTTCAAAAAAACCTGTATCTTGATCAGCCTTAATCTCAAGATTAAGTCTATCTTGCATAAGAGGTTTCATGGCTATAGAGACGGCATCGTATGCGTTAGCACCAATCCAGTCTGACTGCCCACGATATCTTTTTTGGTAGGCGTTATTATATTGCTGGCCCTGTTGATCTGCGGTATCCCACAACAAAGAAGAAGTTAGTAGAATGTTATTGCTGTCATTAGCAGCCATTTCACCACTTAGCTCTTTAATTTTCTGGCTAAAATCGTGGCTTGCTAGTGAGTCAGGTCCAACAAAACGGTTTTTAAGTTTGGCCCCTCTAGCGTAAGTTACAAAGTTGGCAGCATCATTAGCAGGCATGGCAAGAAAAATAATGCCAGTATCTCTTTTTTCCTTAAGTGTTTCTATAACCTCGGTAAATATTTTTCTTCTGTCTTCTTCGCCGTTATATGACCATTTAAAACGAACTCGTGTACCAAAACGTTTATAGGTCTCCTCAAACCCTCTGGCCATCTCCTTACCTAGAAGTGAGTTTTCATGAACAATTGTAGCAATATTTTGTTTTAATACATTTTTTGTATAGTTAGCCAGAAACCTAGCTTGCTGCCAGCCATTTATACCAATCTTAAAAACCCACTCCTTACCATCAACAATTTCTCGACCACCAGCAGCAAAAGTAATAAATGGAATTTGATTGTCTTCATATATAAAACTGGCCGATTTTGCACCACTTGCGGTTGCATGGCCTATAACTGTGACATAATCCCCATTCTGAGCTATCTCATTGGCAATTGCCCTTGCCTGTGTTTCATCGCTAGCATCATCAAAGATGGTCAACTCAAGCTCTTTTCCACGATCTCCCAATATCTCATTAAACTGTGATACAGCTAACTCTGCCCCACGGAGCATAGATTGACCAGTTACAGAATTTATTCCAGTTATAGGAGCAACTAATGCTATTGGTATTACATCTTTTACTGCGAGAAAATACTTTTTTGCTACATAGGAAGTAACTCCACCAAGGATGAAGATTACCGCTATGATCAGTATTACTTGTCTCCTCTTGGTCATATTATTAAGCTACCACACAATCTTTGGGGCTATAGGGAATAGATATTGGCATAG
>JADGBW010000044.1 GCA_015231305.1 Magnetococcales bacterium | reverse complement strand
AGAGATGCTATGGCAAGAGCTGCAGCTAAATTGCCTATCCCAACTAAATTTATCAATCTTAAGAGGACAGCCTGATGAAAGCATCTGAAATGCGGGATATGTCTGACGAAGATTTGAATAAGAAGATGGAAGAGCTAAATCAGGAAGCATTTAAACTTCGTTTCCAAAATGCAACCTCCCAGCTAGAGAATACAGCAATGATACGTCAGGTAAGAAAAGATATTGCTCGGATTAAGACGATAGCAAGTGCTAGAAAAGCACAAGAAGAGGTGGCATAACCATGGCACAAAGAATATTGCAGGGTGTCGTGGTTAGCGACAAGATGGAAAAGACTGTTGTAGTTCGAGTCGAGCGGAGAGTTCGTCACGATCTTTACGGAAAAATTATGAAACGGTCCAAAAAATATAAAGCTCATGATCCAAATGGAAAATTCCATGAAGGTGATTTTGTTAAGATTCGTGAGTGTAATCCAATCAGTAAAGATAAAAGTTGGATTGTGCTAGAAGGGGCTTCGTCATGATACAAGTTGAGTCCGTAGTAGATGTAGCTGATAACTCTGGTGCTAAAAAAGTTTTATGCATTAAAGTATTAGGTGGTTCTAAAAGACGTTATGCTCGTGTTGGTGATGTTATTGCTGTATCAGTTAAATCTGCAATACCTCGTGGCAAAGTAAAAAAAGGTGATATTGCAAAAGCTGTCATCGTTAGAACAAAAAAAGAGATTACACGTGACGATGGATCATATATTCGCTTTGACTCCAACGCAGCAGTGTTGATTAATCCAGCTGGTGAGCCAATTGGGACCCGTATATTTGGGCCAGTTACTCGAGAGTTGAGAAGTCGTAACTACATGAAAATAATATCGCTGGCTCCTGAAGTGCTATAAAATGCTGGATTAGGGAAGTCGCTTAAACTTGCTTTAATAAGCAAACAGGTGAATTTTGAAATGAATACGGAATTTAAAACCAGCTTAAAAAAAGGTGATACCGTTATCGTTACAACTGGTAAAGATAAAGGTAAACAAGGTCGCATTTTACAAATGTTGCCGAAAAAAAATGCTGTGCTTGTTGAAAACGTCAACATGATGAAAAAGCACACGAAGCAAGATCAAAAAAATGAAGGTGGTATAATTGAAAAAGAAGCACCTCTTCATATTTCTAACGTGATGTACTACGAGACAATTAGTGGGAAAGGTGTTCGTATATCCCATAAAATTCTCGAAGACGGTCGCAAAGTAAGATGTGCTGCTGGCTCAGGAGAGGTGTTAGATAAGTAGTAGCTTACTTAAACTAACATTTTAACCTCAAAGCAACATTGATTTGATTGATTGCATAGCAGGTAAAATTAGGAACAACAAAAGATGGCAAGATTACAGGATCATTATAATAAGACAATTGTACCGGCTCTTAAAAAAGAGTTTAAGTACGAAAATGTTATGCAAGTTCCTCACTTAGAGAAAATTGTAATCAATATGGGTGTAGGTGAAGCCATTGCAGATAAAAACGCTATGAAAGGCGCATTATCTGATATGACTACACTTGCTGGGCAGAAGGCCAACGTAACTTTAGCAAAAAAATCTGTTGCAGGATTTAAAGTTCGTGATGGTCAACCTATTGGTTGCAAAGTAACACTAAGAAGAGAAAGAATGTATGAATTCCTTGATCGTTTGATCAATGTTGCACTACCTAGGGTTAGAGATTTTAGAGGTGTATCTGGAAAATCTTTTGATGGACGCGGAAATTTCGCCCTTGGAATTAAAGAACAGATTATTTTTCCTGAGATTGAATACGATAAAGTAGATACAGTCAGAGGAATGGATATTGTTATTGTTACTTCTGCAACAACTAATGCAGAGGCAAAATCATTGTTACGCGGCTTTAGTATGCCGTTTATAAGTTAGTTACATCTCAAGGAATACACAGTCTCATGGCAAAAAAATCGATAGTAGCCAAGTGGAAGAAGAAACCTAAGTACGCTGTACGAGCCTATAATAGATGTGCTCGTTGTGGTCGGCCTCGTGGTTATATTCGCAAGTTTACATTATGTCGCATATGTTTCCGTACAATGGCTCTTGATGGACATGTTCCAGGTGTTGTAAAAGCTTCTTGGTAAAAGATTGTATCAAGTAAGTTAATAGTTTAGTTTATTTATAGTGCAGTTTTACTTGTTAAAATTTGTATGATTTTAAAGTAATACTGAAAATTGCTTAACAGTTAAGCCAAATAATTTGGAGTATCATAAATGGGAATGACCGATCCAGTCAGCGATATGTTGACTAGAATTCGTAACGCTCAACTAGTTCGCAAGTCCCATGTGGATATACCTGCATCAAAGTTGAAAATGAGTATTGGCAAAATCCTTGTTGAAGAAGGATATGTCGAAGAGATTGTTGCACCTGAAACAGATAAAGGTGAAAGATATTTTAAGATTAAGCTAAAATATTTTAATAACAACTCAGTTATTGAAGAAATTACACGTATATCAAAACCTGGAAGACGACATTTTGTCTCCAAAGATGAGATACCAAGAGTATATCAAGGTATGGGCATCTCAATACTCTCTACAAGTAAGGGAGTGATATCCGGTAAGCAGGCTTATAAACTTGGTGTTGGTGGTGAAGTGCTTTGCACACTCTTCTAGGTTAGAGATTAATAATGAGTAGAATTGGTAAAAAACCAGTGACTATACCAAGTGGTGTGGAGCTGAAAATAGACAAACAAAGTGTACAGGTTAAAGGCAAACTTGGAACACTTACAAGAGAATTTCATAAGCATGTTCTTCTTGAAATCAATAACAATGAAGTCAACGTAAAGCTTAACTCCAAAAAGCGTGATGCTTATGCAATTTGGGGGTTGTCAAGAGCACTTCTCAACAATATGGTTGTTGGTGTATCTGATGGTTTTCAAAAAGTTTTAGAGATAAACGGTGTAGGTTATAGAGCTGCTGTTTCAGGAAAGGTTCTAAAATTGACACTTGGTTTTTCTCACCCTGTTGACTATCCTCTTCCTGATGGTATAGAGGTTAAAGTTGAAAAGACAACTCGTGTGATAGTTAAAGGTATTGACCCTGAAGTAATTGGAAAAGTCTGTGCAGAAATTAGAGAGTTCAGACCACCTGAGCCATATAAAGGTAAAGGAATCCGTTACGAAGGTGAGTATATTCTAAGAAAAGAAGGTAAGAAAAAGTAAGAGGGTGATGTGATGGCGAAGGATCGACAAAGTTCACGTAGGGCTAGAGGAAAACGGGTTCGTTATAAAGTACAGCAGGTAAGACGTGACCGTCCAAGACTCTCAATTTATCGTAGCTCTTGTAATATATACGCTCAAATAATTGATGATACTGTTGGCCAAACATTGGTTTCAGCATCTACTCTTGAAAAAGAGGTAAAAGATTCAATTAAAAATGGTGGTAACTGTGAAGCAGCTACTGCTGTTGGAAAGATGATTGCAAAAAAAGCGTTAGAGAAAGATATAGCTAAGGTAGTTTTTGACCGTGGTGGATTCCTTTATCACGGCAGGGTTAAAGTTCTTGCTGAGGCAGCTCGTGAGGGCGGTCTACAATTTTAAGCCTGACTTTACACTTAATGTTTAATGAGCAAGATTTTAAATTAAAATATAATTAGAAATCTTGGAAAGTTTATAAAAGTATTATTAGGAGCAGCAATGTCGAACAATCGCCGAGGAAATTCAGACGGTAGGCAAGACAACCGTCAGAAAGACGACATGATAGAAAAGTTGGTTGTCATTAAGCGTACTGCTAAAGTTGTGAAAGGTGGTAGTCGGTTTAATTTTTCAGCGATTGTAGTTGTTGGAGATGGCAAAGGTCAGGTTGGTTACGGGCTGGGAAAAGCAAAAGAAGTCCCAGAGAGTATCCGTAAAGCAACAGATCAAGCAAGAAAAGCTATGATTGATATTTCAATCAAAGATTCTCGCACTATACATCACGAAATTGTTGGTCGTTATGGTGCAGGTAGAGTAGTTCTTCGCCCAGCATCAGAAGGTACTGGAATTATTGCAGGCGGTTCTATGCGCCCAATATTTGAAGCATTGGGAATTCGTGATGTACTAGCTAAATCAACTGGCACATCTAACCCTCATAACTTGATTAAAGCAACATTTCAGGCGTTAGAATCTGTTCGCTCTCCAGAGTATATAGCAGCAAAACGTGGAAAAGAGGCCAAGTGAGACGATCATGGCAAATAAAATTAAAGTAAAGCAGATTCGCTCAACAACTGGTAGACCAGGAAAACAGAGAAAAATAATGCACTCTTTGGGACTCCGTGGTATAGGTAAGCAAAATGAATTACCTGACAATCCAGCTGTAAGAGGGATGGTTACAAAAGTACAACATTTGATTGAGGTCACTGAGTAAAATTTTTCGAAATACAGTTGCCATCAAATGATATAAAAGGTGTAGTTAAGATGAAATTGAATGAATTACCATCAAGTCCGACAAATAGAAAAGATCCCAAAAGAGTTGGTCGTGGCATGGCGTCTGGAACAGGTAAGACCGCTGGCCGTGGTGTAAAAGGACAAAAGTCAAGATCTGGTGGATTTCATAAAGTCGGTTTTGAAGGCGGGCAAATGCCTTTACAAAGACGGCTACCAAAACGTGGCTTTAACAACATTTTCCGCAAAGAATATGCACTAGTTAATGTTGAAGATCTAGAAGCATTTGATGCTGGATCTGAGATAAATCTTGAATTACTACAGTCCCATGGTTTGGTAAGAAAAGGTATTAACTCAGGTGTTAAACTACTTGGTAACGGTAACTTAACAAAAAAATTAAATATCAGCGTCGATAAAGTCTCTAAAACAGCAAAAGAGAAAGTCGAGAATGCTGGTGGAACTGTAACACTGAGTGCTTAGGATCCATAAATAAATGGCCGCAACAGAAGAATCATCACCATTTGCAGGGCTATCTAATTTAGGAAAAATACCTGAGTTACGTAAGCGTTTGTTGTTTACATTGGGCATGTTGATTGTTTATCGCATTGGAGCTCATGTACCAACACCAGGAATTGACCCTAATGCACTAGCAGCATTTTTTGCCCAACAACAAGGTACGCTGTTGGGCATGTTTAACATGTTTTCAGGTGGAGCACTGTCACGTTTGACAGTGTTTGCTTTGGGCATAATGCCCTATATTTCAGCATCTATTATTTTCCAATTAATGACGGCCGTATTTCCTAAGTTAGAGGCCATCAAGAAAGAGGGGCCAGCAGGACAGCAGAAAATAACTCAATATACCCGATATGCTACTGTAGTCTTGGCAGTATTCCAAGGCTTTGGTATGTCATATGGTTTAGAGAGTATGCAAGCAGGTGGAATGAACGTTGTAGTTGATCCTGGATGGTCATTTAGATTGATGACTGTCTTAACATTGACTGCAGGTACAGCATTTATTATGTGGGTTGGTGAGCAGATAACAGCTCGTGGTATTGGAAATGGAATATCTTTGATAATCTATTCTGGTATTGTTGCTAACCTACCTATTGCATTGGCAAATACATTACAACTTGCCAGAACTGGTGATTTGCAGCCACTATTTGTTCTATTATTGTTGGTTATGGTAATTGGTGTGACTGCATTTATCATATTTATGGAACGAGCCCAAAGAAGAATTACCATACAATATGCAAGAAGACAGGTTAGTGGAAGAAGGATGGTTGGTGGAGAGAATTCTCACCTACCATTGAAAGTAAACACCGCAGGTGTTATACCTCCTATCTTTGCTAGTTCTATCATCTTGTTTCCGGTGACTATTGCAAATTTTGCCCCTTGGGATAGTGTAAAGACATTTGCAGCTTACCTATCACCAGGACAGTTGCCGTATATGATCACATATGCATTAGCGATTATTTTCTTTTGTTATTTTTATACTGCTATTGTATTTAACCCAGAAGAAACATCTGATAATTTGCGTAAGTATGGTGGTTTTGTTCCTGGGATAAGACCGGGTAGACGTACCGCAGAATTTTTAGACGGTATTTTAACAAGGTTGACATTAGTTGGAGCTATGTATGTTGCGGCAGTTTGTTTGTTGCCGGAAATTTTAATAGCCAATTATAATGTACCATTCTATTTTGGAGGTACATCTATGTTAATTGTTGTTAGTGTTACTATGGATACAGCATCGCAGATTCAATCTTTCCTCATTAGCCGTCAGTATGAAGGTTTAATGAAAAAGGCTAAGATAAGAAGTCGGCGAGGATGATATAGGTATAAAGGATTATTGAAATAATGAAAGTTCGTGCATCAGTTAAACCAATTTGTAAAAATTGCAAAGTTGTAAAACGTAAGGGTGTTATTAGAGTTATTTGTGATAAACATCCCAAACATAAACAGAGACAGGGTTAGTTTTCTGTTTTAGCATAAATATGAAAAAACGTACCTGGAGGTTGTAAGGTGGCACGAATAGCTGGTGTAAATATTCCCGTAAATAAAAGACTTGTGATAGCATTAACTTATATTTATGGTATTGGAAATGAGTCGGCAAAACGGATACTTAAAACAGCAGGCATAGCTCTGGATATAAGAACTAGAGATCTATCAGAAGCTGAAGTTGCAAAAGTACGTACTGCTATAGATAATGAATTTCAAGTTGAAGGTGATTTGAGACGACAGGTAGCAATGAATACCAAACGTCTTATGGATATCGGTACTTACCGTGGTCTACGTCATCGTCGTGGTTTGCCAGTGAGAGGACAACGTACTCATACTAACGCAAGAACCCGTAAGGGACCACGAAAGCCAGTAGCAGGGAAAACTGGTTAATATTTTACGATAAATTTAATATAATAATTTATTAAAATGATAGATTGCAGTTTACAAAAAGTTTTAAGGAGATAAGATGGCGAAGGCCCAGAGGAGTGTCAGAGGCAAGAAGAAGGAGAAGAAGAATATCTCCAGCGGTATTGCCCATATACGCTCTACCTTTAATAATACCTTGGTAACCATTACCGATACATCAGGTAATGTGATATCTTGGGGATCATCAGGAGCCCAAGGATTTAAGGGATCCAGAAAGTCTACTCCATTTGCAGCACAAATGGCAGCTGAAGAGGCTGGCCGTAAAGCTCAAGAGCATGGAATGCGTAACCTGGAAGTAAGATTAAAAGGACCAGGATCAGGGCGCGAATCTGCTTTGCGTGCTTTGGGATCTATCGGTTTTAATATCGCTTATGTAGAGGATGTAACACCGATTCCTCATAATGGATGCCGGCCTCCCAAACGCCGTCGTGTTTGATTTTTAAAAGAGCAATTGAGGGAATTTACAAAATATGTCCCGTTATTTTGGATCAAAATGCCGAATGTGTCGGCGTGAAGCTAGCAAACTTTTCTTAAAAGGTGAGAAGTGTTTTTCTGATAAGTGCGCTATTGAAAGGCGTAACTACCCACCAGGTATTCATGGTCAACGCCGTAGAAAGGTATCTGACTATGGTTTACATCTGCGTGAAAAACAGAAAATTAAACGCACTTATGGACTGTTAGAGAGTCAGTTCCGCAATTATTTCAAAAAAGCGGAACGTATGCAGGGTGTAACTGGTGAAAACCTATTGTTATTACTTGAAAGACGACTTGATAATGTTGTGTTTCGTTTAGGTTTTTCTTGTTCCAGAACTGAAGCCCGTCAAGTTGTGTCTCATAAGCAAATATTGGTGAACGGTCAAGTCGTCAATGTTGCCTCATATATGGTTAAAGCTGGTGATAAAGTATCCGTAAGAGAGCGTAATAAAGCTAACTTACGGATTAAGGGTGCTCTAGACAATGCAACTCGTCGAGAAATACCCTCTTGGGTTGAGGTTGATCCTGTCGCTATGGCTGGAACTTTCGTCTCATATCCCGATAGATCAGATCTACCAGCCGAGTATAATGAAAACTTGATTGTTGAACTGTACTCCAAGTAAGAGATTTAAGGATAGGAGAACGCGGATGTACAGAAATTGGACTGAGTTAATTAAACCTGAAAAGATTGAACTTGAGAGTGGTGAGATACCTTCGCAACATGCTAGTCTTGTTGCTGAACCTCTTGAGAGAGGTTTTGGTGTAACCTTAGGTAATGCATTAAGAAGAATTTTACTATCTTCTTTACAAGGAGCTGCTGTCTCCTCAGTGCAAATAGAAGGTGTACTCCATGAGTTCTCCAGTGTACCAGGCGTGTTGGAGGATGTTACTGATATTATCCTCAACCTAAAAGGCTTGGCTCTTAAAGTAAATACTGATGAGAACAGGACAATCACTTTAAAAACTGACAAAGAAGGTCCTATCACAGCTGGTATGATTGACCCTGGTCATGATATTGAAATTATGAATCCTGATCATCATATCGCCACACTTAACAAAGGTGGTACACTGGATATGACCATGACTGTTGCTGTTGGCAAAGGTTATGTGCGTGCAGTGCAGAGTGTAGATGATGAACCTGTAACAATTGGTGTTATACCTATTGACTGTAGTTTCAACCCGGTTCGCAGAGTATCTTATAAAGTTGAAGATGCTCGTGTTGGTCAACAGACCGATCATGATAAACTAATCATGAACATTGAAACTAACGGTGTAGTTACACCTGAAGACGCTTTGGCTTATTCTGCTAAAATTCTTCAAGATCAGTTGAGTCTGTTTATCAATTTTGATGACATACCAATGCAGAAAAACAAGGAAGATGAAGAGGGACCAAAATGGAACTCCCATCTTTTCCGTAAAGTTGATGAACTTGAACTATCAGTTCGATCTGCAAACTGTTTGAAAAATGATGATATTGTCTATATCGGCGATCTTGTCTTAAAAACAGAAGCTGAGATGCTAAAAACACCAAATTTTGGTCGTAAATCTTTGAATGAAATCAAAGAAGTTTTAGACGAAATGGCCCTAAATTTAGGTACCCAGCTTGAGGGCTGGCCACCAGAAAATATCGAAGAACTGGCTAAACAGTTTGAAGAAGAGAATTTTTAAGAGAGGAAATGTCTCATGAGACATCGTAGAATCGGACGAAAATTTGGTCGGAATAGTAGTCACAGAAAGGCTATGTTCTCCAACATGCTCAACAGCCTTTTCCTCCATGAGCGAATTGAAACCACCGTAACTAAAGCTAAAGAGCTTAGAAGTATGGCGGATAAATTAGTAACTCTTGGGAAACGTGGTGACCTTCACGCACGTAGGCAAGCTTTGAGTGTATTAAAAAGCAAAGAGGTAGTACACAAGCTTTTTACAGATATTGCAGAGCGTAATCGTGAAAGAGCTGGTGGCTACACAAGAGTACTTAAAACTCGTTTCCGCTATGGCGATGCAGCTCAGCTTTCATTTATTGAATTGGTAGAGCGTCAGGCTGAATAGATTATATATATAGAAAAATAAAAAAAGATCACTAAATTTTAGTGGTCTTTTTTTTTTGAGTTTTAATAAAATTGTAGCCAATTTAATCTATGGTAGTTTTAAATCGTAGTGAACCTTGGTGATACAAGGCTATTTGCAAGTAGGCTTGCTCCTACAGATCTTTGGAAACACAATAGATTAAATTATTGATTTTCTGAAACCATTTTTTGTAATTCCAAGCAAACTTGCGAAACTACAGTATCCCATTGATCTGGTGAAGTTTGGCGAAATAGGGTTGTGTTTGGATACCAAGGGCTATCGGATCTCTCTGAAAGCCAGCGCCATTCTGAAGCAGTATGGAGCATAACCCAGCATTTAGTATTTATTGCTCCTGCTAAATGGACAACGGCTGTATCGGTAGATATTAAAAGATCTAAGTTGCAAAGACAGGCTGCTGTTTGGGCAAAATCTGTTAATACTGGGTCTAGATCTATAACTACCTGCTCGTTTTGAGTTATTTGCAACTCTCTTGCTGGTGTTCCTTTTTGCACACTATAGAACCGTATACCAGGTACTTTTATGATGGGAAGCATATCTTTAAAAGTGCAAGCTCTGCCTGGGTTGGCTGCTGCTTCGGGGTTTCCTGACCAACAGATACCAACATTTAACTCTGAACCTGTTCTTAGTCTTAGTCGCCATTTTGTTGCATCGCTTGGTTTTGGTTTTAGGTATGGAACATTTTTGGGAATAGTTGCTAATGAGTGTGTATACAAAGATGGCAAACTCATTAATGGTATATGATAGTCATATTTAAAATTTGGTGGTGACTCGTCACCATTTTCACGGGCCACTACCATATCTGCAATATTAGATTGTTGAAAAAGTAGTAAAAGTTCTGGTTTACACTCTAAAATTACATATCCGCCACTCTCTTGTATCCATTGTATGTATCTGGCAAACATAATAGCATCACCAAACCCCTGTTCAGTATATAGGTAGAGTCGTTTTTTGTTAGCTAACTCTTCACCTTGCCATCTAGGTACGGGGCAAATTCTTGGGGTATTGGTCGGTAACTTCCAACGCCATTCATACTCTTGCCAGCCCTGTTTAAACTGTTTGGTTATTAATAGTGAGAACGCTATTGCCATATGTATAGGTGCAGAGTCTGGTTTTTGAATTAAAGCTTGCTTGAGGTGGGATAAGGCCAAGGTTTGATCGCCATATCGCTGTGCGATCACCCCAATATTATAATGGGCCATGCTGTTGTCTTTGTCAGTTTTAAGGGCAGTAGCATAGTGGGTAAGGGCCATTGAGGGATTATTTTTTCCAAAACAAATATTGCCTAAATTTATATGTGCCTCTACCATATCTGGTTTAATTTTAAGAGCTTGAGCTAGGCGAATTTCAGCATTTTCTATCTGATTATTACTTTGCAAAACTGTAGAAAGATGAAAAAGTACGTTGGCTTGGTTAGGTTTTATTGTTAAAGAACCCTCTATTAACTGAATAGCCATTTTATGGTTACCAAGCTTGAAGGCAACCATCCCTAAAATAAACAGACCTTCGGGGTTATTTGGGTCGTTATCGTATACAGTATTTGCCACTTTTCCCGCAGCAGCATAATTTCCATCTGCATAATGGGCGTTGGCCTGTTTAATGAGTTGTTCGTTTGTTTGGATATTAGTCATTTTATTGGCCATTTTTTAAGTAGTGAAACCATCTGTGAAATAGGCTCTTGCCACTGGTTTGGTGTAATCTGCCTAAACATTAAGGATTTTGGATACCAAGGTGTTGTGTCACTTTCTAACCCCCATCGCCAGTCAGGAGAAAAGGGGAGTAGTACCCATGTTGCTTTTCCCATAGCACCACTTAGGTGAGCAGTTGCTGTATCTATGGTGATTACAATATCTAAGTTTGCAATAATAGCTGCTGTATCGGCAAAATTATTAATATGCTGGTCTAAGTCAACAATATCCACATTATCTGGTGTTGATTCTATCTGCTTTGCTGGTGGGCCTTTTTGTAAACTAAAAATTTCAACATTTTCTATATTTCCCAATGGCGCAAAATCGTTAAGTGTAGTAGAACGACGGCGTAAAGGGTCATTTTGAAATAGTGGTTTTCCCTCCCAGACTAGACCTACATTTATCTTTTTTTGAGAAAATTTTGGCTGCCACTGGTTTGTTAATTCTGCTATTGATTCGATATAGGGTATTTTATTGGGGATAGTCTTAAGGGTTGTTTTTAATATCTGCGGGATTGATAGCAAAGGGCAATAATAATCTATACGACCAAGATTATGGTTTTGATTAGTTATAAGGTCAATTTCTGGTATAGACTGAAGTAGAGGAATTAAATTGTTTTGTGTAATTAAAAGCAGTTTTGCACATTTTTTTCTAAGTATAGGAATATAACGAACAAATTGCAGAGAGTCGCCAAAACCCTGTTCGCAAATAATTATTAAATTTTTACCTTCTAAAGGCTCTCCTCGCCATTTTGCAACACCGTCAGGAGGTGGGCAGAACAGTGGTGATTCTTCTCTTTTAAATCGCCATTCATACTCCTGCCACCCTTTTTTATACTCTCCCATAATCAAAAGGGTCATCGCTAGGTTGATGTGAGAATCTGCATTGTTATTATTTAGTTCAATGGCCTTTTCAAAACATTTTTTTGCCAGTTCAAGCTGTTTTATGGCTTTATGGCATAACCCAAGATTGTTCCACATTTCGACAAAGTCTGGTTTTATTTCAACTGCTTTTTGTAAATATTCAATAGCTTCTTTGGGGTTGCCCTCATCAATTAAAATATCCCCTAGATGAAAAGCAGCATCGGTTTGTCTGGGATCTAGTGTAATTGCAGATTTAAACCTTATTTTGGCAAGGGATTTTTTTCCGGTTTTAGATAGTGCTATACCTAAATATGTGTGGTATTCGGCAATTTCTGGTGCAATAGCAACAGCTCGGCTTATTAGATCTATGGCTTTGTTATATTTTTTTAGGTTAAAAAGTGATATACCAAGAAGAAAATAGGGGTGTGGATGGCCTGAAAATTGCGTGATTATAGCGTCGAGTTGTGCTATAGCCTCTACATCCTTACCATTTTTTTGCAGGTCAGTGACTATATCAAGACTTTTTTGCAAATTATTTGTGTCATCACTCGACATAATGGTATTTCACAGATTTATGGTTAAACTTCGATAGAGTAATTATAAGTAGTTAACACTAATTTTTAATTTCTAAGTTGAATATAATTTGTAACATTCGATAATATGTTTAAAGATAGGCTACCTCATAAAAAAAAACAACCCATACATAATGATATATGAGACAAATCAATGGATAGTAGTAAAGATTATTTAGGGCACATGCTTACAAATAAATTTGGTGAGAGGTATTTCCCAGATATTGTTGGTGAGACTTTTACCCTAACTGGTTCTGATAGTTTTTATCAACGCCATTTTGGCGATGCCATAGAGAGTGAGGGTACGTTATACATAATTTATGGTACAGATTGTGGTCTTCTGATCAATTGGTTATCGAAGAAAGACATCCCGACTGACTCTCGTTACCTTTTTGTTGAAGCTGCAAGTTCTCTTGCTCGACTGCAAAAAGAGGGGTTAATTCCTCTTGAGTTACCGGATAATTTTTATATAGAGCCTCATGAAACTTGGTTAGATAAGGCTTTAGAGTTATCCATGCGAGACTATTTTTATGTCTCCAGGCTCAAGTCTATAAAGTCTCTTGCTGTTTTTGATGGTATTCATGATCTATACGTTGAACTAGGTAGCAGTATCGAAGCTACCCTAACTACTTTTCGCATGCAGATGGTTCAGGAGACAGGATCGCAAATATTTTTTGCTAAAAGCCTAGAAAATGTAGCAGAAAACCGTATGGCTATATCAACTCTAGATGGAGTTTTTGCCGGAAAAACAGCTGTCTTAATGGCTGGTGGACCATCATTGGATGAATCTTTTGATTGGATAAGAGCCAACAGAAAAGACCTTGTTGTTTTGGCTGTTTCACGTATATCTGCCCAATTAAAAAGGGAGAATATCACCCCGGATTTTTTATTTGCCATTGACCCCTACAGCATAATTTTCCACCAGTCCAAAGAGATGTTGGATTTTTATGAAAAGAGTATTTTGGTAAATATGTACCATTTAAACCCACAATTAGTAGGTCAATGGCGTGGGCAGAGCTTTTTTATAGGAGCAAGGTTTCCTTGGAATACTAAAAACAACCCACAATATATGCTGTTTCCCGGTATTACCGTTGCCCATTATGCCTTGGGAGTAGCCCTTGGTTTGGGTTTTTCTAAAATTATAATTACAGGAATTGACCTCTGTTTTAGCAAAGAGGGTTTTACCCATGCCAAAGGCAGTGCCGAGACTTTAGCCGGTCCGTATGCCAAACAGTCTAAATTGTTTGTTACAACAAATGGTGGTTGGCAAGCTGAGACCAGCCCAGATTTTTATAGCTCACTTGCAGCTATGGGAAGTTTAGCCGGGCAGGGTGTTGAGTTAGAAAAAAGAAAATGTCAGGTGATAAACCCATCCAAGGCTTCAGCTAAAATTGATAATGTTGACCATATAGGGTGGGAATCCTTAACCACAACTGCTTTGTCTTTACCTGCTATGGAGAGTGTTAAGCAAAAGTTGGAGGAGACTAAAACGTATAAATGGCCTGAATATTATAAAATGGTGGAGGGAGAGTTAAACGAAGTACGAGGTAAATTGTTAAAAATTAAAAAATTGGTAGAAGAGGCAATTTCTTGTAACGATAAACTTTTTGGTCGTAAGGGGCATCCACCAAATTATAAGTATAAAAAAGTTATGGATGATATTGAGACATCATTAGATAACGATTTTGGTGATATTACACCCCTTGTAAAAAGCTGGAGTATTGGAGAGCTTTTAAAATTGAGCAAACCAAACAAACAAGATGATTGGAGCGACAAAGAGATAGAAGAGACAGGAAGGCGATATTATGAGATATACCGGGATAGTGCAAAAGATCTTTTAAAGGTAATTGACGAGTCACGGCAACGGGTACGTAGCCGGATGGAGGAGACCAAGCCCCGGCCTAACATGAAATCTATGATTAACCAATGGACAAAAGACAAGCAGCCAGGACGGGTGTTGTTGTTTTTTGACCGTAATGGTGTGGCGATAGATGATTTTCCCGAAAAACAGGCTAACTCTCTAAAAGCTGTTGCCCAATCGTTTGCCGACCTTGTAGCTGAAACCGAAACTGATTATCAGGCCCATTGTAAAAATATATTAGCTTCACCAATGGCAATTTTAGGTAAGGCCAAAAAATATTTCTCTGATAATGAAACAGAAAAACTGGCAAATTTCTTAAAAGGAATAAAAGAGAGCAACTTAGAGCAAAGAGAAGATTTTGTACTTTTGATGGAGGGACTTCTCGCCCAAAAAGCAAATCAACATGACACCGCATTAGATTGCTTTGCTAAAATTAAATCTGAACTTCTAGAAAATGAGTGCCTCAAACAGTCACTGTCTATATATTTAGCTAAAAATGATTTACCAAAAGCTAAGATGGTATCTAAACAGTTAGCAGATGAGTCGGTTGGGTTTACACCATTTTATGCCGACCTTCTTAGGTTAACAGGTGAGCCCAAAAAGGCAATTGCTAAATATAAGCACTATCTTGATGTTGTAGGAGATGATTTTGTGGTACGGCAAAAGTTAGGGAAATTATACGGTGATATGGGAGATATTACCGCAGCTAGTAAGGTATTTAGAGAAATTTTGCAGGATGATCCACAAAATATAGCTGCTAAACACTTTCTCGAACAATATTTATAATATTGATGAGGAGAAAATATCATGGAAAAACAATTATTAAACAAGATATTAGGCCGTAAACAATCTCTTTTTCACAACGATTTACAAAGAGACAAAAAACAGCTTGCAGATAGTATAGACGGTAGGCGTATTTTGGTTGTAGGTGCTGCTGGGTCTATTGGCAGTGCATTTGTAAAGCAGTTAATGCTGTACAAACCCAAAAGTGTGCATTTAGTAGATCCAGCTGAGAACAACCTAGTTGAGTTGGTACGTGACCTTCGCTCATCATCTCTAGAAATACCTGATGATTTTATGACCATCTCAATATCCATGGGTTCTCTAATGTTTAGTCATTTTTTAGAGTCGCAAAAGCACTACGATTATGTAGTGAATTTTTCTGCTTTAAAACATGTTAGAGTCGAGAGAGACCCTTTTAGCCTTATGCAGATGTTAGAGACAAATCTGTTTTCATTAGAGAGGCTGCTTAGGGTTTTGGTTAAAGAAGGAAGGTCTAGAATTTTTTCTGTCTCATCAGATAAAGCAGTAAACCCTGCAAATTTAATGGGTGCTAGCAAAGCTCTTATGGAGCAGCTTCTCTACTCCTTTTCGTTTCGTGTACCTTACACAACTTCGCGTTTTGCCAATGTTGCTTTTTCCGATGGCAGTTTATTACACGGCTTTGGTTACCGCTTTACCAAGGGGCAACCTTTTTCTGCTCCAAACGATGTAAAAAGGTACTTTATCTCACATGAAGAGTCAGGACAGTTGTGTTTGATGGCCTGTTTTTTAGGTGAAAACCGAGATATTTTTATTCCCCGGCTTAATGCGGAAACAGACTTAATTACATTTTCTAAAATTGCTGAACTATATTTAAAAGATAGAGGGTTTACCCCAATACAGTGTGGTTCAGATAAAGAAGCTATTGCCATGGCAGAAGCTGGTAAAATGTACTCTTCAAAAGAGTGGCCCTGTTATTTTAGTGGTAGTGATACCAGTGGTGAAAAAGCACAAGAGGAGTTTGTTGGAGTTGGCGAAGTAGCACAAAGTGGTCGTTTTGAGGGGGTAGATATAATTGCAACTCAACCTCCTGAAGATGATGCTGCCCTTTCTCAAACTATAACTATGCTAGAAGATATTCGTGATAGCGATTATTGGTCAACTGCTGAAATATCTGAAGCCATAAAAATTTCAGTCCCAGATCTTAAACATAAGGTTAAAAGCCGAAATCTTGACCAAAAAATGTAGATTCTGGAATAGGAGCCTTAGATATGATTCCATTAGCGATACCAGATTTAAGAGGCAATGAAAACCAATATCTTGCAGAGTGCATAACTAGTAATTTTGTATCTAGTGTTGGCCCTTTTGTCAGCCGTTTTGAGGATATGGTTGCAACTGCGTCTGGTAATTTGCGAGGAGTAGCTACAGCCTCCGGAACAGCTGGTCTGCATGTGGCTTTAGTGGCTGTTGGTGTAAAGGCTGGTGACCTTGTTATCATGCCATCTTTGACTTTTATCGCAAGTGCTAATGCCATCAACTATTGTGGTGCTGATCCTTGGTTGTTTGATGTGGAGCCTGCAAGTTGGAATATCGACTGTGAACAGTTGGCCAACAAGTTAGAGGAGGAAACAGAACAAAGAAGTGGGGAGCTTATCCACCAGCCATCAGGACGACGTATAGCAGCTATTATGCCTGTACATACCTTGGGTCTACCAGCCAACATGGATGCCATTGTAAAAGTTGCCAAGCAGTATGACCTGCCAGTGGTAGCAGATGGAGCCGCAGCTTTAGGAGCCATAGATAATAGACGGCCTGTTGGGGCTTTAGGGGCTGATTTAACAGTATTTTCTTTTAATGGTAACAAGACCTTAACCTGTGGTGGTGGGGGGATGGTGGTTGGAGATGATCCAGCATTGATGGATTTAATAAAACACCTGACCACAACCGCAAGAAATGGCCCAGGTTATGACCATGATAGGGTTGGTTTTAACTATAGGATGACTAATGTTCAAGCTGCTATTGGCTGCGCCCAAATAGAACGTATTGACGAGCTTCTCTCTGCTAAACAGAGTATACGCAAGATATATAACCAAGCTTTTGCCCATATTCCGGGCCTTTCGGCTTTTCCTGATTATAGCTCTCCGAGTGCAGATAATAAAAGCAGTTGTTGGTTCTCAGGGGTGTTGATAGATGAGGCCGATCAAGAGCGAGTAGGCTCTTTGTTGTCTCACCTTAAAAAAAATGGTGTTGAGTCTCGCCCTTTTTGGAAGCCAATACATATGCAGGAGCCATATTTAAATGCTCCTAAAAATAATTTACAGGTTTGCGAAAGTATCTGGTCGGGTATTGTAGTTTTGCCTTGTTCAACAGGGCTATCTACTGATGACCAGGATGTGGTTATTAGTAAATTTTTACAGACAGTTTCTAATTAATTGCTGGTAAGTTGATAGACCTTTAACTCGGATATTTCATGTCTAAGAAAAAAATATGTGTTGTAACAGGTACAAGAGCAGAGTATGGACTGCTCTATTGGTTGCTTCATGATCTTAATAAAGCAGAAGGTTTTCAATTGCAGCTAATAACCACCGGCATGCATTTATCACCAGAATTTGGCTTAACTGGTTTGGCTATTGAGGCAGAAGGGTTTGTGGTTGATGCCAAAGTAGAGATGCTATTATCAAGCGATACACCAGTTGGGACCGCAAAATCTATCGGTTTAGGAGTAGTGGGTTTTGCCGATGCTTTTGCCCGTTTGCGACCTGATCTTATTATGATTTTAGGGGACCGCTTTGAAATGCTAGCTCCTGTGCAAGCAGCACTTCCAGCCCAAATTCCGGTTGCTCATATTCATGGTGGTGAACTCTCCCAAGGGGCTATTGATGACTCTATAAGACACGCCATAACTAAAATGTCCCACCTCCATTTTGTGGCAGCAGAGCCTTATCGACAACGGGTTATCCAGATGGGCGAAGAACCAAGCCGGGTGTTTAATGTTGGTGCTCCGGGGTTGGACCATCTTGTTTTGGGTGAGTTCCCAGACCGACAAACCTGGGAGATGGAGACAGGGTTTACCCTGGGTAAACGTAATTTTTTAGTTACCTATCACCCCCCAACTATTGGGGATTCTGGGGCAGGGGGGCTTAGTGGTTTGCTTATGGCATTAGAGCAATTTGCCGATACCCGCATTATTTTTACCAAAGCTAATGCTGATGCTGGTGGCAGGAAAATTAATAAACTACTTGCAGAATTTGTATCTGGTCGTCCTGGTGAAACAGTGCTTTTTGATAATTTAGGCTCCCGTTTGTATCTTGGGCTTATGCGCCATGTTGACCTTGTGGTTGGTAACTCCTCAAGTGGACTAATTGAGGCTCCATTTTTTGCTGTACCTACGGTAAACATAGGCCCAAGGCAAGATGGCAGATTAAAAGCCAACTCGGTGTTTGATAGTAGTGAAGATGCAGATATAGTTGCCAATACAATTAACCAAGCTTTGCAGAGTGAAATAAAAGAAAACGATTCACCTTATGGGCAAGGTAATAGCGCGCAAAACATGTTGCAAATTTTACGTAATATCAATTTTGCAACTCTAACAAATAAAAAATTTCATGATTTGGAGTGGTCATGAAAAACAGTGCACCATCACAAGTATATATATTAGCCGAGGCAGGGGTTAACCATAACGGCAATATTGATACTGCATTAAAGTTAATTGATGCTGCTGTTGCTGCTGGTGTTGATGGGGTAAAATTTCAAACTTTTAATGTGGCACAGTTGGTAGCAGCTACGGCTAAAAAAGCTAGTTATCAAAAAGATGCAGGAAAAGCAGGCGAAACCCAAGGGGAAATGCTTGAAAAACTAGTTTTGTCTCAGTCAGACCACCACCGATTAAAAGACCATTGTAAAGAACAAAATATAGACTTTCTCTCTACCCCTTTTGATTGTGATTCCCTAAATTTTTTAACAAATAATTTGGGCCTTACAAATATAAAACTATCATCAGGTGCTATAACCCACGGCCCTTTATTGCTTGCAGCAGGGCAAAGCGGGGCAAATATCATTCTCTCAACGGGACTTTCTAATTTAGGTGAGGTAGAGCAGGCTTTGATGGTTTTAGCTTATGGTCTAATAAACCGAATTGAACCACCATCGCAAAATGGTTTTTCCCAAGCTTATGCAACAGATGAAGGGCAAAAAGCACTGCAAGATAAAGTAACGCTTCTTCACTGTACAACCCAATACCCGGCTCCTATGCGCGATATAAATTTACTGGCTATGGATATCTTGCATAAGGCTTTTGCTCTTAATGTGGGTTTTTCAGACCATAGTTTGGGTATTTCAGCTCCACTGGCAGCAGTTGCAAGGGGTGCTAAGGTTATTGAAAAACATTTCACCTTAGATAAGACTATGGCAGGGCCAGACCACAAGGCATCTTTAAGTGTTGATGAGTTACAAAATATGGTGCGTGGCATACGTGAGGTAGAGCTTGCCTTGGGGGTGGCTAAAAAGTTTAGCACCAATAGCGAAAATGAAAACAGAAACGTAGTTAGAAGCAGCTTAACTGCCCTTAAAGATATTGCCAAAGGGACAGTTTTTAGTGAAGAAAACCTCGGGGTTAAACGCCCAGGAAATGGTATTTCACCTATTTATTATTGGTCTTGGTTGGGGCAAAGAGCAAGCAGAGACTTTGCAAAGGATGAAGCCATTGAATAAACAAGATCCTATGATTTTACTAGGTGGTGGTGGACATGGCAGGGTGTTGATAGCTGCTTTAAAGGCTGCTGGATATTTAAACGAAGTAGTTGGTATTATTGACCCCATGGCAGCAGAGTTGGGTAGCACTTTTGCAAATGTTCCAGTATTAGGGACAGAAGAAAAGCTAGCTCTTAACTATCCACCACAAAAAGTTAAGCTAATAAATGGCGTTGGTTCTGTTGGCTCAACAGCTAAACGTTCGCAAATTTACAATAAATTTTTACAAGACGGTTATAAATTTGCACCTGTAGTTCATCCTAGTGCATTTGTTGCAGATGATGTGGTGGTTGGGGCTGGTGTTCAAATAATGGCTGGGGCGGTTGTTCAAACTGGATGTAAAATTGGGGATAATGTGCTTATTAACAGTGGTGCAGTTATTGAGCACGACACAATAATTGCCGAGAATGTCCACGTTGCAACCGGGGCAGTAATTGCAGGTGGAGTTAAGGTTGAAGCAGGGGCGCATATAGGTTGTGGTGCTACAGTAATACAAGGTGTGTTTGTAGGGGGTAAAAGTGTGGTAGGGGCAGGGGCCGTGGTTTTGGAAAATGTGCCTGATGGTGTAGTTGTGGTGGGAGTTCCTGCGGCAGTTCTTGCCTGATAATAGCTTCTGCTTGTTTGAAAATATACATAAAATTCATATAGATAAACGTTTGCATTCAAATGGTATTAACTTTGCATTCTTAATTAAGTCACTCCTGGGTATTGATTTTAATTAAGAATGGAGAAAACAGTGACCTCTGTAGAGAATTGGCGATTAGTAGTTTTGTTAACCGAAGCAACAATAATGGAGTCCATGACGGTTATAGACCGTGGAGCTTTGCGAGTTGCTTTGGTTGTTGATGCTAACTACCGTTTGATTGGTGTTATTACTGATGGTGATATTCGCCGTGGTCTAATGGGTGGGGTAAGCTTGTCAGAACCTGTTACCAAAGTGATGTGTAATAGCCCATTTGTGGCTAATGAGCAGGACTCCACAGAGAAAATTCTCTCTCTCATGACCACCGAGACCATCGAACATATTCCCATTGTTGATGATGGGGGTATACTTGTTGGTTTAAAAACCTTACGAGAATTAGCCCGCCCCAAACAACGCAATAACTGGATAGTTCTCATGGCTGGCGGTCTAGGGTCCCGTTTAGGAGCGTTAACCAAGGAGTGCCCAAAACCTTTGTTAAAAGTTGGTGACAAGCCAATTTTAGAGTTGATTTTAGAGAGCTACATTGCCAACGGTTATCACCGTTTTTTCCTCTCTGTAAACTATAAAAAAGAGATGATAAAAGAGTATTTCGGCGATGGATCCAACTGGGGTGTAACAATAGAATATTTAGAAGAGCAAGAGCGTCTTGGTACTGCTGGCTCTTTAGCTCTGTTGCCAGAAACACCAACAGAACCTTTTTTTGTTATGAATGGTGACCTGTTAACCCGAATAAATTTTAACGATCTTCTTGACTTTCACCACAAACAAAACTCCAAAGCCACACTTTGTGTACGCAAAATAGAGCAGACCATACCTTATGGCGTAGTTGATGTTGATGAGCATCAACTGGTGAGCATTGAAGAAAAACCAACCCACTCATATTTTGTAAATGCTGGTATCTATCTTCTAAACCCAGATGTGTTGCCATATTTAACACAAACTGCCAACTCTGATATGCCAGATCTTTTCCGTAAGATTATAGATAATGATCATAAAACAGCAGCTTTCCCATTTTTTGATTATTGGTTGGATATTGGTCAAAAGGGAGATTTTTATCAAGCTTGCCAGGATTATCAGGAGCACTTCTCATGTTAGATAATGGCTCTGTATTAGCTGTAATACCTGCAAGGGGTGGTTCTAAAGGTCTGCCGGGTAAGAATATACTAGATTTAGCTGGCAAACCAATGATCGCCTGGACCATAGAAGCAGCTCAAGAGTCTAACTTTGTTGATCGACTTATATTATCTTCAGATGATGAAAATATTATAGAAGTAGCAAAAGAGTGGAATTGCGAAGTACCTTTTATCCGCCCAGAAAGCTTGGCTGGTGACACCGCAACTTCAATTGATGTTGCAATCCACGCATTAGATTCACTTACCCAACAATATGAATATATAGTCTGGCTTCAACCAACAGCTCCCCTAAGACTAGCAGAAGATATTGATCACGCAATAAAGATATGCCAAACCCAAAACGCCCCTTCATGTGTATCGGTAGTAGCTGCGGGTAAAAGCCCCTATTGGATGTATTCACTAGGCAAAGAAAACGCCATGCAACCAATAATGCCCCAAGACCTCTCAAGCTGCCAAAGACAAGAACTACCCAAAGCTTACACTCTAAACGGCGCAGTATACGTAACAAAAACTCAATGGCTACGAGAGCACAAAAAATTCATGAACGGCGGATCATACGCCCACATAATGCCCCCAGAGCGTTCCATAGATATAGATTCTGAACTAGATTTTAAAATAGCAGGAATGTTGCTTCTAGAGCGCAAACTAGCCTTATTAACATCACAAGATACCGGGCAAATAAATATCCCAGCCCCAGACCCAGTAACAGCCTTCTTCCACCACTTCACCCCTACGCAGCCTTTTCCGTTGGATTAGAGTTTATAGTTGTTAGAACATGTATTAGGTGATGGTTTTCTTTCTTATATCAAAGAAATATTTAACTTTGATATACTTTTAAAGTTGCTTTCATTCTAATTTTAAGTTGGAAGCTGTTCAAGATCAAACCAGGGAAAAATACGATAATTGGGATGTGGTAGGTAAAACACGGTGAAAATATTTCATGAAAGTTCCTATAATAATACAGGAATTTGGAAAATTTATTAACTAAATAAAAATAAACCTACCAGTTGTGTCTTTTAAAATGAGGTCTTCACTAAAGAGTAAAAAATTGCTGGTTAGCATCAGCCGTCTTGTTTTTCTTGTTTTAGTACTTCAAGCAGGTAGCAGGTTACTACGTGGTCAATGATCATGTGTCCGTCTTCTACTGGGCCGTATTCACCTTTTGGGGTTAATACTGTAATGGCGTTGTCGGCTATTTGGGCTAGTTTGCCACCGTCAAAACCAGCTAGGGCGAAGGTTTTTCCTCCCAGTTTTTTGGCGAATTCTACTGCTACTAAAATGTTGGGGCTGTTGCCACTGGCAGAAATTGCTATTAGTAGGTCGCCCTCTTTGAAGAGGTAGCGCATTTGCTCGGAGAAGATATGGTCGTAGCCAATATCGTTGCCAAGGGCGGTTATGTATGAGTTGTTGTCCGTTAGGCTTAGGGTACTAAAGCTATCTACACCTGCTTTGCGACCAACTGTTGCCAGGTCTTGGGCAAAATGAGAGGCGGTGGATGCACTGCCTCCATTACCTATAAAAAATATGGTGTTTTTATTTTTTCTGGCGGTTAAAAACGCCTGAGAAAGTGCCTCTATGTCTGCGCTATCAATTTGCTGCAACTGTTTGTGTAAGTAGTCGTTGTAGCTTTTAAAATAGCTGCCAGCATCTTGGCCCGGTTTATATAGGTCTTTTTGATTATTGCTCATTACTGCATCATCTCATAACTACTAGCAGGTGGTCAATATTTGTGAAAAATCTGGCTTGGGAAATTTTTTATCTAACATAGCTTTTATTTTGTTAACCAACATATGAAGCATGCTTAGTTCAGAATCTTGCATGCGATGGAGTGACTCCATTTTTTCCAAAAGGGCAAGCTCTGAGTCATTTAATAGCTGAAACACCTGGGTGTACTCTTCATCTGTGTGACCAAGTTTTTTAATATTGTCCATTACCACATTAATTTCGTTAATCATTTTTTTCCCGGTTTAAGCGGACTTTATCTCAAAAAAATTTTTGCACTGTCCGTTTAAAAAAAACCGTCCTCTTTTAAAAATTAGTTATATGAGTGAGATGATGTTTTTATCTTAAATCATGTATTCTGTTATGCATGTGGTATGCCAGTTATTGGAATATGTTGATTTGGCAGTGAAAAGGAGGTTAGTATTTTATTGTTGTGGGGAATATATTTCCCTTCTGACAATATTATTAACAAAACTAACTCTCATTAAACATTGTTTTTACCCTTAATGTGTCTGTATCCTTGTGGGATTTAGTGTAAATATTAAGTGGTTTAATTTTTAAAATATCCCCTAAACGAGGAGTGCAAACGTGATTGGTAGAAATTTATTAGCTGGGTTAACCCTATGTTGTTTAGTAGCAAGTCTTCCTTTTTCTGCTAGCGCAGCTGGGTTTAAGGGGAAGTTAAAAACAGATGACGATAAATTTAGTTATTTTATGGGGTTGCAGTTTGGAGCAGCCCTTAAAGGTGCTCTTTTTAAGGTAGACACGCAAATTGTAGATAGGGCCATTAAAGATGTGCTTAGTGGTGATAAACTGCTTTTAAATAAAGAGCAGCGTATTGCTATAAGAGATAAAATGGTTAAGCAAGTACGTGAGGAGCAGGTGGCTTTGATATCTGCTGCTGCCAAGCAAAATCGTAAAGCTGGAGCTGCTTTTTTAAAGAAAAACAAGAATAAAAAAGGGGTTAGAACAACCTCTAGTGGATTGCAATATAAAATTCTAAAAAAAGGTTCTGGCCCTCGCCCAACAGTTATGGACACAGTTACTGTTAACTA
>JADGBW010000043.1 GCA_015231305.1 Magnetococcales bacterium | reverse complement strand
CGGACATCATGCACATCGACACCACATACCGGCGCGCTTACAACATCGAACCCAACATGTGCTGGGAGTGTTACTCCTGCGTTAAGGCATGTCCCCATCATGCTGTTGATGTTCGTGGTTATGCCGACTTCGCACCACTAGGACACTCAGTACGTGTGGACCGTGATGAAGAAAAAGGTGTTATTGCTTGGCGCATCAAGTTCCGCAATGGCGAAAAAGATATGAATCTTCTCGCCCCGATCACCACTAAGCCTTGGGGTAGAGAGATACCTCAGCTTAAGAATGTTTCAGCACCGACCCAAGAAATGCGTGACAGTGAGTTGTTGTACAACGAGCCAAAATACATTCGCTTAGATGATGGCGACCTGCACACATTCAAGTCAAACGGTCTGAAAATGAAGGAGGGAGTATACTACTAATGGCTTATCAAACCATCATTGAAGATAACATTGATATTCTTGTAGCTGGCGCAGGCCTTGGTGGCACTGGCGCAGCTTGGGAAGCCCGCTTTTGGGGTCAGGACAAGAAAATCATCATCGCTGAGAAAGCAAATATCGACCGCTCTGGAGCAGTTGCTCAAGGTCTATATGCTATTAACTGCTATATGGGTACTCGCTTTGGTGAGAACAATCCTGAAGACCACGTGCGCTACGCCCGTATGGATCTCATGGGTATGGTACGTGAAGATCTTCTATTCGACATGGCTCGCCACGTTGACTCCGCAGTACACCAGTTTGAAGAGTGGGGTCTGCCTTTGATGAAAGATCCTAAAAAAGGCAACTATCTACGTGAAGGCCGTTGGCAGATTATGATCCACGGTGAATCATACAAGCCCATAGTTGCCGAAGCAGCAAAAAAATCTGCTGACAAAGTCTACAACCGGATTTGTGTAACTCATCTTCTAATGGACGAGTCCAAAGAAAACCGTGTAGCTGGTGCTGTAGGCTTTAATGTGCGTACTGGCAACTATCATGTATTCAAATCCAAAACTGTTATTGTTGGCGCAGGTGGAGCTTCTAACATCTACAAGCCTCGCTCTGTTGGTGAAGGTGCAGGACGTGTTTGGTATGCACCATGGTCTTCAGGCTCAGCTTATGGCTTGATGATTGGCGCAGGCGCAAAAATGACACAGATGGAAAACAAGATCGTTCTTGCTCGTTTCAAAGACGGATATGGTCCAGTTGGCGCATACTTCTTGCATCTTAAGACCTACACTCAGAACTGTCATGGTGAAGAGTATGAATCAAATTGGTTCCCAGGTCTTACTGAAATGGTTGGTAAAGAGTATCTCGATACTGAAAACCAGCATTTCTCTCACAAGCCTATTCCAACCTGTCTTCGTAACCATGCGTTCATCAGTGAAGTCAACGCTGGTCGTGGTCCAATCCACATGGTAACAATGGAAGCATTCCAAGACCCGCATCTTGAAGAGATCGGCTGGCATAACTTCTTGGGAATGACAGTTGGTCAAGCCGTACTATGGGCAGCCACTGATGTTGATCCTAAAAACCAAAACCCAGAGCTAACCACATCTGAGCCTTATGTTATGGGTTCTCACGCTACTGGTTGTGGTGCTTGGTGTTCAGGTCCTGAAGACTTATCCCCACCTGAGTATTTCTGGGGCTACAACCGCATGACCACAGTTGAAGGTCTATTCGGTGCTGGTGATGCTGTAGGTGGAACACCACACGCCTTCTCTTCTGGTTCATTCACAGAAGGCCGTTTAGCAGCTAAAGCAGCTTGTAGGTACATTGACGATGGCAAGGCTGAAAACATTAGAGTCTCAGACAAGCAGATCACAGATCGCATGGAAGAGATTTACAAGCCAATGGAACACTACAAAATTTATCGCAACGAAATTGTAGCTGGAACAGTAAACCCCAACTACATCAACCCACGCCAAGGCTTGGATCGTTTGCAGAAAATGATGGACGAGTATTGTGGTGGTGTGACCGTTAATTACATGACCAACGAAAAGTTGCTCAACATCGGACTTCAAAAGATGAAACTTTTGGAAGAAGATCTAGAAAAACTAGGCGCAGCAGATATTCACGAATTGCTACGCTCATGGGAATTAAAGCATCGCCATCTAGCTGCGGAATCAGTATTCCATCACACACTATTCCGTAAAGAAACTCGCTGGCCTGGTTACTACTACCGTGGTGACGCCATGAAACTGAATGACAAAGATTGGCATGTTCTTACTGTCTCTCGCCGTGATCCAGAAACTGGTGAATACACTATGGAGAAAGCACCTTGCTATCACATTGTTTCAGAAAAAGATGAATAAACACGGCATAAGCCTAGCTTAAGCAATACTCATCTCGCTTTAAAGCGCAGAAACAACTATAAATGAAGTTTTTGTATAGACTTTATTAATCACGTCAAAAAAGATCAACACGATATGTGTTGATCTTTTTTGACGTAAACTACCCGACCTAGAGCGTATAATTTTGAAATTTGTATAGTTAAGTCTAGTTAGGCTTGGGTTCTACCAATACGAGAGATGCATAGATGAATATAATTGACAAAGACGAAGCTGAGATTTTAGAAATTGCTAATCCCTTATTCTCAGAACTTATCAAGCATTCTAATGATGGGAATTATGGAAAATTTGTCAGAAATTTTTCTTATGATCTATTACTTGGCCTTAATGAGGTTGAGGTAGGACATCAGTTTGCTCACAGTAAATTGAGCCGAAGCTTGGCTGAAGAATTTGACTTTTTAGGTACAATACGCCGTGGTGAACATGTAACGGTTCTCTATAGGGTAAAAAGTACAACATTAGAAGGCGAATGGCTTGGCAGGCTAGTCATTGGTTATGAAAAAGGCGAAATAAAAATCTTTGCTGCGTCCATATTCTAGTCTTTTTTTTCAGGTTTATAATGACAAACACTATTCAAGACAACAAATTTGTCGAATTAACCTACAAGGTTGTCGATGCCAAAACCGGGCATGTACTAAGCGATGTCCAGTTCCCTTTGGGTTACGTCCACGGTGTAAAATCTGTTTTGAGCTCCACGGTAACTGATGAGCTTGAAGGCAAAAAAGCTGGAGACCTTATTAAGGTTCCCATTGATTGTAATGAGATCTACGGTAAGCGTGACAACTCACTAGTTTTCGTTGAGCGCATTGAAAATGTGCCCAAAGAGTACCGGGAACTTGGCACCAAAGTTACCATGGAAAATGATAAGGGAGAAACAAAGATCTTTTACGTCACCAAAAATGACGGCAAAAGTGTTACCATAGACGGCAACAACCCCATGTGTGGTCGCAATGTTTTTTTTAACTTAGAGATTTTGTCTGTACGTGATGCAACTGAAGAAGAGATTGAAGCTGGTGGTGCTATAGTTGAAGATGGACCTGATGTTAGTGGCACACTCAAGGTTGAGATTTAAAAACCAACCTCAATCATACAACTATAGACTGTGGCTTACAGACATATTACAGCACTACTTTGAAATAATTAATATAGCTTCTGCTTGTATTTACAACTGCGTAATTTACATTGCGCCATCTACAACTAAATAGTGCATACACTTTTAATGCAAACAAGTTAAACATTGTTTCACCTTTTACAAAAAAACCGCCCCACTTCTGGCGGTTTTTTTGTGCCCTACAGTGATCTCAAATCAAAAGCAGACACTCTACAACCAACAATATAGCGTTTCCAATTGAAATTGGCACATATGATATGCATCACCGCCATTACCGCGTAGGCGGGAATCCAGAGAATCCAACGTTGTTACCCTAGATTACCGCCTACGCGGTAATGACGAGAACTGAGCATTATGTGACTTTAAAAATGGACCTGATTTACATCTTCCCCGCGAAGGGGGGAATCCAAAGAGCTCAACATTGGTGCCATAGATTCCCACCTACACGGAAATGACGATGATTTCTTTTTGTGTACAGTTTTTAAGTGAAACCATTATACGGTTCATTGATAAATATTTTACTATGGGAAGTTTATTTGGAACTACCAATGTATGTATATTTTCACACAATAGCTAGAAATTCATCGGTTGACTAACAGTTTTTTGATTGGGTGAAATGGATTAGAATGTTCAAGATAATCAGGTAGGCTTTGAATTGCTTAGACCGTGGAGATATTTGAATCTTGGGAGAGGCTATCCCGACCGCACGAACCAATGTAGAGGTTCGTGCGGTCAATATGATTAGGGACGCTTAGGGGTCTTGTACGGGGCAACTTTCTGCATTTCAACCCATACAGTTTCATAGCCGACGAAACCCTTTTCATTAGCAGCTTTCTGCTTAGTCGTGAAAAATTTGGATTTGCCATCTGGAACTTTCGGACGTGATTTACTAGGAGCGCTCATAGGTCACCTTATTCCTCTACAGTTGAGATAGTTATTACTTGCAATTGCAAGGTACAGTACAATGCAGGCATACTATCATCTTTTTATGCAGATGGAAACCTGAGAAAACACAACCTAACCATGTTTTTACCACAAAATTGAACATGAGCATATTTAGGAGTATTTCAAGCCAAAAAAAGTGAAAAAATATGCGTAAACTTTGTTAGTTTTTTCTATGTATAAATACTGTTTATATGTTGGGTTTTGCAATATTTATAAGAGTCTTTACGATACAAAAGCATAAATAAGGATAATCTTAATGCTCTTGATTAATGAAGAAAACATGGATCAAACTGAGATTACAGCTTTAAGTAAAATACGCAATAAAACCTGTATCCCTAGCTTATTATGGCAACGGCTAACAACTTCTATGGTTGGCAACGACATTGAACCTGTACTTATGAGAACTTCAGTTTATAAGCGTTTAAAACCTCATCTTATAATTTTAAAAAATAAAGGATATTTCAAAGAAGTTGAGGTTAAAGATGTTAACAATAAACCGGGCTGGGTTGAGTTGGTAATTAATGGTGTTGGAGAAAAGTTTTCAGATATTTTATAGGTTGGGGTGGTAAAAGTTTTTTACAAAGTGCAAATCACATTTGGCAATATTTTTAGCGCATGATCATGCGTAATTTAAAATAGTAATACAAAAAAATTTACTACATAATTCGTAAAAAATATTGTGTAATATTCACTCAGGCTAATCTCTTAATTTATATTAATTTAACCCTTGGCAAATTGGTGGTCACGACTACAATCTGGGCATCTCCATTCCCTGTGACTTGGCCCAATAACACTTATTGTTTGTGCTTGCTCCAAACAGTCAGTACAAAAGGCGAAACCACAATCACAACTCCATGTAAAGCCTTTTTTCTCGGAACAGATAAAGCATGGGTTATACTCTTTTATAGGGCGTTTTCTTGGTCGTGATGGTTGGGTATTCACGTTAAAGTCCTGACCTAAATAAATTAAAAATTATGGATCTATATTAACCATGGCTATGGAGCTTTTTTTGCCTGTTTGCATGCAAACATAAAAGTTGCCCCTCAGTCAATGTATAGTGTATAGTCGGTAGATAGGCTTACTTTTATAGCATCATAAGCAGTTAAAACAAGAATTTTTTATTCTTTAGAGAGAAATAAAAAAGGTTCACTGCAATGGTCTAAAAATTTCGGAGTTGTTAACACAAGAAATTAATTAGCAACATCAGCATTTTTCTCTCTTTTTTAATGCATAGGCTATTTTAAATTAAGAACGGGTTCCACCTTTCCACAGCAGTATAGGTGCTTGCCTAGTATTAGGTGTACATTAAAAACCATTTTGCTTTTAGGAATAATTAATGTAGATTGCCAACTGATCTGAAGTAAGTAACACAAAAATGAGTGAGCATCACAAAATAAATATTCTTTATTATGTGATGCCCTCAAACAGCAAAAAAAATTCTTTAAAACTATGATACACAGCAGAACAAAGAACAAATCACCATTGATATAGCACAATTTTTTGAGATCTGTTTAACAAGGATAAAATAAACCTGAGGATATGCAAAACACTCCTTATGTATGTAAGTAATTTACAATTCTGAGATAATATAAAGTAGATTTTCTTTAGTTCATTGTATTTTATTTTCAATCAAGGTAAATATTAAAAAGCCTTTGTGAAGATATTAATTTAAAACCGAACATCAGTATATATGAATATTATGAAATAACGTTATTTATCCAAAAGAGGGTTTATACTCTTAAGAAGGAGATATTTATGTCCAAACTATCAGATGAATCAGGAAAAACACTCAACCCAACCCCTACTCTAGATAAACTTGAATCAGGCCCGTGGCCTAGTTTTATTTCAGGCTATAAAGAGTGGATTCAGGAGAGTGGTAACACCATGACACGTGGTGTTTTAGATCAACTTCAATACTCCTATGAAACAAAAATGGGATATTGGAAAGGTGGAGTTGTTGGTGTACATGGTTATGGTGCTGGTGTTATCAGTCGCTATTCTATGATTCCCGACAAATTTCCTGAGGCAAAAGAGTTCCATACAATGCGGATTCAGCCTGCCCCAGGTTTGCACTATTCTACCAAAGCTTTAAACGAAATATTAGATATCTGGGAGAAATATGGCTCTGGCCTTCTCTCCATGCATGGACAAACTGGCAACCTTCAGCTTCAGGGTATTGATCAAGACAATGTTCAAGAGTGTTTTGACGAACTCAACAAATTAGGCTGGGATCTAGGTGGAGCTGGTGCTACTGTTCGCACAGGTGCTTCTTGTGTTGGCCCGGCACGTTGTGAAATGGCTTGTTATGACTCCCTAAATGCACACTTTCAGGTACTTTCTTATTTCACTGATCTTGTTCACCGTCCACAGCTTCCATATAAAGCAAAATTTAAATTTTCTGGTTGCCCTAACGACTGTTCAAACAGCATCCAAAGAGCTGACTATGCGGTTATCGGCACTTGGAAAGATGACATTCAGATGGATGAAGCTGAAGTTGCTGCATTTATCAAAAATAAAGGGGTTGAGTATCTGGTTAACAATGTAATTACCCGTTGCCCGACCAATGCAATCACTTTAGAAAATAACTCCATGGTTATAGATAACTCTGATTGTGTGCGTTGCATGCACTGTATCAACGTTATGCCTAAAGCGTTGTCCCCAGGTAAAGAGCGCGGTATTACACTACTAGTAGGTGGTAAAGGTCACTTGAAAGTTGGTAACATGCTTGGCTCAGTTATGATTCCATTCTTTAAATTGGATAACCAAGAAGATATCGACGCTTTAATCGATATCATAGATAGAATGATTGATTGGTGGTCAGAAGAAGCTCTAGATCATGAGCGTATTGGTGAGTGTATCGAGCGTGTTGGAATGGTTACATTCTTAGAGGCAGCAGGAATTGAAACTACCATTGATATGGTTTCTCATCCTCGTGATAATCCATACTTCAAAGCTAGCCATGATCATAAACCACTAATAAAATCCATAGCCTGATATACGGTTATTTTAGGAGTAATAAAATGCAGAAGAGAACCTATACGACACAAGAAACTGGGTTGCGCAACCACATGGAGATGTTGCACCCCGTATCTCAGAAAAACTATGGTAAGTGGAGCTATCATGAGCGTCCTCGTCCTGGTGTTCTGAAACATGTTGGATTAAGTGGAGATATTCTTTTCACTGTTCGAGCTGGTACTCATCGTCAGGTAACAATTCCTATTGTTCGTCGCCTTTGTGCTTTAGCTGATAAATATGCAGATGGACATTTACGTTGGACCATCCGTAACAATGTTGAGTTCATGACCCCAAATGAAGCCAACGTAGCTCCTCTTATTCAAGAGCTAGAAGCGTTAGGCCACCCTGTTGGTGGTACTGGCCCATCTGTTTCTGCCATTGCCCATACCCAAGGTTGGTTGCATTGCGATATTCCTGCAACTGATGCCTCTGGTGTTGCTAAAAGTGTAATGGATGCCCTCTACGATGATTTTGTAAAAGAAGAGATGCCCAACCGCGTACGTTTGGCAACATCTTGTTGTGAAATTAACTGCGGTGGTCAGGCTGACTTAGCCATTGTTGTACAACACACACGCCCACCTCGTATCAACCATAGTATCTTAAAAGATATCTGTGAGATGCCAAGTGTTGTTGCTCGTTGTCCTGTTGCAGCTATACGCCCAACCACAGTTAATGGAAAAGCTTCATTGATGGTTGTTGAAGAAAAATGTATCTACTGTGGTGCTTGCTTCGGTGCTTGCCCAGCTATGGAGATCAACCATCCTGATTATTCTAAATTTGCAATATGGGTTGGTGGAAAGAACTCCAATGCTAGATCCAAGCCAAGCAACATGCGTTTGGTTTGCCATGGTTTAGATAACAATCCTCCTCGTTGGCCTGAAGTGACCCAAGTTATCCAAAATATTTTGGGAGCTTATAAATCTGGTGGTCGTGAGTGGGAAAGATTGGGCGAGTGGATCGACCGTATTGGTTGGAAACGTTTCTTTGAAGAGACAGGCTTGCCTTTTGATAAATATATGATTGACAACTACCGTCATGCACGGACCTCCTTCAACCAATCTGCACATATCAGATTTTAGAATTCACAGATAGGAGGTTATTGTTATGACTGAAAACAATCCAATTCTAAAGTCTGCTCAAGAGTGGGAGTTTAAGCCATTCAAATTGGAGACAGGGCTGGATCGCATTGTTGCTTACGGAGACGAAAGCGGAAAATGCCCCACCTATGTCGAGCGGACCCCGCCTTGTAGTGACGGTTGTCCTGCTGGGGAGGATATTAGAGGTTATCACAACATTATTCGTGGTATTTGGAAAGCTGAAGATCCTTGGACAGCTGCTTTTGATCGACTCACAAAAACCAACCCTTTTCCTGCTGTAATGGGTCGAGTGTGCCCTGCGCCATGTGAAAGTGCTTGTAACAGACAGTATAGAGATGAGACTGTTGGCATCAATGCTGTTGAACAGGCCATAGGAGACTACGCTCAAGAGAAAGAACTTGCTCTACCAACTCCACCTGAATCTACAGGTAAAAGAGTTGTTATTGTTGGTTCTGGTCCAGCGGGATTATCATGTGCTTATCAACTACGCATGCAGGGTCACAGTGTTACCATTTTAGAGCGTGACCCTAAATTGGGTGGCATGATGCGTTATGGTATCATGGGTTATAGAGTCAGCCGTAAGGTATTAGATCAAGAGATTAAACGTATTCTTGATTTAGATGTAGAAGTAAAAACCGGAGTAAAAGTTGGAGAAGACGTCTCCCTCGAAGACCTTCGTGAGCAGTATGATGCTGTTTTTCTAGCTGTTGGTGCTCAAAAAGGCCGTGGAATTCCTATCCCCGGTGCTGATGGAGCCAATGTAACCAACGCAATTGAATTTTTGCGTAGTTATGAATTAGATAAAGATAATCATCATGTAGGTAAACATGTTGTAGTTATTGGTGATGGTGATGTGGCAATGGACGCTGCAAGATTAGCGCTACGCCGAGGCTCCAAAGCTACCTTGTTGTGTGGAGTAGCAAGAGAAGAGATGAATGCCTCACAAATTGAATTTGATGAGGCTTTAGCTGAAGGAACTGACATGAAGTTCCAGACTGGTTCAGTTGAGGTTATTCGCGATGCTGCTGGAAACATGACAGGTATTAAGTGTATTGGCATGGTCCGCAAGGAAAAAGGGGAAGATGGTTTCAATCACAAAATTCCTTTCATGCGCTACAAACCAGAAGCTGGAAGCGAGTTTGAATTCGAAGCCGACATGTTGGTTGCTGCTATTGGGCAAACCACAGACATGACAGGCTTGGATGCTGCCACAAATAATACTCCATCACTTGCTGTAGATTATAATATGCAGGTCAAAGGCATGGAAGATGTATTTGGTGGTGGAGATGCAGTTCAAATAAGCTTGTTAACTACAGCTATAGGCCATGGTCGTAAAGCTGCTGAAAATATTGGCCTGTTTTTAGATAACAAACCTTTACCAAAGCGGAGCAGAGCTGAAATAGTCAAGTATGACAAGCTGAAATCAGACTTTTTTGTACAGCAAGATTCACCCAAGCGTAATTTGCGTCACATTGACAAAGTTGAAGGCGATTGGGATGAAACTTTGGTAGCTCTCTCCAGAGAAGATGCAACCAAACAGTCTGATAGATGCATGAGTTGCGGTATGTGTTTTGAGTGCAACCAGTGTATGCTTTTCTGTCCTCAAGAAGCCATAGTAAAGTTCCGTGACAACCCTGAGGGTGAGGTAATGTTTACTGAATATGACCGCTGTATTGGTTGTCATATTTGTTCTGAGGTTTGTCCTACAGGCTATATAGATATGGGCATGGGAGCATAATGGAATGAACTATCCTGTTGATAAGTTAGACCAAGCAATTAATGAAGCATCAAACTGGGCTGTAACAGGCTGGAGTATGACTTTTGGTTCCAGAAATGTTGCAGCTAACTCTCTAAAAGAAGCCCAAGAGCTAAAGCCTTCCTTTCCTAACAAAGCAGAAGCGTTAAGTTATTGGGTTGATGTTGATACAGTGGGAAAAGAGACTGCTAGCCACGGTGAAAAAGCTAAAGCAGCTCTGCAAAATGGTGACGTTAACAGTGCTAAAAATTCTCTCTATTTAGCTCGCTACCTAGAGAAAAGGTTTAATGAAACCACCCCTACTTGGGGACCAATATATGTAGCAATAGAAGATCTCTCTTAGCCTAGTTTTAGCACATTAAAAAACAAGAGAGCTTTTTTAAGATACAAATAAAAAAAGCAGCCAGGTATCAAACATACTTAAAAATTTTTCCACTTCTAAGGAATACAATAAGTATGACCTGGCTGCTTTAGTAACAAAAATCCTGTGCCAGCAGGAGCAACAAAATGACCAAGAATCAATCCCCCCCCTCCTTACCTAACATAAAAAATCTTAGTGATGATGCAGGATATTTTGAGCGGATCACATGGGCTAGAGAGGTTATGGGACTTGGTGAATCAGCCACTTTAAGTGAAATAAATGATAAGAGCCGGGATCTCTTAAAAAAGTGGCATCCTGATACTTCTAATGTAGATTCTAAAACTAGCCATCACCTCATCAAACAAATTCTTCAAGCTCGTGATATTCTAGATGGATATTGCGCCCAATATAAGTTCTCTTTTAGCCAGAAAGAGGTAGAAAAATACCTATCACCAAGAGAGTGGTTCATAAAAAGGTTTGGTGACAACTAAACAAAAGCAAAAAAAATATTTAATATTGTCAATTTTTGTATTAATTATTATTAAAATATGAGAACATCCACTAGTCATTTGCACTACAAGCACATCTGGGCTAACCAGTACAAAGTGGTATAGATATATTTTTTAGTTTATAATCGAAATTTATTTAAAAACCACTGTTTACTGTACCCCTTAGTGAATGAAATTTGCTTATTTTGGGGAAGTATTTAATGCCAATCTTTTCTTCGCACAACGCCTGCCGGACCTTCTTCCGTTTTGCTATGGAACCCGTAATAGTAATAGATAAACAAGGTTTAGTTGTAAATCTTAATGACTCAGCAGAACAACTTTTTGAATACACCCAGCAAAATGTTGTTGGTAAGCAATTAGCAGATCTAATTATTCCCGAAGAAACTCGACAAGACTTTCAAAAACATTTTAATGTATTTGTCTCCCAAGATTTTGTTGGTAAAAAGGGCAAAAGAGATGAGCTGAAAACTATCAAATCAACTGGCGAATATATGGACAGTGAGGTAATAACCAGTCAAATTGATATTGATGGTACAATATATATTGCTGTTTGCATTCAAGATATTACTGAGCGTAAACAGATTATCAATACTATGTCTCAGGCTTTAGATACGCTAGAAAAAACCAATAAACAGCTACAAACAGAAATAAACCAACGCAAACAAATGGAGGGGGTTCTACTGCAACAAGAGCAGTTGTACCGGTCAATAGTTGAGTCTACAGCAGAAGGGTTCTGGATGTTTTCTCCGCATAGTTTAGAAATTTTAGAGACTAATGATGCGTTGTGTAAAATGTTTGGTTTAACTAGAGAAGATATTATTGGCAAAACCCCTCTAGATTTCATAGATCAGCAAGAGATACCCAAAGTGAAAGGTCTTGTGCCGCAGATAACAACCAGTAATCATAGAAATTTCGATACAGTTTTTAAGACTAAGAAAAAAGGTTTGGTATCTGCCTTAGTAAACTGTACAACAATAAATAATAGCGAAGGCGAGCCTAACGGGGTATTTGCCTTTTTAACTGATATTACTGAGCGCAAGTTGATAGAAGAAAAAGCGCATAGAGCTCATGTATTCAGAATAGCTATAAGTGCTCTTTTAGAAACAGGGTTAGAGCCATTAACTCTCTCACAACAGCTACAGGTGGGTCTTGATATTATAATGACCGTACCAAAGTTATCCACACAATACCAAGGGGCAATATTTCTTTGGGATGAATCTATAAAAAAATTAACCATGATGGCACAATATGGTATGCCTAATAGCCTAGCATCTGCTTGTTCTCACATTAATAGTGGTCATTGCTTATGTGGTAAAGCTTTCGAGCGGAGTGAAGCAATTTTTGTAGAGAGAGGTAAGCTGAGCAATACGGAAACGTTAAGCTGCTCTGTTGAAACTAGTCACTTTTGTATTCCTATTTTGTCTAGGGAGCGTACACTTGGCGTGTTGTTGCTTTCTGTGAAAGAAAATTATAGTGATGATCAAGACGAAAGTGCTTTTTTATCTACCATTGGGGTTACATTAGCCAGCCTTATTGAACGACGTAAGGCTGATGAAGAAATACAAAATTTAGTGATGAATGATGCTCTCACCAAACTGCCAAATAGACGCACATTTGAAGAGAGATTAAATCAGGCATTAATAAATGCCAAAAGAGAAAAGTTACAACTTGCCGTAATGTTTCTTGACTTAGATGGATTTAAATATATCAATGATACATATGGTCACAAAGTTGGTGATATTATACTTTTTGAAGCAGCGCAAAGAATTAAAAAATGTCTGCGAGAAGTTGACACTGTAGCCCGTATCGGAGGTGACGAGTTTACAACAATTTTGCACTCAATTAGCAATAATGAAGATGCAGGAATTGTAGCAGATAAGATTATCAACAGTATTTCCAAACCCTTTCACATTGATAAACATATTTGTAATTTAGGGGTTAGCATAGGTATTTCCATTTTTCCAGAACATGGGAATGATTTAGATACGTTACTAAAAAAAGCTGATATGGCAATGTATGAAGTTAAGAAAACTGGTAGAGGAATGTACATGTATTTCTTATAACATTTCACTTTTCAACAACTATATACCGTATAATAGTCTTTATTGAAGGTGGGGAGTAAAATGGATATAGCTGACCCAAAAATGGTGGTGACTGCATGTGGTAGGCAGCTGCTACAAGTATCTAACCTCTCTGTTTCAGAATTTTCCATTTGTGATGAAGCTATGGCAGCACGTTGCAGCCCTGAGCTTAAGTCTTTGGTTCAGCTATACAAAGGCAACTGGAAATCTTCAGCGGACAAACATGTTCTTCTTTTCTCTGATACCCCAGATGATCGATTAGCTGTGGAGTGTATTAGTGGATGGTTAAAGCACTATGGACAATTTGTTGAATTACTACCAGTAACCGGATTAACTATTGGAGATTCCAACGCATTAGATAGTGGGTTAAAATTGTTTGCTCATTGGTGTGGACACTCATTAACTAACTATCGCATAAACGAATTTCAGATCATATTTAACCCGGCCGGGGGTTCACGCTTGCTAAATGGTATATTGCAAACCCTAGCCCCATTTTATGCTACGGAGAGCATATATTTAACAGAAGATGGAGAGGGACTAACATGTTTATCTCTTCCAGGAATTAAAGCGCAAGAAGGAGTACACCTTAACCGCCACTTCACAGCTTTTAGACGAGAGTCGGTTGGGTTACCCATGATAGAGGAGAAACTACCAGCAAGACTATTTTGCTCTGACGGTCTAACCTTTTTTGGTGAGCTATTGTGGGATCATAACTGGCGAGAGAAGTACGGTAATAGCTTGTTAGACCCAATTAGTTCCCGAGTGATTTTATCTTCTACATTTTCTAAACAAGGAGAAAAAATTGAAAGGGACCGTTTAGGGTTGCTTAATGAGAGATTGGACCAACTCTCAGCATTTATTGAGAGCAATGGATCTTTAGCTTTTCCTGTTTTGGGATTTATGGAAATACCCAAAGAGAAACAAACAGGAAATTGCACCCACTCTTGCTACGGCTGGGTAGACAACAAAATGTGGCGTCTAGCTGGGTTTTATAAAGATGAAATTTTTATTGTTGATCAAATAGTATAAAGTTTCTAGAAGCAAAAAATAATTAATTATCTTATTACCGCGAATAATCAAATAACTTTTTGCCACATCACCAGATAGTTAGTATTTTTTAATCTTAAGCTAACAAATTACTTTATATAGCCTGTACCTTTACAGCTTGCGCAAGCACGGTAACAACACCCGCCTCCACAACATTGATCGGCAGGTTCGTGATAACGGCTTTTTGTGCCTCTACAGTCGGGGCAGACTTTTTTCTCTTTTTTGTTATTTTGTTTATTGGCTACAGGATATTTTAATCCCATAACAGAAATAATTTCTATGCAAGCTGGGCAAAGCAAACCGCCAGATACACTGGGAAATGACTTTTTACACCTAACACAATTTTTATTCATATAATGCAAATAACTTATTAAAAAAAACCAGAATACAGTAAATACTAGATATAAAAAGCAGTTGGAGTAATACCGTGTTTATAAAAAGCTTGATTAAATACTAGCCCACCCCTACCAGCGTTTCATATAGTCATCATGCTCTGGGCACTTTTGGTGAGAGCCATCGCACCATGGTTTATTTGTTGACCCACCACAACCACAAATAAACAGATCTTCATTTTTTTTACATTTATGAATGTAAGGGCCATTAGATTCAGAGTTTTTCTTATGGCTTCCATCACAAAATGGTGGAGTTTTTGTTTGACCACTTAAGCATATGGAATAATTTTTATTTATTTCGCCTTTAATAGTATAATTTTTTTTGTTTTCATACATCTTGCTCATAATCAAAACCCCTTCAAGTTTATTATGCTAATGTTGTATGTAATGCAAAAAACCTATTCAGACTTTCAGTTTAATCGTTCTCAAAGATGAAGACAACAACTTATACTAAAAATGCCACGCCCCATATTTATTATGCTAAAATTTAGCATAATAAATCCTCTAACTTAGACCCAAACAACTTCAAGCTAAGTGGTAAAAAACTAACACACTTGAGACAAAATGGTTAAATACCGAACTTTGAACAGCATAGAGAGTTATTAAAATATTATGGCTAACCTTTAATTTAATAAAATCTTACTTAGCTGTTTTTATAATAATTTATACATTTTAACTTGCCTGATAATAGCTATATAAATTGCTTATGGCTTTATGGCAGGAAATTACGATGTATTATTGTTTTTACAAAATAGAATGATAATAGCTAGCAATAAACATGTTGAGCATTGTTGAAACAATCTCCGTTTAGGAGTGGAACTTAATAAGCTAACTGGAGTTAAAGGTGGACACCAAGACACAAACAATATAAAAGACATTAACAATGCAGATAACAGCGGTCACTGAATAATTACCTTTTACTAATTGATAAAATTAGGAGCAAGACATGAGTAAAATTAGTATCAACAAGACAGTTTCATATAATGGTGGATTTGATGCTGCTATCCAGGCAACAACAGTGGCCTTGCAAGAAAATGGGTTTGGTATTCTTACTCAAATTGATGTGCACTCTACCCTTAAAAAGAAACTAGATGTAGAATATCCCAGAACTCTAATTTTAGGCGCATGTAACCCAAAGTTAGCTCATCGCGCCCTTACTGCTAACCCTGATGTCGCTGTATTGTTACCATGTAACGTGGTGGTTCGAGAAACAACTTCTGGCCAAGTTGAAATTTCTGCCATGGACCCAGCAGTTTTAACGGAATTAATGGATAACCCAGAGATAGAAGCTGTAGCCGATGAGGTAGGGGTTTTAATTGAAAATACCTTAAACCAGCTAAGCAATGGCAGTTAGTAAAAGCAAGTTCACTTGCCAATATTTAACCTTGGCAATGTAACCAACTATGTTTGATGATTAACTTTGCATTGAAGTAAAGCTATTTATGGCATCTCCCATGATTGGGGGGTTGATACCTGCTACCCTTCTTACAAAGTATTAATAATTTCCACCTGTTCTTTTCGTATCTTAAGGCTAAAAAAGTAATAGACTTTGGGTTAAAGTATATTTCTGTTTTAGCAATAGGTAACTTATAATAGGCACAGTTTTTACAAATACGTTAAGCACCTACCCTAGAAATTAAATTATTATTTTTTCAGCAATCTATATAAAACATGTCTTTTTAATTGATCGTCGTTCAGTAAGTTGGGATGGTCAAAATCGTCTTTGGGATTATGTGTCATACCTATTTTTTCCATTACCCGACGAGACCTAACATTGGCTAGAGTAGTAAAAGCTACTATTTCTTTTACATTTAAACTGTTAAAGGCATAACTGCATACTGCTTTAGCAGATTGGGTTGCAAACCCCTGCCCCCAATTTTTATATGATATTCTCCAACCTATCTCTATAGCAGGCATAAAATGCGCACTGAACCTAGGAATATTAAGGCCATTAAAACCTATAAACTCTCCATTGTCTTTTCTCTCTACAGCAAAAAGCCCTAATCCATCTTCTGCAAAACGGGAAATTATTTTTTCTGCAAATTCGTCGGACTCTTCCCTGCTTAGGGGTTTAGGTAAATATTCAGATACATGCTTGCATCTGTTCATTGCTGCAAATGGGTCTAAATCACTTTTTTTCCATTTTCTAAGGAGCAAGCTATGGGTTTCAATCATTTGCTAAACTTTAAAAGTAAGCCATTATTATTGGCATATGTTTTAAGGGCTGTAAAATTGCCATGAACCAAATCTGGGATCATCACAGTGATGTGATCTTGGGGCCAGTCCCACCATGCAAGGGATTTAAGCAAGCTTGTGGTCTCTTCATTAAAACGATTTTTAACTTTTTTAGCAGGGTTGCCAGCCACCACTGTATATGGAGCTACATCTTTTGATACTACAGATTTTGCACCTATTATTGCTCCATCACCAATTGTCACCCCCGGCATGATAGTGGCATCCATTCCAATCCAAACATCATTGCCTATTACTGTATCTCCACAATGGGTAAATGGATAGTTAGTTATTGGCAATTTTCCCCTCCACTCCTCCCCAAATACAGCAAACGGATACGCAGTTGCCCCAGATGTAGAATGGTTGGCATCTGGCATTATAAATTGAACACCATGGGCTAGTGCGCAGAATTTACCAATTAATAATTTTGCCCCTGAGAAACCAAAATTATATAGGACGTTTTTCTCTAAAAACTGAGTAGGGTCATTAAAATCGCTGTAATAGCTATAGTCTCCAGCAATTACATTAGCCACCTCAGATTTTTTAATTAACGGTTTTAAAAATACAGTGTTCTTAAAACCAATAATGGGGAAAAGGCTATCTGAGTCCATTTAATTATCTACCATATTATTAACAGCAATGAGCGAACAAATTCCGTATACATATTGTGCTATGTAATTTTCTTGTTTTGATTATCCTTTGAAATATGATGAACAGCAACCATCAAAGCTGATATTAATAAAATACTAACCATGACGGTCATAACAACAGACAAGCTGATTATGACTAAAAAGTTATGGTATTTACCACAGCTTTCTGAGCTAACATACATAGGTTTAAGGCAATCACTAGATTTTTAGTTACATACTTTGTTAAAAATGGCTTGGTTGGCAAAAATTGCTCCATATAGGTTTGTAGGCTTGTTGGCTGCTGAAGGTAAGGCTAAGTTTTATGAAAAAAAGTACAACATTATCACCAAATATATTTCAAGTAGATGCTTTTTCCTCTACTCCATTTTCTGGCAACCCTGCTGCTGTATGCTTGTTCCCAGATAGACAAGATACAGCCTGGATGCAACAGTTTGCAGCACAGATGAATTTGAGTGAAACTGCATTTATTAATAAAAATGGTAACAACTTTGATCTGCGCTGGTTTACCCCCACAAAAGAGGTAGACCTATGTGGTCATGCTACTTTAGCAACTGCTCATCTACTGTGGGAACAAAATATTTTACCACCAGACCAACCAGCACTATTCCATACCCGCAGCGGCCTGTTAACTGTTAAAAAAGCTATGGATGTAATAGAGATGGATTTTCCATCAATACCTATAATTAAAACAGAGTGTCCCCAAGGTTTGGCAGAAGCATTATCGGTTAAACCTGAATTTGTTGGTAAAAATAGTTTAGATTATTTATTGCAAGTTGCATCTGAAGATACAATCCTCAACTTGGCTCCTGATATGACCAAATTGTGCCATGTTCCCATGCGTGGTGTAATGGTTACAGCCCAGGCACAAGACAAGGACTATGACTTTGTTTCCCGTTTTTTTGCCCCTGCTTATGGTATTGACGAAGACCCTGTAACTGGCTCTGCCCATTGCGCTCTTGGTCCTTATTGGGGAGAACAACTTGGCAAGAAAAATTTAACCGGGTTTCAAGCTTCAGCTCGAGGAGGACTTGTAAAAATAAAACTAGCAGGAGACAGAGTGTTGCTTGGTGGCAGTGCAGTAACTGTTTTTGCTGGTAGAATCAACAAATCAGTATATGGTGTAGCTAAACAAGGTTAAAATTAATTTTTTAACTATAGCTCATAAAATTTATACCGTCATAGAAGCTATGATAGTTCCATTATTTTAAGGCTTTAGCAAAAACAACCAACATTAGCCATCAATAACCTTAAGAACTACAGTAGCTAGCTCCCAAATTATGGGGCTGTATAGATTAGATGAGAGAGCTAGCTACTACAGTTAATAAAGTTAAATAACCATTTAATTACAATATATTAAGTTTGCATAGCAACATCACCTTTAGGTGACGATGTTAGTGTTGTCATTTTCCGATAGAAAGAGAGCAGTGAGAGGGCTAAGAGAAATAAAACAGACCCCCAAGCAAGCCACATTGGTAACCACTCTTGTTGAGTTTTTAGCAACAATGGCTCAGAGTAAAACCCCCAGTTTTGTACGATTAAATCTGCCATAAAACCAAGGGACATAGCGCTGCCTACAATACCAGCCAAATAAGCTAACAAGGTTTTTAAACCCAGCTCTTTTTTTACGATACCCAGAGTTACTAAATTAGTAGCAGGCCCGGCTATCATGAAAGCTAAAGCCATACCAGGTGTTAAACCAGCATATAACATAGCAGCTGCAATAGGTGTAGATGCCGTGGCACAGACATAAACAGGTACACTTGCTAACACCATAATAAACATTGCCAGCCAACCACTCTCCATATAGCTATTAAGCTCGCCAACAGGAATAAATGTCATAACCAGAGCTGTAACAACCAGACCACCAACCAACCAACCAGCTAGATCGTCCCATACATTGCGCATAGCATATTTAAGACCAGCCAATAAATTTGCCCATGCTGATTGCTTTTTTTGTTTAGCTTTTTTAGCAGATGAACTACAACAAGAACTTGCAGAGTTTGAGCAAGAAGATGCCGATGCTTTTTTTTGTTGGGTTGCACTCCTGACACTCTCCTCCTCTTCAGCAGTGGCAAACATAACCAAAACACCAGACATAACAGCACTAACAATTGCTGTAATTGGTCGTATGATAGTAAGAAACGGCCCTAACATTACCCATGATAAGGCTATGGAATCTACTCCTGTTTCAGGTGTAGCAACTAAAAAAGAGACAGTGGCAGGTTTTGAGGCTCCATTACGCCGCAAACCTACCGCCATAGGAATAACACCACATGAACATAGCGGCAGAGGTGCACCAATTAAAGCCCCACGTATAATTGGTAAAATCCCTCGTCCGCCAATCCAACGAGATACTGCTGATTCTGGTATCCAAGCCTTAACCAAGCCAGTTGCAATTAAACCCAATAATAACCAAGGGGCTGTATCTAAGGTAAGGTCAAGAAAAACATTAAAAAAATCCGACATTCAATCAACTCCTAATCACTTAAAAAATTACTCAACCAGAGGAGAAAAATTTACAAACCTGTTGTTATAGAGTGTTAAACCTAGACAAAACAGTTGGTGTTACGTAAATAGCGTATATTACTTTATCTTGTGTATCATTGAAAATCACAGCCACCTTTTTAGTAACAAGACTTACCTTTGATACGCCTTGTGAGTTAATAAACTATTGTCAGGTACATGGTGATGACTGTTGTTTCTAGGTTTAGCCCATAATTTTCCTTATTCTCCAATTTGTGTTACATCTAAACCTACAACCTCTAGTAACTATAGCTGCAAGGAAAAAAGAGTGACGAACACAATATTAATTGGACAACTTGCCAAAGCCAGTAGTTGCAAAGTTCAAACAATTCGTTATTACGAACAGATAGGACTTTTGCCAAAACCTTTACGCTCGGCAGGCAACCAGAGGGTTTATCTGCCAGACCATTTAGACAGGCTGGTGTTTATCCGTCATTGTCGAGCATTGGGGTTCTCACTTGATCAAATTCGCAAGCTTCTGCATTTAGCTGGTGATAGCAAAAAATCGTGTAGTGAAGTGGATGAAATAGCCCAAGTACACCTTGTTGAAGTAGAAGAAAAAATCAAGAATTTAGAAGGTTTGCGCAAGGAGTTAAAAAGAATTATTAACGGCTGCAAAGTTGATAGAGTTGACCAATGCAAAATTCTTAAAGCCCTTGGCGACCATGGTCAGTGTCTAGCAAAAGAACACGGTGTAGAAGAGGTTTAAACTAAATCAAGCAATTTGCGGTGTTAGAAAGCCATAAAATATTGTATTACCTTGTGTATAAACAGTACATTACTGCTCAGTTATTGGTGATAAGGCGTTCTTATGAAATAATAAGGAAACAATAAGTTTGCGTCAGGTATGTAGCAACAGTTGTCGTTTCTTGGTTAAACCTATATTTAGCAGTAAGACATGCATTAATTATACTATGAGTTGTTTTCACACCATTTTTTCCAAATTAATCGTAACTCATGGGTAAAATCGTTACTAAACTTTTGTCCATCACACAAAGGAGATTGTAAAAATCGTTCCCTAAGCCCCTGCCGAAGTTTTTGTAATCTTTGTGGATCATCTATAAGCTTGCTTACAAGTTTAACATACTCATCTAAATTTTCTGCTACCAGCTCTTTAAGCCCTACAGCATAAAGTATACTTTTAGCATGACGACCTGCAAATGTACTGCCCGGCGTTGTGACAACCACAACCCCCATTAAAAGAGCCTCCATAGTTGTTAGCCCTCCTGAATAGGGCAAAGTATCTAGTGCTAAATCAACTGAGTTATACCTTGCTAAAAAATCCCTGTGAGGCCTCTTTCCCTCAATAATGACTCTATCTTGTTCAACTCCTTCATTTATAAAAAAGTTTTTAACTCGTTTTATGTTCCAGGCATCATCCATTTTATCGTACATCAATAGCAGCTTGGCTGTTGGATGTTTAAGTAAAATTTTTGCCCATACACTAGCCATATCAGCATTAATTTTTGCTGGGTTAGCAAAACATCCCAAAATAAACTGTTTATTATCAATATCTGTAGTTTGGGGTTGTTCCCTTGCAATATCGGGGACATACCAAGGTGGTGTATAACATACCCATGAATCAGGCAGTCTTAAAATTTTTTCAGTATAAAACTTATCTTCATCCTCGGGTACATAATGTTTATCTGCAATAAGCCAGTCCATAGTTGGTAATCCAGTAGTACCTACATAACCTGCCCAGCTCATTTGAATTGGTGCTGGTTTTTTTGCAAAGGTACTCAACCTGTTGTTAATTGTATGGCCCGCAAGATCAATCAATATATCAATATTATCCCTAGCAATTACCTTAGCAAGCTCATCACTGCTTATATCATCCGTTGCAACCCAGTTATCACAGTGGCTCTTTAATAGCTGGGTCAACTCATCATTTTTATGGTCTGCATAACAGGTTATCTCTAACTCTTTACGAGAATAATATTTAAAAAAACCAGTCATAAAATAACCGATTGGGTGAAACCCAAGGTCAGGAGAGACTAAACCTATTTGTAATTTGCGCTTTATAGAAACATCAATATTGCGACTTTTTTTATTAACTATTAAATTATTGTCTGCAACGTTGGCAAACTCTTTATGCATCAGAAATAAATTTTCTTGAGTTTGATTAAACATGTATTGGGAACATAAAAACAGACAACTATAAGCAGCAGGGTCTTTTGGTTTTAATAAAATTGCTTTTTTGTAACAATCAGCAGCCTCTTCTAGCTTTATTTGCCAATTTAATATTGCACCTAAATTCAAATAAGCTTCTTCATAATCTGGTTTAATTTTAATTGTCTTTTTATAGCTGGCAACTGACCCGTCTATCTCCCCTGCTTCATATAAAACACCTGCTAGTGAGAAGTGCGCATTTGCAAAGCTTGGGTTAATTGATATTACTTTTTTAAAACACTGAGTTGCTTCAAGAGTTTTTTTATCTTTTTGAAATACAGCACCGAGGTTAAATAGAGCATCTGCATAATTAGGATTAATAGCAATAGCTTTTTGATAGTTAACAATTGCTATATCTGTTTTACCTTGTTCATTTTTTACATTGCCAAGGTTAAAATATGCACTAGCACAGTTTACATTAAGTGCTATGGATGCCTCACAACTTTCAACTGCTTCTTCCAGTTTGCCCTGCTCAAAAAGCACATTAGCAAGGTTACTATGAGCTTCATCATAGTCTGGCTTTATAGTTATAGACTTTGTAAAGTTAAAACTAGCTTTTTCAAGCTTACCTTGCTCTTTATATGCAGCTCCTAGGTTGTTATATGCACTGGCAATATTAGGGTTTATTTCTATTATCTTTCGAAAAAGATCAACAGCTAAATCATAACGGTTAACTTTTTGAGCTATAACACCTAGCAAGTTTAAAGCTTCTATGTGATCTGGCATTTTCTGAAGGATAGCTGTACACAGCTTGTCCGCTTCATTGTAACGTTGAGCATAAAAATGGTTAACAGCTTCCAAATAGGCTTTTTCAACTGTTATTGGTGGTTGACTTTCAACTTTCACAATATTTTACTCATTTTCAACTCGTTTCGTAATATTAATTGCTTAAACTTATTTCAAGCATTTATGGGTGAGGGTGTGATGTTAGATATTACCCCAAAATTCACTTAATCAACAAAACATTATCAATTTTTCAACTTTTTTTTAATAATTTTGTTATCATATATTTAACTAAACAGTACTATATTTATAAAATAGATTTAAACTGGATTTTTAAAGGCTTGCCGTTTCGTCCTTTTTAAAATTTAAAGGAAATATAATGAACTCAATAGAACAAATAATTACTTTCTGGTTTGGAGAACGAGATAGTGATATTTTTGGCAACTTCCGCATTGAATGGTTTAAAAAATCTGATGAATTTGATGCAGAAATTCGCAATAAATTTTCAACGTTACACCAACAAGCGTGCAGCGGAAAGCTTGATGACTGGTTAACAAGCCCCGAAGGTGCTTTGGCACTTATTATTATTCTCGACCAGTTCTCTCGTAATATGTTCCGTAACAGCCCCAAAGCATTTGCAGCAGACCCTCAAGCTTTAACCATTGCTAAAAACGCTATAAATGCAGGTTTTCATAACCAAGTCCACCCTGTTATGCAAACATTTTTTTTTCTACCTCTTGAACACAGCGAAAATTTAGAAGACCAACAACAGTGTGTGGCTTTATTTGAAAAAAGCGGCAATACAAACGGCTTAACTTGGGCTATTGATCATCTAAAAATCATTCAGCGTTTTGGGCGATTTCCACACAGAAACAAAATTTTAGGCCGGGTGTCCAGCAAAGAAGAGGAGGAGTTTTTAAAACAGCCAGGATCATCATTTTAGCTATGCAGGTTTTTGCTTAATTTTATTTAACCAATTATCTACAACTTCTATTAGCTGCTTAGCAGACATATAACCTGGGGCTAATGTTGTAAATTGCCCGCTGTATTCTCCTATTAATGTAGGAAAACCAGTTACTGTTAGCTCTCTTGCCCGTAAAAAATCTGCTTTACAAGTTTGTTTAATGGAATTTGATAAAAACAAATTTAAAAATGTTGCCCCATCTAACCCACAATCCTGAGCAGCTTTTTGCAGGACATCTGTATTGGTTACATCTTTATTAAATTCATAAAATTCTCTTTGGATATGCTCCATTAAACAAAAAGCCATATCAGAGCTAAGAGATGGAGCCATATTATCTGCTGTTTTTATAGCTCGGCAGGCTGGCTCGGTATCGTAGATAAAGCCCTGCGGCATGTTAAAAACAAAATTAAAAGGCTGACCACTAGCCTTATGCACATTTACCCAATGGCTTAATACATAATCCCGCAATTTTTCATCCATTATCTGGGTATTACCTGCTCTTAACCCACCCATAACCATCTGTATAGAAACTTCATCTACTAAATGCTTACGCAAAGCATCAATAGAACAAGAAAACCCCCAGCACCAAGAACACATGGGATCAGCTACATAAATAAGGGATGGTAAAGGCATGAGTGTTTCTCTTTTTTGTTGTGA